>JAPYUI010000003.1:0-19547 GCA_029936175.1 Kiritimatiellia bacterium
AACTGCTGGGCTTCCGCTGGCGGATTCAGGGAACGACCGAGCAGGTTGCGCATGATGAACACCCCCCGGTGAATCGGCGAGGTGCTCTGGGGATACGCGAGGGAGGACAGCAGGTACGGATGCGTAATCACCCCCGAGCGCTGCTTGGGGTCAAAGGACACTTTTCGAAAATCCGATCCTACATCCTCCTTCACCCCGTAAAAATCGACCAATCGCTTGTTTAAGTACAGGTAATTTGCCAGCAGCAATTGCCGGTAATCCGAACGATCACTCCATACCACGGTCTCCAGGAAGCGTTCCAGGGAACTGCGTAGGTCCGAGATGAGTGCCGCATCAAAATCGGGAAACAATGCACGGTCCTTGGCGACAAGCCCGGGCTCGTCCATCCGCAACCAGGCGTGAAAGAAGTCATCCAGCTTGGCACGGGAGCGAGGGTTTTGCAGCATGCGTTGCGCCGCGCGCCGAACCTCATCCTCGGTGCGCAGATGCCCCTCCCGGGCCGCCCGCAGCAGGTCCTCATCCGGCTGTGAATCCCACAGACCAAAGGACAAGCGCGAGGCAACCGTATATGCATCCGGCTGGCCGGTCGGCAACTCGGGATAGAGGAAGTACGGGGACTTGAGCGCCATCAGGACCACCCGCTTGATCGCATGCTCCGCATCCGGGGCCTGCTCAAAATGAATATCCACGTAGCGCGTACGCTGTTCCCGGGTCAGCGGGCGACGAAATGCGAGCTCAACAAAGCGCTCCGCAAAACCCTTGATCTTAGCGGCGCGTCCCTGGTCATCCCCGGCGAGCTCCGCCATCCGGTCCAGGTCCTTCATCACGCTGCGGAGGACTTCCAGCGCGGCAAAGGTCGTGGCCTCGTCCCAGGCCTTTGAGACCGAGGTGCCGCGTGGGTACCCCACGCTGCTGTCATCCGGTGGAAAAGGCGTCTCAAGCACCAGGCTTGCGGGCACGCTTTCGGGCGACAGGTTGTATTTCGTCAACCGGGTCTCGACTTTATGCGGGGGCTTCCAGCGAAGTTCCACCGAGGCGGTATTGTCTTTGTACTTAAAAAACTTCAGCACAACCGGGTAGGCGCGCCCGCCCAGGAGACGAATCCTGGCCCGGCGTGCAGGCGCATCGGGCCCCGCAGCAACGTAGCCGTCAATCAAGGCTTTTTCATCTTTCGCGTTCACCCAGAGTTGAAAGCCATTCTCGGACTTGACCGAGAACTCGTAAACACCGCTCTGCTCAGCAATGACCGACCCGCGCCACTCGATGGAAAAGGCCTCCCGATCGAACCGGTCATTATCCGGCGTGCCGGATTTCCAGTCGAAGGCAACCTCTCCATCCACCCGCTCGAAGACCTTTTTCTTGGCCCGCTTGGTATAGTAGGTCGCATGTAAACCCCCGCGTTTCCTCGTGCTCCCCCGACCCGTGAAAGCGGCCAGCAAATCAGTCACCGCGTTCTCGTATTGGCGGACAGTCAGGCGCGAAAATTCGATGCGCGGACGCGGATGCCTAATCACCGCATCCGGCCCATAGAAGGCCTTGTTGATGTATTTAGCGACCTCCTCGGCGTCTTTATCCCGGCACAACCTGGGTTCATCATCCGGCATGGTCTTGTGGATGAGGCTCGTCAACCTGGACAGGGCGAAATCCCCTACCAGGGGTTTATCGTATTCGTCCTGCACGCCTTCCCCTCGCGCACCATGGCAGTCCACACAATGCCTGGCATAGATCTCCGCACCCCTGGGAAAGGCCTGCTCCGCCGGGCCTGCATAAAGCCCGGGCGCGACACAGGATAAAGCACAATACACAAATCGGTTAGCTCGCATGTCCATAGAAATATACGCGGTGTTCCCCTGAATATGTCAGGTGGGCCAACGATTACCCCGGAAATCCGTTCGTAAAACCACGCGAACACGGGGCGATCAGCAGTTCAACCCCTCGAGAAGACGCCCGTTCTCCAGCCCGAGCAACCGGGGCTTCCGGGTCCACTACTTTGCGACAGGCGCTATTTCCCCGGGCTTGGCGTAACCCGGTTCCAGTTCCATGATCCGGATATTCCGGAAATGAATCTCGGCACCCTCTGACTCCAGGCAAAGGTAGCCCTTTTTACGAGTCGATTTGCTGATTCCATTTACAAACTTTCCGTTGATAGCCAGCTTGATGGTGCCGTCGACGGCGACCACGGTGTAGTGATTCCATTCGCCCTTGCCCTTGCAGCGTAGCTCGATCGATTTGCTGCGGCTGCCGCGCTTATTATCCGGGGTGGTGCGCACGTTGCCCGCACCAAACAGCTCGCCACTCACGTAGGCGTTGGTACGATTGTGAATCTTGTACCATTCATTCTCCAGCATCTGGACTTCGACGCCGTTGGGTAAACGATTCTTCCGCACTTCTGCATCGCACCAGGCGAAAACCCCGGAGTTCCCACCGGCGGTCATGTGGCGCCATTCGATCTGGAGGATAAAGTTCTCGTACATGCGGTCACTGCGCATGACACCGATGGGCTTACCCTTGCAGATAAGCAGGCCGTCCTTGGCATACCAGG
The DNA here is from genome assembly GCA_029936175.1 of Kiritimatiellia bacterium. GTDB lineage: Bacteria > Verrucomicrobiota > Kiritimatiellia > SS1-B-03-39 > UBA6053 > JAPYUI01. The sequence continues at coordinate 2,543 of JAPYUI010000003.1, forward strand.
TCTCCGGGGAGGTGTTGACGTCCACCCATCCGGTGAGGTCTTTCCCATTGAAAAGGTCCCGGAAACCGGGGGCCTCGTCGGCAAAGGAAGTGAGGGCGTGAAACGCGATACCGCAAATAAGGATTTTTTTCATAGGGGACTCCATCCGCGGAGCGTGACACGGGACTCTTTGGATTGTCAAACCTTGGCGGGCAACTGCACACAACCACCCTGCTCTCCATACCGTGCCAAGGCGGGACCAGACTGCAAGAAATGACTAAAAGACGCCCCATATCCACTCGAGTAGCGGAGCGGGAACCAGGAAGGCATGTTGTTCCAGCAGGCTGTACACCCCATGCCATGAAAAAAACTGGCTGAGATACAGCAGCAGCACATAGCTGAGGGCCACGGGCAACGCGGCCAGGCGACAGACCCCGCGGAAGAATCCATGCCGGGGGATCGCTCGCCTACGCGCCCGGCCCACCGCCCATCCGGCAAGAACCCGGGCAGGAAAGCCGAGCACGACAAAAAACAGGCCGGGCAGGAACGCGACCTCCTGTGGCGTCAGCTCGATCTTCAAGGCGTATAGTGGTACCGAGAAAAGCAGGGTCACCAGGAAGGCGAAAAAAAACGCCACCGGGGCTTGCCGAAACCAGGCGCGAACCGCCTGCACCTCGAACATCGCCTGGAAGCGATTCTCAATCCCAAAACGCACCTCCAGGAAAGGGAGGTAAAGGATCACCCCTGCCAGTAGCAGGCTGCCGAAAAAGGATATGAGCAGGTTGCCTCCCTGCGACAAACCCGAAGCAAAAATAAGGATGGCAACGGGAATGACCAACCAGGCCGAAGCAGCCACGAATCCACGCAGGCCCAACCAGAAATAGTTCGGCAAATTCAACCCGGCGACATAATCCCAAACCGCATCGCGTGCGGCACCGAAGCGTTTAGGCCGACCCAACCATTTGATAAATCGGAGGGGTGCGGGCCAGAAAAAATGACGGAGCTTGGCACCCCGGATTATCGACCAGCAGATATGTATCAAGGTCCACACCACGATGATGATCAAAAACACCCGCCAACCCTTCGCCTCACCGGCAGGAGCAACCAGGGTCGCCGACTGCCAGAGGTCGGAGACAAAGCGGGCGGGCCAGAGCACGAGCCAGATGCCCAGGGCCATCCGCCCGATAATCGCGGCCTTCCGCACCCCGATGTGGGCATCCCGCCAACGACCTGTATCGGCAACTCGGGCGCTGACCTTCAACAGGTATCCCAGCACAAGCAGGTTGAGAATCGGCAGGGCTGACAGGAACGCCAGGCCAAAAATAAGTGCCAGTACCCCGAACAGCCAATCGGCCAGAGAACCGATTCCCCGGCCCAAGACCAGCCACCATCCGGCGTGTACATTTCTTGGTTTAATCGCGGTCAAGTTACCCAACAGCATCGAATCATTTTCCTGATGAATAAAGCTCATAATGCAATGAGGGCAGGCCATTCTACTATACGCAGGACCAACCGGGGAGGCACCATCGACTCCTCGTTGCATTCGACGCCCGCAGGTTGTATGATACGTGGATGGCCACGTGGTACCGCAACATACTCTTTGTCGCCACGGTCACCTGCAGCCTGGCCCTGCTGACGGCATCCCTGCTCAAACCGGAGGCGTTCCCTGAGCCACCCCCCTACCTGGGTAAGGGGGTGGCAGAGGCGGTGGAAAAAGTCGACACCGCTTTCGCCGCATACTGGGCCCGAAACCAAGTGGAAGCCTCCGCTCGCGCCCCGGTCTTCCTTATCGCCCGTCGCCTCTCCCTTGGGCTCACCGGTACAATCCCTTCGCTGGAAGAAATTCGTGCGCTGGAAGCGCAAACCGAAGAGGAAGCCATCGACTGGTGGTGTTCACACCTGCTGGCTGATCCACGCACCAGCGACTACCTCGCCGAACGATTTGCACGCGCATTGGTCGGGGTCGAAAACGGCCCTTTTCTCGTCTATCGCCGACGGCGTTTTGTCAATTGGCTCAGCGAGCGATTGAGGGCCAACACCCCGTACGACGTCCTCGTGCGGGAACTGATCACCGCCGAGGGAACCTGGACCTCTTCGCCGGAGGCGAATTTCATCACGGTCAGCATTGACCAGAACGCAAAGACCGGCCCCAGCGAAAGCAAGCTCACAGGGCGCTTGACCCGCGCCTTCCTCGGGGTCCGGCTCGACTGCGTGGAATGTCACAACGATTTCCTGCACGACCAATGGAAGCAGAAGGATTTTCATCAACTCGCGGCATTCTTCGGCCCGGCATCGTCTGGAATGAGTGGCGTGCGCGATGAGGACCAGCCGTACCAGTACGCACTGAAGCGGGGCGGGGACCTTGAAGAAATCCCGGCAGCCGTCCCCTTCCATCCGGAGCTGCTGCCGGAGGCGGGTAGCCTGCGGGAGCGCCTGGCCGGCTGGGTGACCGACCCCGGCAACCGGGCCTTTGCCCGGAGCGCGGTAAACCGCATATGGGCCTTGATGTTCGGTCGAGCACTGGCGAGCCCGGTGGACGAAATTCCGCTCGAGGCCCCCTACCCGCCCGGCATGGAAATCCTGGCCGACGACTTCATTCAGCACGGCTACGACCTGCACCGCCTGATCCGGGTCATCGCCGCAACCCGGGCCTTCCAACGCGACAGTATACCGGGACACGGCGAAGGGCATGTCACGCCCGAGCAGGAACAGCACTGGGCCGCCTTTGGCATGCATCGACTCCGGCCGGAACAGGTCGCGGGCAGCATCCTCCAGGCGGCCTCGCTGGAGACCATCGACGCCAGTGCCCACATCATCCGGCGCATCGCCCGTGCGGGGGAACAGAATGATTTCATCAAGCGCTTCGGGGATATGGGCGAAGACGAATTTCACGACCAAGGCGGAAGCATTCCTCAACGCCTGATGATGATGAATGGCGACCTGATCGAAAAACGCACCCGGGACGACCTGGTCATGAATGCCGCCACCCGCCTTGCGGTGCTCACGAAAAACAATGAAACCGCCATAGAAAGCGCCTACCTTACGGTGCTGAGCCGCCGACCGGTTCCGGAAGAATCCGCCTACTTCACCGCCAAGCTCAAGGATACAAGAGACAAAGAGCGCAAAAATATTTTGCAGGATCTTTTCTGGGCCCTGTTGAACTCGACCGAATTCGCATGGGGACACTGAACATGGACTACGCCTGCCACACACCCGATCACACCAGCCGCCGCACCCTGCTGAAAGCCGTGGGGCTTTCCGGAATTTCCTGGTTGACGCCCCTGGCGCAGTTGCTGGCCCGGGAATCCGAGGCACAGGGCAGGGCCGACCCGGCCAAGTCGGTAATCCTGCTCTGGCTCGACGGCGGCCCGAGCCAACTGGATACCTTTGACCCGCACCCCGGAACGAAAATCGGTGGGGAAACCCGGGCGATCGATACCGCGCGCAAGGGCGTGCAACTCGCGGAAGGCCTGGAAAAAACCGCGGAGCTCATGCAGGATATTTCACTCATCCGGTCGGTGACCAGTAAGGAAGGCGACCACGAGCGAGCGGCCTACAACATGAAAACGGGCTACCGGCCGAACCCCTCGGTTGTACACCCCTCGATGGGTGCGATTCTATGCCACCAGTTGACGGATTCTGCGGTCGAGGTACCCCGTCACGTATCGATTCTCGCCAACAACCGGGCGGGTCGCGGTGGTGCGCTCGGCACGCGCTATGACGCCTTTCGTATCGGCGATCCGGCAAGCCGCATACCGGATGTCACCCCACAGGTCAACGACGCACGCATGCAGCAACGCCTCGAGGATCTTTCGGTCATCGACCGCCAGTTTGCCCGTGGTCGGCGACCGGACCTGGAACAAAACCGGACCCTTCACCAGGCGACGATACAACGAGCGATCCAGATGATGCATTCGGACCAGTTGAAGGCCTTCGACGTAAACGATGCCCCGGCATCGGAACGAAAGGCCTACGGTAACACCGCCTTCGGTCGCGGCTGCCTGGCGGCCCTTCGATTAATCGAGACGGGGGTGCGCTGCGTGGAAGTCACGCTCGGAGGATTTGACACGCATGTGAATAACCATGAAGTCCATATGGAAAAGAAGAAAATCCTCGATTCCGCTTTTTCAGCGCTGATTAAGGACCTGAAGGCGCGCGATATTCTAAGGTCTACCATCGTGCTCTGCGGGGGGGAATTCGGGCGCACGCCGAAAATGAACCCGGCCGAAGGACGGGATCACTGGCCGCATGGGTTCAGCGTCGCGATTGCCGGTGGCACCTTTGTTGGCGGACAGGTCATTGGCGCAACCGATCCGGAAGGCGTGAAGAAGGAACCAAGGGACAAGGTACGGGTCCAGGATATTCACGCAACGGTATTGAACGCCCTCGGAATAGATCCGGAGACGGAGTACATGACAAGCGCGGGCCGGCCGATTCTGCTCAGCGATGGCCGCCTGATCAAGGGATTGATGCCGATTTAGGTCCGCCGGATTGGGAGGAGAGCTGCCGCTGGATCCCGGGCCAAGGGCCTTGCAAGCCCAACCGACATTCCCACGACTCGGGGGGCCTTATTCTCGTCAAAATGAGCCGGGAACCGGAAAAGGCGGGCGGCAGCAGGTATTTTTGGAAAATAAACACAAAACCGAGGTTTGCTCGTATTTATATGACGTGGTAATCACCCGGTCCACCACAGCATCTGCAGAAACAACCTAGGGGCATTTACAATGAAAACCTGTATCAAGCTGATTCTCATTCTACTCTCTATCGTCGCACCCGGTTTTGGCCAGGGATTCGATTTCAAGACCGGTGACCGTATCGCCATCGTCGGCAATTCACTGGCCGACCGCATGCAGCATGACGGCTGGGTGGAAACCCTCCTGCAAAGCCAACTCGGCGGTAAAGACGTTTCCATCCGAAACCTGGGCTTTGCCGGTGACCGGGTAAACAACCGACCGCGCAACCGGGGGTTCATGTCGGCCGACGCCTACCTTAAGCATGTGAAAGCAGATGTGATCTTCGCCTTTTTCGGCTACAACGAGTCCTTCGAGGGGCCAAACGGTCTCGGAAAGTTCAAGGATGAACTCGGCAAGATGGTCGATACCTATCAAGCGGCCAGGTTCAACGGCGAAAGCGATGCGCGCCTGGTCCTCTTTACCCCGATCGCCCACGAGGACCTCCAGGACAAGAATTTGCCGAACGGCAAGATAAACAACCGTCGCATCACACGCTATGCCGACGCCATCAAGGAGGTGGCTGAAGCCAAAAAGGTCCCCTGCGTCGACCTGTTCAATGCCACCATGGCGGCCTACGCCAGGTCGAAAAGCCCCCTGACCCTGAACGGGGTTCACCTGAGTGCGGAGGGCAACAAGGTCCTTGCCCAGATTATCACGGAAGCATTGACGGGGAAAACCATCTCCCGTCCCGGGGATCACGAGAAACTCCGCCAAGCCGTCATCGACAAGGACCTGCACTGGTACAACCGCTACCGCGCAACCGACGGAAATGATGTGTGGGGCGGACGTTCCGGACTCGCGTTCGTCGATGGACAGAAAAACTTTGTGGTTATGCAACGCGAGCTCGAGATTTTCGACGCGATGACCGCCAACCGCGACAAGCGGATCTGGGCACTCGCCAAGGGTAAGGATTCCAAGGTCGACGACAGCAATGTCCCGGAGACGATCAAGGTCATCTCAAATGTTGGCGGGGGCAGCAAGAGCTCCAATGCATCCAAGGAGGGCTCCATCGACTACCTGGACAGCGAGGTCACCGTAAGCAAGATGGCCCTTCAGGAGGGCTTTGAGGTCAATGTCTTTGCCGACGAGAAGATGTTCCCCGAGCTGGTAAACCCGGTACAAAGCGCCGTGGACCCGAGGGGTCGCCTCTGGGTCGCCGCCTGGAAGACCTACCCGAAATGGGAACCGGGCAAGGAAATGGACGACCGGTTGCTGATTCTGCCTGATGAAAACCGCGATGGCGTGGCCGACAAGGCGATCACCTTTGCCAAGGTGCACAACCCCACCGGCATCGAGTTCTGGAACAACGGCGTCATCGTGGTATCCGCCCCGGACATCCTGTACCTGAAAGACACGGACGGCGATGACGTGGCCGATGTGCGTGTGCACATGCTGCAGGGCATCGACTCCGCCGACACCCACCACACCGCGAACAACCTGGTCTACGGCCCGGGCGGAAACATCTATTACCAGCGCGGTGTCTTCCACGTATCCAACGTGGAAACCCCCTGGGTCGGGCCGCAGCAAAACGGAGAATCCGGCATGTACCGGTGGAATCCCCGCACCCACGAGTTCTCCTTCCACGCAAAGAACAGCCCGAATCCACATGGCATCAGCTTTGACTACTGGGGTTACCACTACGCGACCGATGGAACCGGGGGACGCGCGTACCAGGTCGTCCCCGACAAAACGGGCTTCAAGATGCGCTCCCTGCTCAAGAAGACGGTTCGACCGGTTCCGGCCAACGGCGTCATCTCCAGTGAGCAATTCCCGCCGGAAAGCCAGGGCAACTTCCTGATTTGTAATTCCATCGGTTATCTCGGCATGAAGCAGTACAAGCTGGACCGCAACCCGGAGAACGGAGAGGTCAACGGAACCCAGGTAGACGACCTGGTCGTCTGCGAGGACCGCAACTTCCGTCCAACCGATATCGAGTTCGGGTCGGATGGCGCGCTGTATTTCTGCGACTGGCAGAACGTGATCATCGGTCACATGCAGCATAACATACGGGATCCAAACCGTGACCACAAGCATGGCCGGGTGTACCGGATGATTGCCAAGGGCCGTCCCCTTCAAAAGGACGTGCCGGTATTTGGCCAGTCGATCGATGCATTGCTGGACAACCTCAAGCATCCGATCAACGGGATTCGTCATCGCACGCGTATTGAGCTCAGCGGTCGTGACACGGCCAAGGTTATCGCCGCAACCCGCAAATGGGTGAAGCAGTTTGACACGAAAAAGGCAGAAGATGCCCACCACATCCTCGAGGCGCTCTGGCTGCACCAGCAGCATAACGTCATCGACAATGACCTCCTGACCACGGTGCTGACCTCGCCCGAGCCGCACGCGCGGAATGCGGCCAAGGTCGTACAGCACCACTGGTCCGGTCTCGCCCGCACCGCCAAGTCAACCAAGGCGGATCACGCTGAAACGATCATCAAGCCGGAACCACGGCGCAGCGGGGGGGTATTCGAAATCACCATCCTGACCGTGATGGAGAAGATGCAGTACGATACCAAGAGCTTCGACGTCAAGGCCGGTGAAAAGGTCAAGCTGACCTTCACGAATCCCGACTACCTCCCTCACAATATCGTGATCGTGCAACCCGGCAGCGCGGATGAAATCGCCCTCGCCGGAATCAGCCTCGGGGCCAAGGGCTTCGAAACAGGCTTCGTACCCGACTCGGACAAGATCATCGCGTCCACTCCCCTGATCGATCACGGCAAGTCACAAGTGCTGAACTTTACCGCGCCAACGACCCCAGGAGATTATCAATTCGTATGTACCTTCCCCGGTCATGCCCCGCTCATGCGGGGTGTGATGAAGGTCCGCTAAGCGCAACAAACGGTTCGTGTGAATAACGTCCAGCCTTTAGGGTCCGGTTACTTTTATGGAGGTTCACGCCCCGGAAAGCCGGGGTCCTACACGTAGCCTCCCATACAGCCTGCTGATGAAACATTGCTGCTATACGCTCCTTATTCTTGGCCTGACCGGCGCCATCAACGCGCAGGATTGGCCCATGTGGCGATTCGACGCGGGGCGCGGGGCGTCTACGCCGCACGCGCTACCCGAAAACCTGCACCTGCACTGGACACGCCAGCTCGAGGATCCCGACCCGGCCTGGGACCACACGCAGCCAAGGCTGCATTTCGACCTCGCGGCTGAACCGGTGGTTATGGATGGCCGCCTGTTTGTTCCCTCGAGTCGCCATGAAGGGCTCTCGGCCTACGACAGCGTGACCGGAAAAGCCCTGTGGCACTTCGATGCCGAAGGTCCCGTCCGCTTTGCCCCGGTCGCCTGGGAAGACAAGGTCTATTTTATTTCAGACGACGGTTTTCTCTACTGCGTGGCAGCCCGGACAGGAAAACTGCTCTGGAAACGCAACGGCGGACCAACCGATCGCTGGGTCCTCGGCAACCACCGCCTGGTTTCGAGCTGGCCGGCACGGGGAGGACCGGTCCTCAAGGAGGGGATCATCTATTTTGCCGCCAGCATCTGGCCCTTCATGGGTATCTTTATCCACGCGGTTGATGCCGACACGGGAAAGGTCATCTGGAGCAACAGTGGCGACGGAACCAACTACACCGTGCACCCGCATGGCGCAGCCTCCTTTGCCTCCGTGGTCCCGCAAGGGCACCTCGCCCTGAGCGGGGACGCCCTGATCATTTCCGGCGGTCGCTCGACCCCGGCGGTGTACAACCTGAAAGACGGAAGCCTGCGCCACTTCGTGTATGACAAGCGGCGGGGGGATCACGTCGTGATGGCCGGTCCGGATGCGTACTACAACGCCCAAACGGCGCTCGCCCTGGACACCGGCATTGTCGTCGGCAAGGAAATGCCGGTCGTCATCAATGACCAGGCCATCCTGTTCCGCCACGGGAGCAAACTCTTCGCCCGCTCGCCGACCGGCACCTGGGAAACCAGGGAAAAGAAAGACAAGCGCGGCAAGAAAACCGTCGAGCGCAACCTGAAACGTGCCAACCTCTACGAACAGGACCTGGTCGATGCCGGGCATATCTTCCTGCAAGCGGGCGACCGGGTCTACTCGGGTGCCCTGAACGCCATAGCCGCACACCAGTTGAAGGGTTCCAGCACACCGGTATGGCAGGACAAAATCGAAGGAACGGTCTGGACGATGCTCGCCGCGAATGACCGGCTCTTTGTGGTCAGCAAATCCAATCGCATCTATTGTTACGGTGGCGAAAAAAGGAACGTAGTTCATCACCTCCGCGAGCCCAGGCCATTACGGGCCGCCCGCGAGGACTGGCAGGAATATGCAAATCGCATCCTGAAGCATGCCGGGGCGAAGGAGGGCTACACCATTGCCCTGGGGGCCGGGTCGGGTCAACTCATTCTGGGCCTGCTGCACGCATCGAAAATGGACCTGGTGGTCGTGGAAGGGAACGCGGATCGTGCGGGCATCCTTCGACGCGAACTGGAGGCCAACGACCTGTACGGCGGACGCGTCTGCGTCCGGACACATGATCCGGAGCACGCTCCCCTGCCCCAATACCTGGCCCACCTGGTGGTGACCGAGGCGCGAGAGGTCAGCGATGCCTGGATCAAAACCGCCTGGCGCGCCTTGCGCCCCTTTGGCGGTATGGCGGCCATTCCCTGCCCGGCCACCGCCCACCCGGATATCCAGTCGCGGGTGCAAAAATTGGGCCTGGCCAAGGCCATGGTGCTCCGGGAGAACGGGGTAAGCTATATTGTCCGCGTGGGCGCACTTCCCTCGACGGATGACTGGTCGCACCAGTATGCAAACGCGGCACAAACCGTGGTCTCCTCTGACGAGCAGGTGAAACCGCCTTTCGGCGTGCTGTGGTTTGGCGGTCCGCCCCACGACGGCGTCTTGCCTCGCCACGGACATGGACCCTCACCCCAGGTTTCCGCAGGACGCCTCGTCATCGAGGGGGCGGATATGCTCCGGGCGGTCGATGTCTACACGGGACGCCTGCTCTGGCAGCGCGAGTTGAAAGATCTTGGCACGTATTACAACCGCACCGATCACTTTGCGGGCGCGGGCGAAATCGGAAGCAACTATGTCACCCTGCCCGATCGCGTCTACGCCGTGTACGGCCCGAAAATCCTGGAACTCGATGCGGCAACCGGAAAAGAAGTGCGAGCATTCACCCTGAAAAAGAGTGCAAAGGAGAGCTCCCCGAACTGGGGCTTCATCGCGGTCCAGGGCGAGTACCTGCTCGCCACCTCCTCGCCGGTTCCTGTCGACGCCAAGGCTGCCTCAAAACCAGAGAACGGCAAGGGCATACCCAAGGATGCCAGGCAGGTGATCGCCCAGGGCGCCCAGTGGCGGTATCTCGCCGGAGGTGATCCCCCGGCGGACTGGAACCAGGTCCGATTTGTCGACCGGTCGTGGAAGACCGGCGCCGCCGGATTTGGTTACGGGGACAAGGACGACCAAACGACCCTGGAAATGAAAGGGAACTACCGCCGCGTATATATTCGCAAGACCTTCAAAGGTAGCCAAGTAGCGAATGCACCCGGACTCAGCCTCGCCATCAATTACGATGACGGCTTTATCGCTTACCTCAACGGCCAGGAGGTTGCCCGCCGAGAGGTGAGCGGGGAAAAGGGGAAAAAGGCGACGGTTGGCAACCACGAAGCCGAAGGATTTGAGACCATAAAGCTCAGTGGGATCCCGCGCCTGTTGAACAAGGGTGACAACCTGCTCGCGATCGTGGGATACAACACCAGCCTGGGAAGCAGTGACTTCACCCTTGATCCCTGCCTGCTCGCCCCAGGGCAAGGCCGGACCCCGACACCAAATACCGACCCGGTGGACAAAAACCCCTTGCCCGCCGGTCAATTCGCCCCGGGTAGCCGGCGGATGCATGTTTTCAATCGAAAAACCGGGAAGAAACTCTGGGAGCGGGATGCCGTCTACAATTGGCGACACAACAACATTGCCCTGGGCGACGACCGCGTCTTCTGCATCGACAACATGACCGACCATCGCCTGGGTGCCTTGAAGCGACGCGGGATCAGCCTGGATGGCGATGCCGCGGTGTATGCGCTCGACCTCGCGACCGGGGACGTGCTGTGGAAAAATGATAAACGGGTCTTCGGGACCTTCCTGAATTATTCCGTCGCGCATGACGTGCTCATCCAGGCCGGCAGCAGCAACCGGGACCGGGCACGCGACGAGTCCCAGGTGGGCATCACCGCTTTTCGCGGGTCGGACGGCAAGCTGGCCTGGCAGGATCCGGACTTGAAATACAGTGGTCCCCTCTTGCTGCGAAAGGACGAGATCATCACGAACGGAAACGGGGGTTTTGCGATCAACCTGCTCAGCGGAAAACCCAGCGGATGGAGTTACACCCGCCAGTACGGCTGCAACTCGGTGATTGGCAGCACCCACCTCCTGACCTTCCGGTCCGGCGCCGCCGGCTTCTACGACCTGCTCGGACATTCAGGCACGAGTAATATCGGCGGCTTACGATCGAGCTGTACCTCCAATATGATCGCCGCCAACGGCGTGCTCAACTTGCCCGACTACACGCGTACCTGCGCCTGTGCCTACCAGAATCAAACATCCCTGGCCCTGGTGCATATGCCGGAAGGCGAGTTCTGGTCCTTCAGCGGCCAGGCGGACACGGATCGGATCGGGTTAAATCTCGGTGCCCCGGGCGATCGTTCCGATACGGCAGGAACCCTGTGGTACGATATGCCCAGCACTGGGGGAAAGGCACCCTCTGTGCAGATGGATGTACGCCTCCTCCCCGAGCATCCGGAACGCTATCGCTTTCATCTCTCCCAGGTAAACTCGGGCTCGCCGACATGGGTGGCCAGCTCGGGACTGCTCGGGATACAGGCGGTCCGCATCAAGGTAGAGGCCGGAAGCAACTGGCAGCTGCGCCTGCATTTCCTCGAACCGACGTCGATCACGGCGGGCGAGCGGGTGTTTGATGTGCAGGTGAACGGTCAAACCGTCCTCCCGGATCTCGACATTGCCCGTGATGCGGGCGGAAGCCGGGTCGCCCTCGTCAAGCAGGTCCGGGCCCAGGCAAACGACCAATCGGAATTGCACCTCTCCTTCAAGGCAAAGACCGGTGAGCCGGTGATCTCCGGCATCGAACTGAAGCGCCTGTAGGGCCACAACGACACGGCCGGACAGCCGCGATGCACCGCACCTCTTCGGCCTGGGCCTGCAGGAAATGCTCGCGGATGAAATGACAACGGAGCTACGGAATCTCCGTGACGACATGGGGCATGCCTTCTTCCGCCTGCACCGGGAATAAGGTGCCGGTTCGGGCGTGGGTGCGGCGGCCTAGCGAATGGCGCGGTAGAGCTCGCTGGCACTTGCCGGGACATGGAGTAACTCGAGGGCACCCGCCGGGCCGGAGACCAGGGTGCTGATCGCCTGCCAGGCATGTGGCGGGGGCAAGGTGTTGTCGGCGAACTGGATCGTGTACGCGGTATTCGGCACCCCGGCGAAGAATAGGCGGACCCCGCCCCCTTCGCGCAGCGGCGGCAGGGCCACGATTTCCAGCGCGGGATCGGTCGCCGTCAGCACCACCTCGTTGCCACTCCCACCGGTGTAAGTGATCGAGAAAACGTTCGCACCGGCAATCAGTTTGGTACCTTCCGGGAGCCCGGAAAAAATACCGTTCACCGGATTGGTTCCGTTGTTCTGGATGATGGTGAAGGCGTCCCCCGGGTTCGCAGTATGCGGGCTGTTCACGACCAGTGACCCGGCCAGTTCCAGGCCCCCGGAAAGCACCACCCGGTCGTGCCCGTTGCTCACGCCGGCACCGCCGGGGCCCGCGATATCGATTTCCAGCACCCCGCTATGCTGGAGGTAGTCGTTTCCACCGTTGATGACAAAGCTGCGGACCAGGTTGGTATCACCCACCCGGAGTAAGCCCCCATCCTGGGTCAGGGAACCATTGGAAACCGCGGAAAAATTCGCCAGCATGCCCCCGGAAAAATGAAAGTTGGTCGTGCTCGACCCGGCGAGGTTGATCTGCCCGCCATTGGAGTGAAATACCCCGTCCAGCAAGTTCACCTGGTCCAGCGGGCCGCCCGACCGAAAGTTGATATTCCCCCCCGCTAATACGCCCGCTCCCAGGCGAAGCACTCCGCCATCCAGCGTCAGGTCCAGGCCACTCGTGAGGTTGGTGTTGTTGCCGAGGTTCATATCGCGCCCCACGTTCACCACGCCATTGCTCAGGATGCTGACGATCCCCTGCCCACTGTTCACGTTCCAGTCGCGCAGGCCATTCCCTCCGGTCATTTCCAGCCGTGCTTCCGCTGTCCCGCCCCCGATGCTGACCTGGGCCACCGATCCCAGGGACTGGCCGGTGATAAAGTTGTTGTTGTTCATGGTGATGAGGCCGGAATGGAAAAGGAAGGTGCCCGTCCCCTTGTTAGCGGCCTCAAAATTTACTCCCGAGACGGTCTGCATGTTGATGACCGGTGCGTTCGAACCATCCGCCGTACCCACGATGAGCGTACCGCTTGAGCTCGTCCCCTGCTGCGCGAGGATGAGCCCCCGGGACAGGTTCACCACCCCGCCTTCAATCCGGGCGATACCGGTGGTGGCAGTCGTATTCGCGTTGCCGATCACGAGATTGTTGGCCGCCCGTGCGCCCACGTTGAGCAGGCCATTGGTCATGACCAGCAGGCCCTGCCCACCCGAGACGTTTCCCACCACCAGGCCGGCGCCTACATTGATGGTTCCATCATTCAGTTCAAAGCGCCCGTCGGCCACGTTCCCGACGATGAGTGAGTTGGTCGTGGAAAGGGTGCCCCCGTGCATCAAGTAGGTCCCACTCGCGGCTCCTGCATTCCCCAGGTCGAGGGTGCCACCCACGACCACGTCACCCGAGACCTGCTCGAAGAGGCCCGTGCCGGTGTTCCCCACCCGCAGGCTCCCCGGTTGAACATTCACCAGGCCATCCATCATGGTGAAGGTCCCCTCGCTGCCCGCGACCTGGCCGACAATGATATTGGCCCCCAGTTGATGCACGGTGCCGTGGTGCATGAGTACCCGCCCCCGGCCCTCGTCCGAGGTTTCAAAGTTCGCAATCTTGGAATGGATGACCGGGTCCGCGCTTCCGCTCCCGCCCGGGAGCCCCATGACCAGGGTCGCATCCCCGGTGGAAAGTTCCGCCATGCGGATCCCCTTGGTCCCGCTGAGTGCCTCGGAATTTATGGTCCCGCTCACGAGGTTGACCACCCCCGTTCCCTTGTGCCCGATGCGCAGGAACTGCTCCACGTTCCAGGTCCGTCCATTGCGCACATGTACCGTGCCCATGCCCACAAGGCCCTCCCCGATATACGCGTTCATGGTATCCAGGGTCGCGCCATCCTGTTCCAGGGTCAGTTCAGCCGTACCACCGGCACCGAGCGACAAGGTGCCGGTGGTACGAACGGACTGGTTGGAGGGAATGGTATAGGCAAAGTTCCCCGCGGCGGATTGCGCCAGGGCGAAGCGCTGGACCAGGATATCGCCACCGATATCCACCGTGCCGCCATTTAACTGGAACTGCGCCGCGTCGACGGTCCCCGTGGTCTCGATCACCGAGCCGGTCACCACGAGCTCCCCGCCATGCAAATTATACGTCCCGCCCTCCAGTCCATCGATCGCCGCACCGCCGAAGACCAGGTCGCCCCCGATCGCCAGGCGGCTTCCGGTGTTCTGCGTCACATTACCCCGGAAATTCGCACCGAAATGCCCCCCCAGCTGGACCGTTCCGCTGACCATGGCCCGGGCATTGTTGCCCAGGGTCAAGGTTTTGGCGGCGACCGCGTTGGTCGGATTCACGAACAGGTTATCCGTGGTGATCGCCCCGTTGTTATACGGCAGGTTCCCCCGGACGATCACCGTCTCGCTGGTGATGTTCAGGCGGCCATTCGGCACATTATTGCTCACGGTCAGGCTGTCGACACCCGCCCCCCCGTCAAAGCTCAGGACGCCCGTCGGCCGCATGAAATCCGTGCTCTCGAAGGTCGGCGCCGCATCGCTGCTGGCCAGGCGGTTGGTGCTGGATCCGGTCACGATGCTCCACACCGCGTGATCATCGCTGGCAGGGAGATTAACGTGCAGGTCGGTGGCGGTGCTCCCGGACAGGTCGACCGGCTCCAGGCCGGTGTAGGTGAGCGTATCGCCATCCAGGTCGATAACCCCGTCATGTCCGTTCAGCGCATCGATCGTGACCGGGCCAAACGCACCGTTCACAATCCGCAGGGTATCCGAGACATCCTGTGCACCGCCACTGTAGCTCAGGCCTCCGCCGGGAATGGGTGACCCATTGGCAAAATCGACGGTCAGGGTATCATCCCCGCCCTGCCCGTCAATCGTGATGCTGAGGGTTGCAGCCAGCGCATTGCTCGCGAGAACAGTGTTGCCCAGGTCCACGATCTCGATCCGGTCACCACCCGGATTCAGCCGGATCGTGAGATCGTTCACATCCGATGTGTCCGCAAAGACAAAGGGCCCCGGCGTGACCAGCGAAATCTGCTCGATGCGCACGGAAGCAGCGGCGGAACTGGTATCGTCGCCAAAAAATACCAGGTTGGCCGTTTCATAGGGATCCAGCGGCAAACCGGCAGCCACATGATCAAAGGCGGAATAGTCGCGCAGGCTTCCGCTGAGGATGATATTCCCATCGGCACGCAACGTGTAGGCCGCACCGAGGACATCCAGCTCGTAGGAAACCATGGTGCCCGTGGCAAAGGCGACCCCCTCGCCATGGGTGAATAAGGGCGCGTCATGCTGCGCCCAGACTTCATTGCTCCACACGCCGAGTTCCAGGGCCATCAGGTCCGTGGTCACCACCAGCACGTTGAAGCCCGCCCGGTCGTTGCTCAGGTGCGTTTCCCCGAGGAGTGCTGTTCGCCAGCCAAGCGTGAAGCCCTGCTGGCGATCGAGCACAATGCCTGGCGAGATCAGGTTGCTGAAGTATCCCCCGGAATCGCCGGTTGTCGTGGTCGTATCCAGCACGACATCGCCCGGACCGACGGTCTCCGTGACGTTGTTCCCTAAAAAAGGGGTGGCCAGCAGGACCCAGCCGCTCGCCGTAGGGGACAGGCCCCCCGAGCCCTCGTATAAAATGCGTTCGGCGCCGGAAGCAGCCAGCGAAAACCCGAGTAAACCCAGTATTAATTTACTATGCATAGACAGGCTATTAGCAATTGGTTCTGCCCCAGGCAAGAATCCCCCGGAGCATATTGCTGCATCAAACCCAAAAAAGAGCCCCCAACGGTGCCGGGGGACAAGGTTTTCCCACATCCGGACCCCGTCAGGAGATATATTCACGTTTCGTCGTGATGCCCGGGGCGGGAACCGGGTAGGAACCATCATCGTGCGGCTGGAGCGGGGCGGGGCCATCGGGCGCCAGGTTCGCCACGTCCGGTGCGAATTCGTGATCGCTGTTCATGATCTCGTCCATGGCGACTTCACGCCCGGTATGCGCGGACATGCGCCCGAGGCTGCTGGTCAAACTTGCCATGACACCGCGCTCGACCTCGTTGTACGGCTTGTCGTGGATAATCGCGTCGACCAGGTCGTTCCACTCCAGCTGGTAGGGATTCTTCTCCGGTTGCGGATAGGCCCAGATAAGGTCTTCCTTCACCTGCTTCTGGCCCTTGAAGGTGCGCACCTTCCCCGGGGTGTGCCCGTGGGAGCTGACGATCGCCGAACCCCTGGTCCCGTGAACGGTACTGGACATGTTGTTATAGCAGCGCAACATGGTCCGGCCGTCGAGAAAAAGCTTTGCCCCGTCATCGTAGGTGTACTCGACGGAATAGGTGTCGAAGTTCTGGTCGACAAATTTTTTCCGGTAGTGTCGACCCCCAAGCGCATGCGCCTTGACCGGCCATGCATTCTTCATCCAGGAGAGCTCGTCGACCTGGTGAATGTAGAAGTCATTGAACAGACCACCACTGGCCCAGAGGAAGCTGTGAAACTTCTGGATTTGCCACATGGTCTCGCTGATGTTGTCCGGCTTGCGCTCGGTAAAGGCGGAGCCTACCGGACCGTGCATACGATAGGCCCGCATGAACTGGATATCCCCGATCTCGCCATCGCTGATCCGCTTGTGCAGCTCCTGGCGACCGTGGCAGTGACGCACCATGAGGCCCACGCCGACCTTGAGGTTTTTATCGGATGCCTTCTTCGCCAGCTCGATCATGCGCCGGGAGGTCGGTCCATCGGCGGTGAGCGGTTTTTCCATGAAGACATTCAGGCCCTTCTCGATGGCATAGCTGAAATGCACCCAGCGAAAGGCCAGGGGCGTGGTCAGGATCACGATATCGCCCGGCTTGAGGCA
>JAPYUI010000003.1:19647-52755 GCA_029936175.1 Kiritimatiellia bacterium
CCCAGCGAAAGGCCAGGGGCGTGGTCAGGATCACGATATCGCCCGGCTTGAGGCAATCCATGGCCTTCTTGTAGGCAGCAAAGCCGAGAAAACGCTGGTCTTCAGGCACGTCGAAGCGATCAGGCTGGTCCTTGAACTTGTGCGCCAGCGACTGGTAGCTGCGATCGAGTTTGTGCTCAAAGACATCGGCCATGGCCACCATCTTGGTCGGGGCATTGGGGACGGATATCGCCTGGGCAGCCGCCCCGCCGCCCCGGCCACCGGTACCAACAATGGCCACCTGGATCGTATTACCGGTCTCCTGGCCCAGTACATGTGGAACGGCAACGCCCGACAAAGCGGAGATGCCGGTGGCTTTCATGAAGGTGCGTCGCGTTTTCTCGGGGGCTTTCTCACTCATGCATGCGGATTGTAGGGAACGGCCTGTGCAGGTCGACAAAAAACGACCGCCGGATGCGCCACACGGCCGGGCTAGTCGACAAAGACACGATAGTAGCGACGCCCGAGGGCCGCAGGGGGATCCGTGAACGTGTACTCGATGCGATGACCAATCGTGATTAAATCGTCCACGATCAAGGTCCAGTTCTCCAGGTCGCTGGAAGCCTCCAGGCCAAAGGTATGGCCGGGAATCGCCGGCCAGCTCAGCCGCATACCGGTTGGAGGATTTATCACGACCGGCTCGACCATGCGAAATTGCTCGTCCCGCGGCACGGCGACCGGGTCAACGCCGGGCGGTGGGGCACTGAGTGGGGTCCCGCTTGCGCGCACCGTGGGATAGGATGGTGCCCAGTCCGGCTCATCCCGGGTCAACCACTGGGTGATGGTTTCCGCCAGGTCCTCCGCGGCGGATTGATTCAGCAGCCACTTCCAGTAATCACCGTCCAGGAGGTCCTTCGTCTCGGAGAGATCCTGGCTCAGGTTGTACATCTCCCGCTTCCCGTCCTCATAATAATAGATCATCTTGTAGCGTGCCCCGGCGATATCCTTGATCACCGTCGACGAGGGCCAGGCGCGCGTGTCAAGATAACCGGGGAAATGATAAACGATGGCCTCGCGGGAACGCGGGGTCGCGGGAGCGCGCAGGTGATCGGCGAAGGACATGCCGTCGAGCACCTGGTCGGTCGGTTCAGCGGCCCCGGCCAAGGCCAGGAAGGTCGGATAAAAATCAACCGGATGAACCAGCGTATCCGTGCGGGTATCCGCGGGAATCTCTCCTGGCCAGCGCACCATGAACGGCACCCGGATCCCGCCCTCGTAAAAGCTCCCCTTGCGCTCGCGCAGCGGCGTATTATCCGTCGGCCCGATGAACCCGCCGTTGTCAGACGCAAAAATAAGCACCGTGTCTGCGACCATGCTGTCGTTGGTGCTCCCGTCGCCATCCGGATCATCGAGGTAGTCCATTATCCGCCCGACCGCCTGGTCCATGGAGTCGACCTGGCTCGCATAGTTGGCATGGTCATGGCCCCCATCCGGCGGTTTCACCTGGTACTTGGGCGGGAGATCCGGACGGGGCTGGATGGGTGAGTGGACGGCATAAAGGTGAAATTGCATGTAGACCGGGTAGTCCGCATGGAGGCCACTGCGATGGTCGTTCATGAAATCGACAAAGGCATCCCCCATCGCGTCCGTGAGGTGCTTGTCGGTCCCGGCAAGCGCGTTCGTATCCGCGAAGCCGCGGTCGGCCAGGTAGGCACTCGTGTACGGTGAGGCATAGGGGTCCAGTTCCGGCCCGATATTCCCGCCAAAGGTTCCGCTGGAGGCGAAATAGCTTCCGGGTGCCCCATTCGCCTGGCCCCCGTAGTTAAAATCGAAGCCCTGGTTGAGCGGCAGGGTTGCCGATCCGCCCTCGTGGCCCCCGACATGGAACTTGCCGAAGTGGGCGGTGATATAGCCGGCATCCCGCATCGCCTCGGCCAGGTTATCCGTATCGGCCGGCACGTCCTCGTTCTGCGAAGGACCTACCAGGATCGGGGTCCCATTCCCCCGGTTCAGGTTGTTTACGTTGTACACGCCATTCCCCGCCCGCGGCGCGTACTGGCCGCTGAACAGGGCCGCACGGGTCGGGGCACAATTCGGGTGCATGTAACAGGACGTGAAGCACAGGCTCTGGTCCGCCAGTCGGGCCACGTTGGGCGTCTCATAAAAAGCGGAGCCATTCCCGAGGTTGGGCTTGCCCGTGGAAAGGTCGGTCCAGCCCAGGTCATCGGCCAGAATCATGATGATGTTCGGCCCGGTGGAGGCCGGGGGGCGCGTGACCTGGCCCGGCAGCTCCACGGTGATGCTCTCGACCATGAAGCCGCCCCCGGTGGTCGCGCTCGCCGTGGACGAGATACTGAACACCGTCCCGGTGGAAACCACGAGGGGGGCCTGTCCAGCGACCCCAAAGGGCACCGTATTCGGCCCGTTTGCCCCCCCGGTGCTTGCCCATTTCAAGCGCGGGATGGGTGAAGCCTCGATGCTGTAATCCCCGCTGTAGCCACTCAGGCCCGAGAAGGGGTCCGGCCCGGACTCCAGCCGCATGCGCAATTGCTCGCTACCGTTTGACGCGTTAAAGGACCGCAGGCGGATCTCTGTAATCTCCACGGGATGATTAAAAGAGAGCAACAGCAGCTCATCGCGGGTATTGGCGATGCGTGGCCCCTCTCCTCCACCGGGATCATCCGACGACTGGATCCCCAGGTAAAGCCCCGACGCATTCGCAGCCAGCAGGGCGTTCGAATTCGTCGAAGCATCTTCCAGGGCGGCGGTAACGGTCAGGTTCGTGCCGTGCAGGGAAAAGGTTTTGCTGACCAGGCCGACATAGGCCTCCGCATGGTGGTCGAAGACAAAGGTCTCGGCCGCGAGCAAGCAAAGCGGGGAAAAGACCAGGATAAGCGGGCCGGTGAAACACCTGTTCATACCTGGAATAAAGCACAATGGAAATTCCCTGTCCACCTCGGCTGTACCACTTGACTCCGCCCCATGCATCCGCCATCGTCTACCTGTTCGCTGGGGGTGCCGACTGGAAGCCGGCTGAGATGAAACCCTTGGAACCTGTGAGGTTGACACCTGCGTAGGGAAGCGACCCGGCCCTTTACCGGTTACTCCTCCCCGCCACACCTGTCCGCCCCGTACAATGACACACGCCATGGAGCATGCAATGATCGAAACGAAGCATAAGTACGACGACTACGGCAGCCACTTCCCCAACTCGCGCAAGGTCTACGTGGCCGGCTCACGCCCGGATATCCGCGTTCCCCTGCGTGAAATCAAGCTCAGTGCGACCCAAACCCCACACGGAGAAATCGAGAACAAGGCACTGCGCGTCTACGACACCAGCGGCCCCTGGACGGATCCGAATATCGACATCGACGTGCGTGAAGGCTTGCCCGCCCTGCGTGCCCAGTGGATTGCTGAGCGCAACGACGTCGAGGCCTACGAGATGCGCGGCTTTCAACGCGGTGACGACGGTCCCAGGGACTCCGGCACCCGCAACCCTTTTCCGGGCCTGGTCCGTCAACCCAAGCGAGCCAAGGCCGGCATGAACATCAGCCAGATGCACTACGCCCGCAAAGGGATCATCACCCCGGAGATGGAATACATCGCCATTCGTGAAAACAATGGGCGCCAGGCTGCGTTCGATGCGCAGTACCAGGCGAATACCGGCGGAAAAGGCCTGATGAAGCATGCCCAGGTGGGCATTCGCAACGGCCGGGACCACCAGCACCCCGGCAACAGCTGGGGCGCGAACATCCCAAAATTTATCACGCCTGAGTTTGTGCGCGACGAAGTCGCCTCCGGCCGCGCGATTATCCCCGCGAACGTCAACCACCCCGAATGCGAACCGATGATCATCGGTCGGAATTTCCGGGTGAAAATCAATGCCAATATCGGAAACTCCGCCGTGACCTCCAGTATCGACGAAGAAGTTGAAAAGCTTCGCTGGGGCACGCTCTGGGGCGCGGACACCGTGATGGATCTCAGCACGGGGAAAAATATCCACGACACCCGCGAGTGGATTCTTCGAAATTCCAGCGTCCCCATCGGGACGGTTCCGATTTACCAGGCACTGAAGAAGGTCGGTGACCAGCCGGAAGAACTGACCTGGGAAATCTTCCGTGACACCCTGATCGAGCAGGCGGAACAGGGCGTGGACTACTTTACCATCCACGCAGGGGTGCGCATGAAGTACGTGCCAATGACCGCCAGTCGCTCCTGCGGCATCGTGAGCCGCGGCGGATCGATCATGGCGAAGTGGTGCATTACGCACCACGAGGAAAGCTTCCTCTACACGCATTTCGAGGAGACCTGCGAGATCATGAAGGCCTATGACGTATCCTTCTCGCTCGGAGACGGCCTGCGGCCGGGTGCGATCGCGGATGCGAACGATGATGCCCAGCTCGGGGAACTGGAAACCCTCGGCGAGTTGACCAAGATCGCATGGGAACACGATTGCCAGGTTATGATCGAGGGCCCGGGCCACGTTCCACTGCAACTGGTGAAGGAAAACATGGATCTCGAGCTCGATGCCTGCATGGAGGCACCGTTCTATACCCTCGGGCCCCTGACCACCGACATCGCACCCGGCTACGACCACTTCACGAGTGGCATCGGTGCTGCGAACATCGGCTGGTACGGCTGCGCGATGCTCTGCTACGTAACCCCGAAGGAACACCTCGGCCTGCCCAATCGCGATGACGTCAAGGAAGGCGTGATTACCTACAGGATCGCGGCCCACGCGGCAGACCTGGCCAAGGGCTTTCCCGGCACCCAGGAGCGGGACAACGCATTATCCAAGGCGCGTTTCGAATTCCGCTGGGAGGATCAGTTCAACCTGGCACTCGATCCCGAACGCGCTATTGCCTTCCACGACGAAACCCTGCCCAAGGAGAGCGCCAAGACCGCGCATTTCTGCAGCATGTGCGGACCAAAGTTCTGCTCGATGAAGATCACGGAGGACATACGCCAGTTTGTGGCCGACGGCATGGTGGAAAAGTCCGAAGAGTTCATCAAACAAGGCGGCGAACTGTACCGGTAGAAGCGGTAGAACACAGCGGGGAGGACGGGAGCCCTCCCGCACACCCGGGGCCTTAGTTCTGCTGGATTGACTCGATATACAAGACGAGCTCAAGCAGGTTCCCGCTGACCAGCGATTCGCGCTCGATTGCCTCCACCTCGATGCGGGCAAACTGTTTTCCCCAGACCGGGATGACCCGTGGGCAGGGATCTCCTGGCGACCGTCAATGAACCGTGCGAGTTCGACGGAGGAGAACTGGCCATTACGCCGGCGGGCGAAGGTGCGGAGATCCGGAGGTGGATGCTTCAGCAATTGAGCAATCGGTGCCTTTCCGGAGGCATCCGTCCCATGGCAGGAACTGCAATACCTGTGAAAGAGGGTTTCTCCTGGAACGGACGTGTCTTCCACCGGCCTTCGCGGGGAATCGGTTTTTTCGGGGGGCGGTCACACATCCGGAAAGCATCAAGCCAGCAAGTCCGGCAGTACGTATCCTTTTCATATACTGTTGCCCTTTTATGGGATGCCTTTAGAGGCTGAGGAAAGAGGTATCCTTGGAATCGGGCTCTTCCACCGCCTGCTCCTTGGTTGGATCGACAAAGACCTGATACAGGTTTCCCCGCTCGGAATCGTAAACGTACTTCTTTCCGGGCGGAGCTTTCGGGAGTTCGGTCACATACTGGTGCTTGATCAACTCATGCAGGTTCGTCGGGACGCGTCCAATCTCCAACTGAAACCGGTAGATACGCTGGCGCAAAGCGAAGACCTTTTCGTCCTCCGGCGCATTCTCCCGGCGGTCCTTCATGCGCTTCCGGTAATCAACATTGGCGATCTCATTCGTGTCGACGTTGGTGATTTCAGGGTCCGCATTACGCGTCGCACGTGCCCGCTCACTCCTGGAGCACGCAGCCAGCAAAAGCGAGAGGGCGATTATGCCCGGTAGCACCATATGTTTCATACCTTCAATCATCCTACCCTTGATAACCCGATCCATCCATCACATTTCCAGCAGTTTCCCACACTTTTTCCAACACTTGTACATACTGGTCAGGGTCAATGTAAACGGCATGATCAAAACCGCTATCAGCCAGGGGTAGAGTTTCATGCGCGGCAGCGAAGCCCCGCCCGCATGAACGTAATGGATGAGCAGATAACCCGTCATCCCGATGACAAGGGTGACCAGCAGGCCCATGGTCAGCCAGGCACACAGCAAGGCTTCCACCTTGAAATAGTCGTCCTGGCACAAGCTCGCGAATTCCGCCGCAAGGTGATTCAGGATGATCAGAAGCCAGGTAACCGTGATCGCCATTGCGAGCACATTTACCGCGTAGAACACCACCGTCGGGACCGCCAACCACCAGTAGAGAAAAGGGATAAAATACAGCTGCAACATCGCCAGGGCAAAGGCGGTGGTCACCTTGCGATCCCAGGTGGCGCATACAGGCCTGACGGTGTACAAGGTGCCAATCCCCCAGAAGATCAGGATCAGGCCACAGGCGAAGGAGGGAATTGCCGGCAGGGGAATATTCATGTAATGCGAGAAACCCAAGCCGCAAACAAGGATACCGAAAACCACCCGGGAGAACCCCGCAGACAAGCGGAGAACTTGGTGGTGGTTCAGCACCGGACGGCCCTTACGCGTCATATGTGCATGCATGTGCAAGCCCGCCCTTCATCCGCGCAAGCGCCCTAGTTCATAACCTCGAACTCGATGACCTTTCCCTTGAAAAAAACGACGCGTCTCCTCTCGTAGGTCTCGTACTGGATCACTGGCGTGTATTGATACACCGGATAGTGATAATGTCCACGGTTGCCACGACGCGTGGGAGGACAGTAGACCGATCCGGGGGGGTAGTAGAGGGTACTGCTCACCTGCTTGGTCCGTGTCCCCAGGTACGTCCAGATTTCCGAGGCACCCGCCTCGCTTGTCCGCTCCTTGAGCTGCTGCGGGCGGCCAAGCGCGACCAGGACCATGTCCCTATCGAAGCCCATCTGGATTTTTCCCGCTTGAACCTGTTGCTGCGTCTCCGGTGGCCAGGCATTAAACATTTCCTGGTTTGCGCTAATTCGCTTGCCCACCGTTTCACACGAACACAACCCCATCGCCAGGACAGCGACCATCAAACATTTCTCAAGTATCCGTATCGCCATATTCATCCACCTGTTGGAACGTCTTATCTTCGCTACCAACAACCCAAGCCCGGTCAAGCATTGAACCTGGAATAGCGCCCGAGGCACGTGGATGCCAGTATACACCGGTACGCGCCTGACACGGCAACTAAATGTTGCCGAATCTTCTGATTTGTCAGCCGGCAAGAATCCTGCTAGTGCTACGGATTCATCCAAGCCAGCCCCGGAGATTGACCATGAGTCAGGATCTACCCCAGGTACAGGAAGACATTGAAAACGAAGTTATTCGCCGATACGCGGAAGGTGCCCAGGAGGTCGAAGCCAGCCTGTGCTGCCCGGTATCGTATGATGACAGCTACCTGAAGATTCTCCCGCAAGAGATTATCGACAAGGATTACGGCTGCGGAGATCCCTCCAAGTATGCAGTGCCGGGCGACACCGTCCTGGACCTCGGATCGGGCGGGGGGAAAATCTGCTATATTCTTTCCCAGTTAGTCGGAGCCAAGGGCAAGGTCATCGGCGTGGACTTCAACGATACCATGCTCGCCCTCGCTCGCAAGTACCTGGACGAAATGGCTGAAAAGGTCGGCTATGCCAATGTCGAATTTCGCAAAGGCAAAATCCAGGATCTCGGGCTCGACTTCGACCGGGCGGAAGCCTTCCTGGAAGCCCACCCGGTCGCCCAGGCCGACGGCCTACAGAAATATGAAGTCGAATGCGAACGCCTGCGTCGCGAGGAACCACTCATCGAGACCAACAGCATCGACCTCATTGTTTCCAATTGTGTCCTCAACCTGGTGAAGCCCGAAGACAAGTTGGACCTGTTCCGGGATATGTACCGCGTCACCGCCCCCGGTGGTCGCGCCGTCATCTCGGACATTGTCTGCGACCGCGACCCCGGCCCGGAGATCCTCGCCGACCCCGAACTGTGGAGTGGCTGTATCGCCGGGGCCTTCCGGGAGGACCGCTTTATCGATATGTTCGCCGAGGCCGGCTTCCAGGGGATGGAAATCCTCGTGCGCCAGGATGAACCCTGGCGCGTCATCGACGACGTCGAGTTCCGCTCAATGACCGTACGCGCATGGAAACCCCAGGCCTCGCTCTCGCTGGAGACGAAACAAATGCAGGTCGTCTACGCCGGACCCTGGCACCAGGCAACCGACGATCGAGGGCGCACTTTTACCCGCGGGCAACGCACCGGCATCAGTGAAGCCGAATACCAACAGATTCTCGACGGAAAATCTGCCCTGGCCGGCCACCTGATTCCCGTGGATGGGGGAAACTCCTCCAGCAGCGGGTGCTGCGAGTCCGGCGGATCGGCCTGCTGCTAGCCGGGCGGAGTGAACATGGTGATGACAGCCAAAACGAAGCAGCAGCCTCCCGCGTGCCCATGGCAGGCCAGGCACCACGCATGAATAAAGCGCTCCACGGCCACCCCGCCTGGATCGGTATCGTCTACTTTCTCGTCGCGGCCACCCCGGGATTCTGGTTTCCGGTCGTGTCCAACATCCTGAAAGCCCAGGGCTGGAGCCACATCATCACCTGGACCTTTCTCGTCCCTCCCCTGGTCGGGATGATCTCTCCCCTGCTTTTCGCCGCGCGGGCAGACCAGCACATTCCCGCGGAAAAACTACTCGCCGGCATTCTACTCGTCGGCTCGCTCTTTCTCTACCTGGCCTTTCACGAGCTCGAACGCGGGCTTTATCCGGAACGCTTCCTGATCTTTATCGCCATCACCGCTTTAATCACCGCACCCGCCTGGTCCCTGCTGACCACGATCACCTTCACCTGGGTAGACAAGGGCAAGGGGAGTTTTGGCATATATCGGGTCTGGGCGACCCTGGGCTGGATGGCTGCCGGATGGATCGTGAGCAGCCTGGCGCTCGACACCTCCGCCTCAACCGGGAAACTCGCGGTCATTACCCGCATCATCGCGGCCGCCGCTTGCCTCATGCTTCCCAGCACCCCGCCAGGAGGTAAAGCCTCCAAGCGGTGGCGGGATTCCCTTGGCCTAAGCGCCCTGAAACTCATGCGTGAGCGGGACATCGCGGTATTTCTTATTATCAGCTGCCTGTTCTCCATCCCACTCGCCGCTTTTTACATGCATACCCCGCCGATGCTGCAGGAACTTGGGGTCAAAAGCGTCGCGGCGACCCTGACTATTGGCCAGGTGACCGAAGTCTTCGCGATCCTCGCGATCACCACCGTGATGGGCAAATGTCGCATCAAGTGGCTGCTACTCTTCGCGATCCTGTGCGGCGCGGCACGTTACGCCCTGTATGCCATCGCAACACGTCAGGGCTCCGTGCCCATGGCGATCATCGGCATCGCCTTCCACGGCCTGTGCTGGACCTTCTTCTACGAAGCCGGCCGCATCTTCCTCGACAGAAAAGTCTCCCTGGCCTTCCGCAGCCAGATCCAGGCATTGATGGGAATGTTCAGCGGAAGCCTCGGCAGTATCGCCGGCACCCTGGTCACCGGGGCCCTGTACAACGGCATGGTGGTGGACGGAGTGCCCGGTTGGCCCGCTTACTGGTGGTTGCTCACCGGGATGATTATCCTCTGCGCTATTGGATTTCTCCTGGGCTATAAAGGTAACCCGGCGGGTCACGGGTCGGGATGAAGAGCAGGAAAATCCTCCCTTGTACCGCTTGGCCAACTGCGCTACCCTTTTCTCAACCGGAGAAACCCCATGAAGATGAAACTGATCACCCTGATCCTTGCATGCACCTGTACCCTTCCCTGGACCCAGGCGGCCGTAGAACCCGTCAGCCTTATTCTGGGAGGTACGGCCCTGGATTACACGGTACCCGCAGGCAAAGTCCTCGTAATCGAACATGCCATGGCCACCAGTTCGAACGGCAAACTGATCCTGCGGCGCGAATTCATCCTCGACAACGGGCCGGCCGTGCCGACCTTTTTGGATATTACCTTGAACAACAGCTACACCGACGGAACCTTGTACAGCCTGAACCGTCCGCTGAAGATCAAGGCGGGATCGAAAATTAACCGCAACCAGAACACCCTAAGCAGCACGACCTACCTGTTCGGACTGCTGGTGGACGAAGCCGATCTTTTCGCCGCTGTTCCGAACGAGATTGAAGACGGACGGGTTGCCGCCGGCATCTTCTCCGCAACGGTCCAGGCAAGCTCGGCACGGCCAGCACGTGCGGTGGTTGAAAAAAGTGCGGATGCCAACACCTACGTTACAGACGGCAGCGCGAGCGTGACCCGGACCGACGCCGGAACGCTCTCGGTAACCAGCTCCACGGATGACGCGACAAAGCTCATCCGCGTGAATCTACGCGCGCGCCCGAGCGAGTGAACGCTACACCTCGGGTCACCCACCTCCATTGCCCCATCAAGGCAAACCGCCTCATACTTTAACCCATCCCGGATTTTTCCCATGCACCACGCCTGCCTCCCCACCCTCTTCTGTTTTCTCTTCACCCTCAATACCTGGAGCATCGATGCGCCGAAGGACCTCCTTGAACGCTCCGGTGTAAAAGGCGGCTTGATCGTCCACCTCGGTGCGAGCGATGGCAAACTGAGCAACGCCTTGAAGGCGCATGACGGCTTTTTGATTCACGCACTGAACCGCGACGCGAAGATCGTGGAACAGCTGGGCGAACACATCCAGGAAGCGGATGGTTACGGTCCGGTTTCCGCCGAGCACCTGAGCGGCGAGCGATTACCCTATGCGGATTCACTGGTGAATTTGATCGTGGTGGAAGACCCGCAAGCAATCAGCCAAGATGAAATGCTCCGGGTACTTGTACCCAACGGGGTCGCGCTGATTCGCACGGGTGATGACTGGAAAAAAGTCGTCAAGCCCTGGCCGGAAGACATCGATGAATGGACGCACTTCATGCACGGCCCGGATAACAACGCGGTCGCAAAGGATACCCGCGTGTCGAGCCCGCAAAGGCTGCAGTGGCTGGGGGGACCGAAATGGGCCCGTGGACACGAGGTGCTCGCAACGATCAGCGCCGTGGTCAGTGCCAAGGGCCGGATTTTTTACATCGCCGACATGGGACCGATTGCCTCGGTCGACCTGCCGCCACAATGGCGGCTGATCGCGCGCGATGCGTTCAATGGCATCCTGCTCTGGGAAAAGGAAATTACCAAGTGGGAATGGACCCACCGGCCCTTTCGCTCGGGACCGACGCATCTCCCGCGCCGACTGGTGGCGATTGACGATACCGTCTACTTCACGTTGGGACTCGGCGAACCGGTCAGCGCAATGGACGCGGCGACCGGCAAGGTGAAGCAACGCTACGCGGGCACCGAAGGCACGGAGGAAGTTATTTTTGACGAAGGGATCATGTACGTGGTCGCAGGCGATCCGAAAGCGCAGGAGGCGGTCGACCTGGCCGTGCGCCGGGGCACCCGTCAACCCCGCATCGACAAGCGTATCATGGCCATCGATTCCGAGAGTGGAAAGGTATTGTGGACCAAGGCCGATTCGGACACCGGCGACCTGTTTGCGCAAACGGTGGCGGTGCAAGGCGATGCTTTGGTGCTGCAGAACACGCGGGCCATTATCTGCCTCGACACGAAAACCGGGGCGCAACGCTGGAGGACAACCCGCTATGCATCCATTGGGCGACCGGCCTGGTCGGTTCCAACAGTGGTTATGTACAAGGACGTGGTGATCTCGGGTGACCGCGGCGGACCGAAAAACGTACCGACCAGCGATCCCGGACCGCAAACCGTAAACTGGACAGTGAGCTTCTCCGGAGGCAATGCACCCCTGGGTGAAATTGCCGGGTATGCGCTCAAGGACGGCAGGAAAATCTGGAGCGAACCCTGCCAGGAAGGCTACAACGCACCGGTCGACGTGTTGATTTCGGATGGTTTATTGTGGACCGGGAATTATGTGAAGGCCCGCGATGCCGGGATCACCCGGGGGCTGGATCCACAGACGGGCGAGGTGAAACGCACCCGCCCCAGCGATCTCAAATACTTTTCGCCGGGGATGAGTCACGCACGATGCTATCGGAACCGGGCGACGGACCGGTTTCTTCTGCTTGGACGTTCGGGGATAGAATTCGTCGACGTAAAGACCGGTGATGCCGAACCAAATCACTGGACCCGCGGCACCTGCCAGTTCGGGGTAATTCCCGCCAACGGAATGGTGTATGCGCCACCTCACACCTGCGCGTGTTACCTGAAGACCAAGTTAAACGGCTTTAATGCCCTGGCCCCGGACCCCCAGCCCGCTTCGGCTGAATCGGCCCCGCAACTGAAAAAAGGCCCGGCCTTTGGCCGGGTCGAAGACCGGGCGGAGACCACGCCCGCCGATTGGCCGACCTTCCGACAGAACAACCAGCGAAGCGGTTCGGTGAAGACCACGGTTTCCCCGACATTAGAGCCGTCTTGGACAACTGAACTGGGCGGGGAATTGTCCGCACTCGTGGTTGTGGAGGACGTCCTGTTAGTCGCGCGCAAGGATACCCACCGGGTGTACGCGCTGGGCAGCGCCAACGGCAAGACGCGCTGGTCTTTCACCGCCGGGGGACCGGTGGACAGCCCCCCGACAATCCACGAGGGAATGGTGCTTTTCGGTTCGGTCGACGGCCATGCCTATTGCCTACGGCTGAGCGACGGAAAACTCATCTGGCGTTTTCGTGCAGGCCCGGAAGACCGCCGCATCATTATTGACAATCACCTGGAATCAGCCTGGCCGGTTCACGGAAATATCCTGGTGCAGAACGAGGCCGCGTACTTCTGTGCCGGGCGCTCGGTGTATCTCGATGGCGGAATATACCTTTACGCGCTCGACCCTGAAACGGGGGCGATCAAGCATGAGAACCTGTTCTCGCACCGCGATAAGGAAACGGGGCAACAACCGCGCGAGCGCGTGAAGGGTTTCGATATGGACAGTGGTCTTCCGGACGTGTTTTCAAGCGATGGGACAGCGGTCTTCATGCGGGATACGAAGCTAAGCTTTGCATTGGAGCCGCAGGAAGCCACGACCACCCACCTCTGGTCTCCGACGGGCTTCCTCGACGATTCCTGGTGGCATCGGAGTTACTGGTTGATCGGCGAGAACTTCCAGGCGGGTTGGGGGGGCTGGAGTCGTGAGGGCAACATCGTTCCCGCCGGGCGAATCCTGTGTTTTAACGAAGAAACCATCTTCGGTTTTGGGCGGAATATGTATCCCAAGGGCAACGCGGGCCAATGGAAAAAAGGCGAGTATTACCGACTCTACTCAGCGTCGGCGCCAGCGGAACCAAAGACGACCCCTGCTCCAAAGCCTGACCCGGCTGAGGCGGGAAAGAACAAGCGTCGCACCAAAAAATCAGCGCCCAGGTCGAAGGTGAATTACAACTGGTCTTTCGAGGTAGAGCCGGAAGTCCGGGCGATGGTGCTGACGGAGAATGCCCTGTTTACTGCGGGGGCCCTGGGACATACCCACAAGTCACAGGAGGCCTACGAGGGCAAGGAGGGGGTCAGCCTGCAGGTCTTCACCCTCAACAACGGCACCGTTCTCAAACGGGTTGCATTGGAAAGCATGCCGGTATTCGACGGAATGGCAGCAGCCCGCGGGCGCTTATTCCTGGCCACCAAGGATGGTCGGGTTCATTGCTGGAAGTGAGAGGATTCCACCTGCGCCGGACTCCCGGCCACTTGGGCGATTCTCGCGGAAACCGTCGATGACAACCCTGCGGCCTGCAAAGCATCGCCAGGGCCCTCCCCATCCGATACGTCTACCTTCCCTCGCAGTCCCTACTTCGCTTTCCCGGGTGCCGCGTCGTGCTCGCTCAGCTTGACCGAGACGATCTTGGACACGCCTTTCTGTTCCATGGTCACCCCATATAACACATCGGAAGCGGTAATGGTCTGCTGGTTGTGCGTAATCACGATAAATTGTGACTGAGCCACAAACTCCTTCACCACCGAGACGAATCGATTGATGTTCGCGTCATCTAACGCGGCATCCAACTCATCCAGCACGCAGAAGGGACTCGGCTTCACCATGTAAAGCGAGAACAGTAATGCAACCGCTGTCATGGTCCGCTCTCCGCCGGAAAGCAGGGAAACGGTTTGTAATTTTTTTCCGGGCGGACGGGCGATAATATCGATTCCGCACTCCAGGACATCATTTTCATCGACCAGAATCAGCTTGGCGGTTCCACCACCAAAGAGCTTCTGGAACATGCCCTGGAAGTTCTCGTTCACCTGTTCAAAGGTCCTAGTGAAACGCTCGGTGCTCTCGATCTCGATCTTCTTGATCATTTCCAACAGCTGTTGCTTGCCGTTGATCAAGTCCTTCTGTTGATGCACCTGGAATTGATAAAGATCTTCCAGTTCCTGCAGCTCCTCGATGGCGACCAGGTTAACCGGGCCCATGGCGTCCAGCTTGGATTTCAACTCGGCGACCCGCGTCTCCAACTCTTCGGGTGACGGGGGCTGCCCCTCTACCCATTCCGGGTCCGGCTCTTCGAACAAGCCTTCCTCGCTGATCTGGTATTCCTCAGAGAGGCGGTCAACGGCACCCTGTCGACGCACCTTCTGCTCGGCGGCCCGGATCTCCAGCTTGTTCTTTTCTTCGTGCTGACTATCCATGCCCGCGCGTTGCTCACGCAGATGCCGATCCGCATCTTCCACCGTTTTCATGCGGGCACCACGCTGGTTCCGACATTCATCCAGCTTGGCGTTCTCGGTCTTCACCGCCAGCTCCATCGGGGCCAGGCGACCCTCCGCCTCGCTGATTTGACTGGCTAGATTGGCAACCCGCGTCTTATAGGAGCTGACCCCTTCGGAACGCTCCTTGATCAGGGTTTCCAGTTCGGCCACGCGCTCCTGCATGGATTCCTGCTGGCGCGTCACATGGTCAGCCTGCTGGCTCAGCTCGGCAAATTGAATACGTTTTTCGGTTACACCGGCCCCGGTTTGCGAACGATCTTTTTCAAAGGCCTCGAGTTCCTTTTCCCGGGCGTTGATTTCCGAACGCGTATTCGACTGTTCGGTCCGCAGGCACTCGATCTGATCCGCGATCTTCGCCCGCTGGTCCCCCGGGGATGATCCCTGCCCCATCATGGCGTTCAATTCCACGGCGACTCTTTCCGCCTCCTGGTCCGCCTGTTTGACGGTGCGCATGAGTACCTGCTGCTCGCCTTCCTGCTGCGCGAGCTCGCGGCGGACCTGCCCCAGGGTTTCCCGCGCCTCCTGAACCGCTTCCCCCGAAGAAGCATCCTCCCGGTGCATGGCGACGAGCACCTGCTCTTTCCGCGCGAGCGCGGCCTGGCATTCCTCGAGTTCTCTTTCCGCCTGCTCGCGCATCTGCTTACGCGCAAGGGGATTCCCCTGTTGCTCGTTCGGCATCCAGTATTCGGCTGTTCCGTCTCCGCGGAGAATCGCTCCATCGCGGGTGACAAAGGAGGCACAGCCATCCCCGAGGACAACCTGCTCCAGGCTGTCCACGACCCGCACGGAACCCACCAGGTACTGTGCGAGATGGGTGACTTTCGGGTCAAAGGTTATTTGATCTATGAGGGCGACACCGATCGTGTTATCCGCCACGAGCGGCTCTTCAAGATTTGCGGACAGCATACGGGCCGCACCTTCCTTGCGCGTGCGCAACACCTCCATAAAGCTTCGCGCCACGGCGACATCCTCCACAACCACGGCGTCCAGCCAGGTCCGCAGCACCGATTCCAGGGCCACCTGGTATTCAGGTTCAACCGAAAACATTTCGGCCAAGGCGCCAATCACACCGCTGCGATCAACGCCATCGCCCTGCTCCTGCAGCAAGAGGCGAGCACCACCTGGAAAGGCTTCGTCTTCGCCCTCGGAAACCGTGAGCATCTCGATCCGGGTGCGCAGGCCGGCGGATTGCTGCTCCAGCTTGCCAGCTTCATTCTTAAGGCTCGAGGTTTCATCACCCTTGCTCTTCCGTCGATTCAAGAGCTCGTCCAGGACGTGCTGCTTAGCCTCCACATCGTTGCGTAAACGGGCGATTTTGCCTTCCAGCTCCTCCAGGCGAGCCTTGCTCTCAACCAGTCTTTTCGCCGACTCTTCCTGTTCAGCCGTCAACCGTTCCTTGCGAATGACCGAGGAGCGTTCACGCGCATCATATTCTGACAATTCGTTGTGCAACTGGGTGTTTCGGTCATCCAGCTTTATCGACTGTTGACGAAGGGAAGCCAACAGGTTGCGAGAGGCCTGGGCTTTCTCGTCTATCTGCTTCTGGGCCTCCAGGCTTTTGCTCAGGGAGGCCTGGGCGGCCGCCCGTGCTTCCTGGATATCCCCCAGGCGAGCCTGCTGCTCTTCCAGGTTCCTGCGGTGTTCCGCGAGTCGGGACTGGGCCTCCTCAGCATCCTTATTGTCGCGGTTGGCATAAGCCTCCAGCTCCGCGATACGATCACGATTAACCCCAATAGATGACCGGGTGCCTTCGAACTCGTTCCGGAGTTCAATCGTGGTTTCCATAGCCGTGGCGATGGAGGACTCGGTATGCGCCAATTCCTCGCGAGCACTGGAGGCTTTCTGTTCCGTTTGCCGAACATCTTCTTTCCGCTCTTCGACCAGCTCACTCAATTCCTTGATCTGCCTATCTATCTGGAAGATTTCTTCATCCAGGGTTTTCAAGCGTTTGCGATTCAAGTACAGGTCGTAGCCACGCAACTCATCCTGAAGGCCCCGGTAGCGCCGCGCCTTTCCGGCCTGGCGTTGCAATGAACCTATTCGGCGCTTCTGTTCACGAATGATATCATCGACGCGCAAGAGGTTAGCATCCGTCTGCTCCAGTCGACGCATGGTGATTTTCTTGTCGGCCTTATACTTGGAAATCCCGCTGGCCTCCTCGAACACCAGGCGGCGATCCTCGGGATGACTGCTGAGGATCTGGTCGATTTTTCCCTGCTCCAGAATCGAATAGGAGCCCTTGCCAATACCGGTGTCCATGAACAGGCGCTGGATATCTCTAAGCAGGCAAGGTTTCTTGTTCTTGTAGTACTGGCCTTCGCCCGAACGGTGAACGCGCCGGGTGATGGAAACCTCGTGATACTCAGTGCCCAGCGCTTCCTCGCAATCAGCCAGGGTCAGCGTAACCTCAGCCATGTTGAGCGCTCTCTTGGTATCGGTTCCGCTAAAGATAACGTCCGTCATCTGCCCGCCCCGCATCGCCTTGGCACTCTGCTCACCGAGTACCCAGCGCACGGCATCACTGATATTGCTCTTTCCGCAACCGTTGGGGCCCACGATGGCCGTCAGTCCAGGTTCAAAAACCAATTCTGTCTTCTGGGAAAAACTCTTAAACCCGACCAAATTCAATTTCTTCAGATACAATACGACTCTCCTGATGCCCGGGTCGAACCCTCCACCCGTAAAGCTAAACCACTGTGAATAAAGGCCTTAAGGGAGACCAACCACCACTATATCATGTGTCCATTTGGCAGGCAACTACAAGATGTAGTGTTTTTAACCGTTCCGGACGCCGATATCCAGCGGGGCAGACCGAGCCCCTTTGCAGCGAAAGCACCGCCCGGACAATCCGGGGACACGGTTTGCTCAGGACGGGCCCGATACCAGGCCTGTGCGGGCTGGAAACCTAGTTTGTAGCTGACATCCCACGCGAAAAGAAATACGAAGGCGCACCATGACAAAAACCCTGACCACGCTCCTGTTAGCCAGCACTTTCGCCGCCCTTGGCTTCGCCCAGGAGAGTCCTTCAACAAACGTCATCATGCGCGTGAACGGACAGAACCTGACCCGCGGCCTGCTCGACCGCGAACGCGCTGGACTGGCAAAAGCAATGCCGAACGCCACGGAAATTCTGGTCATGAAGACCGCTGTCTCCAATTTGATTCAACGGGTAGCGCTCAACCAGGCGACGGAAAAAGACCAGATCACGGTGACTGATTACGAGGTGGCAGAACAGGTCAGGGAGACAAAAGGGCTCCTCCCGGACAATACGTCATTCAATGGTTTCCTGGCACAACGGGGGATGGATAAAGGCCAATTCATTCAACAACTGGCGTCCGCAATCCTGGTGAATAAGTTTTTCCAGAAGCGTGTCCCGCCGTATGAACCCTCTGCGGCCGACATCGGGAAGTACTTCCGCGAGAACAAGGAAAAATTCTTTATTCCGGCGGCGGTCGACGTTCAGCATTTTATGATCGTGGTCGATAAAAACGATACCGGTGATACCATCACAAAAAAGCGCAACCAGATGACGCGCTACCTGGAGCAGATTCAGAAGGGGGAATCCTTCGACGACCTGGCGACGTTGTTTTCTGAAGGCCCGCGCGCAAGTGAGGGCGGGCGCCTCGGCATGCTGGGCCGGGAGGCCTTCAGCGATGAGCTTCGCGGGGAAGTCTTTCGGTTAAAGAAGGCCGGCGCGTTTACCGAGATCCTTACGTCCAAGCAGGGCCTGCACTTCTTCAAGCTGCTCGGACACAGGGAGGCTGTACCACTTCAACTCGACCAGAGCCAGGAACAGATCCGTGGATTTCTTAAACGCCGACATCAGCAGGTGGAACGAGACCGCATCCTGAAGAACCTGGTGGCAGCGGCCAAGGTTGAACGATTGTAGTCTGGCCCTTTGCTCCATCCGGGCCTTTCCTGGAATCCGCGTAGCCTCCGCTGCCAGGTGTACACCGGGGCTACGCCGTTTGAATCCACCGCCGGAACGCCTTGCCCTGCATATCCGACGACCGGATATCGCCACTATACCTACTCCGACAGGGTGGAAACCAGCTTGTTCAGTTTCTCCACCCGCTCCAACAGGTCCTTCTTCAGCTCCCTTTGCCGGTCGATCACATCCTCGGGCGCGTGCGCCACGAATTTCTCGTTATCCAGCTTCTTGGTAGTCTTGTCGAGATTGCCCTGGACCTTGTTGAGCTCTTTCATCAAGCGCTCCACCTCGGCGTCCCGGTCGATGAGGCCTTCCACCGGCATGCAAATCGAACCGAGTTTGGTCAACGCGCTGGGGACCGCGCTGTCCGGTTCATAATCCGGGTCAAGGGTGATGAGATCCGCCTTCAGCAGGGCCACCACCGAGGCCAGGTCCTTCTCCAGGCGCTTACACGCTTTTTCACTGTTGGGCTTGATGGTAAAATTCACCCGCTTGGCAGCGAGATTGTAATCCGACTTGAGCAGGCGTCCGGTCCGAATCAGATCGCGCTTGTCTTCGACGTACGCGAAAACCACCTGGGTCGCACCCCAGGGCTTCAACTCGTCCACGTCCAGGGCCGTGGGCCAGGGTGCCCCCTGGACACTCTCGTGTTCACCGTTGTACCCCATGGCATGCCAGAGCTCTTCGGTGACAAAGGGCATCACCGGGTGAAGCAAACGAATGGCCTGGCTGAAGACATGGTGCATGACCTTCAGGACGGTATCCTTGCGGGCGCTGTCATCGCCGAAAAAAGCCTGCTTGCTGGATTCGACATACCAATCGCAAAAGTTGTGCCAGATAAAGTCGTACAACTCCTTGGCGTAGTCGTTGAAGCGGAATTTCTCCAGGTTCTCGCCACAGGCGTTGATCGTGTTCTGCAACTTGAACAGGATATGCTTGTCGTCACTGCTCAATATCGACGTATCCAACTCGGGTCGCGCAAAATCGGTGGGGGTCGCACCCTGCATCTGCATGAAACGTGCGGCGTTCCATATTTTCGTGGCGAAATTCCGGCCGATCTCAAAGTCCTTGAACTCTTCACGCAACTTTTCGTTCAAGTTGCCGTCCTTGTCGAAACCCACTGTAAGCTGGACGTCCTGGCCGGTGGCCGTGAGCATGATCAGGGTGAACCGCAGGGAGTCGGCGCTGTACTTTTCGATCACATCCAGGGGGTCGATCGAATTGTTGTAGGATTTTCCAGGCAAGGGACTCTTGCTCATCTTCCGACCCAGTTCATCCCGCACGGTTCCATGTAGGTAAACCTCGGAAAAGGGTATCTCCCCCATAAATTCAAGGCCCGCCATGATCATCCGTGCGACCCAGAAGAATATGATTTCCGGTGCCGTACTGAGGGTGTTCGTCGGGTAGTAGAACTTCATGTCATCGCTTTCCTCCGGCCAACCGAAGGTGCTGAAGGGCCAGAGCCATGAACTGAACCAGGTATCAAGCACGTCATCATCCTGGCGGATCTCGCCCGAGGAGCACTTCGGGCAAACCTGGGCATCCTCGCGGTCGGCCCATTCATGGTCGCAGGCACTGCAGTAAAAAACCGGGATGCGGTGTCCCCACCATATCTGGCGGGAAATGCACCAGTCCCGGATGTTATCCATCCAGTTCAAGTACGTTTTATTCCAGCGCTCGGGCACAAACCTGATGCGGCCTTCGTTCACGACATCAATCGCGGGACGGGCCAACGGCTTCATTTTTACAAACCACTGCGGTGACAGGCGGGGTTCGACCACGGTGTGGCAGCGATAACAATGCCCCACCTGGTGCTCATGATCCTCAACTTTGACCAGGAGCCCTTCGGCTTCGAGGTCCGCGACAATATTTTTCCGGCATTCAAAGCGATCCTGACCGGCGTAAGGCCCGGCATTTTCGTTCATCGTCCCGTCTTCATTCATCACGTTAATCGAAGGCAGGTTGTGACGCTGGCCCATCAGGTAATCATTCGGATCATGGGCGGGAGTGACTTTCACCACGCCGGTACCAAACTCCGGATCGACATAGTCATCTTCGATGACGATCAACTCGCGACCGAGAATCGGAAGGGTCGGGGTTTTCTCCTTCAGGTGGGCATAGCGCTCATCGCGAGGATTAACCGCGATACCGGTATCTCCAAGCAGGGTTTCCGGGCGGGTCGTGGCGACGATAATCGCCTGTTCCCTGGTCCCATCCTTCACCATGTAACGGATGTGGTAGAACTTTCCCTGCTCCGCGCGGTGTTCACTTTCTTCGTCGGAAAGGGCCGTATGGCAACCACAACACCAGTTGATAATGTAGTTGCCTCGATAAATCAGATCTTTCTCATACAGTCGACAGAAGACTTCGCGCACCGCCTGACTCAAGCCCGGGCTCATGGTGAAGGCTTCGCGATCCCAGTCACATGAACACCCCAATTTGCGGAGCTGATGGGTAATGGTAGAGCCGTTTTTCTCCTTGTACTCCCAGACCCTCTCCAGGAATTTCTCCCGACCGAGATCATCCCGACTCAAACCTTCTTTCCTGAGGTCGCGTTCCACGACGCTCTGGGTGGCAATCCCTGCGTGATCGGTTCCCGGGACCCAAACGGTATTGTAACCCTGCATGCGCTTCCAACGGATAAGGACATCCTGGACCGTGTTATTCAGCGCATGACCCATGTGCAATACGCCTGTCACATTCGGTGGAGGGATGACGATGCTGTACGGTTCGCCGCCTTTCGTATGATCAGATGAGAAGACCTTATCGGCTTCCCACTTGGCGTACCACTTGGCCTCGATGGCATGCGGGTCGAAATGTTTATCAAGTTCAGGCATTCTTTTTCTCTTCCAACAAAAGCTTGAACTCCATGCTGTCAATCAAGGCTTCCAGGGAGGCCTCGATGACATTTTCGGATACCCCAACCGTGCTCCAGGTATCAACCCCATCGGTGGACTCGACAAGCACTCGCGTCCTGGCGGCCGTATGCTCCTCGGGGTCCAGGATACGCACACGGTAGTCGGTCAAAATCACCTCGGCAAGCACCGGATAGAATCGGCTAAGCGCCTTGCGCAGGGCCTGGTCGAGCGCATCCACCGGGCCATCGCCTTCGGCTACGGTGTATTCAGACTCTCCATTCACATCGATTTTCACGGAGGCTTCCGAAATCGTTTTCCCAGACGCCTCCCGCTTTTCCGCAATGGCGCGGAACATTTCCAGGGTGAAAAAGGATTGATGCTGCTTGAGCGTTTTTTGAATCAACAGTTGAAAGGAGGCATCGGCCGCCTCGAATTCGTACCCGGCCTGCTCCATGCGTTCCAATTCGCCACGAATCTCCTTCACCTCGGGTGCACCCTTATCGTAGTGCAGCCCCATCTCAACCAGCTTGAGAAACACGTTGCTCGCACCGGACAATTCCGAGATCAGAATATGCCGGTCGTTGCCGACTTCGGATGGGTCGACGTGCTCAAAACTGGCGGGGTTTTTCCGCACGCCATCCACGTGCATACCGGCCTTGTGGGCAAAGGCACTCTCGCCAACATAAGGCAACTTAGGATTTGGCCGCACGTTAGCCAATTCGTACACGAATTCGGCCACGTCATGCAATTGCCCGATACTGCCCTCCCGCAGGCAGTCGTAACCAAGCTTCAACTTGAGGTTGGCGATCACGGAATTCAGATTCGCATTACCGGTCCGCTCGCCAAAACCATTGATGGTGCCCTGGATATGCACCGCGCCGGCCTGGATGGACGCGATGGAGTTGGCCACGCCGAGCTCGGCATCGTTGTGTGCATGGATGCCGACCGGAAGACCGGTGGCATCGACCACGGCCCGGGTATATTCAGCCACTTCGTGGGACATGGTGCCACCGTTGGTGTCGCAAAGTACGAGAATGTCGGCCCCCGCGTCCCCGGCCGCCTTCAGGGTGGAAATCGCATATTCAGGATCATCCTTATACCCGTCGAAAAAATGCTCCGCGTCGTATACAACTTCTTTACCATGCTCCTTGAGAAAAGCGACGGTGTCCGCGATCATGGCCCGGTTCTCCTCTTCGGTCGTTCGCAGGACGTCGTGCACGTGCAGCTTCCAGCTCTTGCCAAATATGGTGACCACCGGGGTATCCGCCTCGACCAGGGCCTGGCAGCCAAGGTCGTCTCCAGGATGGATATTCGCCCGCCGGGTACTCCCGAAAGCCGAGATCCTGGCATGGCTCAAACCTTGCTTTTTCACGTCGCGAAAAAAGGCCATGTCCTTGGGATTAGACGCGGCATAACCGCCTTCAATATAGTCGACGCCGAACTCGTCCAGGCGCTTGGCCACGCGCAACTTTCCGCCAGGAGAAAAGGAGATCCCCTGGCCTTGCGCACCGTCCCGCAACGTGGTGTCGTAGATCGCAATACGTTTCATATCCCGGATCAACTTTCCTCTTTATCCAGATCGAAGGCGGTGTGGATGACGCGAACAGCCTTGTCGGCCTGCGCTTCCTTGATGATGACCGAAGTGCGAATCTCGCTGGTGGAGATCATGTGAATGTTGATCTCATTTTCAGCGAGCGCGCTGAACATGCGGTAGGCGATACCGGTGTGGTTTCGCATGCCGACGCCGACGATACTGATCTTGGCCACTTTCTCGTCGTACATGACTTCCCCGTGCTCAATACCGCTCATGGTATTCGCTAGCACGGTTTTCACCTTCTTGAGTTCATCCGCGTTGGCGGTGAAGGATATATCATTCCGCCCCTGCTTGCTGTCGCTCTGGACGATCACATCGACATTGATGTCGGCGCGGGAAATCTCCTGGAATATTTTAGCTGCCACGCCGGGTTGGTCCACCACGTCGGTGATGGTTATCTTGGACTGGTTTTTATCTATAGCGATTCCGCGGATAACAACGTCTTCCATATCTTTGACCTCTTCTTTCACAAGCGTTCCCGGCTTACGCCAGAAACTGCTGAGCACTTCAAGCTCCACTTCATATTTCTTGGCAAATTCGACCGCACGGGACTGCAGGATATTCGCGCCCATGCTCGCGAACTCAAGCATTTCATCGTAGGCGATAACATCCAGTTTCTGCGCCGCGGATACGATCCGCGGATCGCTCGTATAAACCCCATCCACATCGGTATAAATCTGGCAGCGATCGGCCTTCACGGCCGCAGCCATGGCCACCGCGGTCAAGTCAGAACCCCCGCGCCCGAGCGTAGCGATATTCTGCTCAGCGGTCAGCCCCTGGAAGCCCGCCACGATGACCACCCGGCCCTTCTGGATCTCGTTGAGCACCCGGTCGGGCTGGATATCTTTTATTTTCGCCTTCGTGTGGGTGCCATCGGTAAAAATCCCTGCCTGCGGTCCGGTCATGGATACCGCCTCCGCACCCAGGGCATGCAGGGCCATGGCGAGGAGGGAGATGGAAATCTGTTCGCCGGTGGATAAGAGCATATCGAATTCGCGATCACTGGGATCCGCGTGGACTTCCCCAGCCAGCTTCACCAGTTCATCGGTGGTCTTTCCCATGGCACTGACCACCACGATCACCTGATTGCCGTCCTGAACCGTATCGTAAATCCGCTGCGCCACGCGCTGGATGGATGCTGCATCCGCAACGGAAGTTCCACCGAATTTTTGTACTAACAGTGCCATGATTACCTTTTCTGAAAAAAATCAAAGAGACGTGTTGCCGACAGGATGCCCGCCTTGCCACGTCGAGCCTGCCCCTCGCTCCATTGTTTCACCGCATCGCTTTCGACATCCGGTTCATAGAGAACAACCGGTGTTTTCGCCGAGAGGGGTTTGCCGGTATCCGCGTCCACCGCACCGTTGGAGACCAGGGCCAGGCGCAGGTCTTTCCACGCCTGCAGATATTCCATGACTGGGCGCGTAATATGGAAATCCAGGTGGTCGAGATGCAGTACCCGCGCCCGCGCGCTACCGGTCGTCTCGGCCGAAGCAACGATGAGAAGGTGGTCGCGACCCATGATATTGCGCTCGAAAACCTCCGCGAAACTGGCACTGTCGAAAGCCTCTGTTTCCATTCCCAGCTGCCGGGCCAGGCCACGTGCGATGTGTGAGTCGCTGATACAGGCGGCACGATCCGGCATTGGCCGGCCGGAAAAATCGCCGGGCATATGCCCCCCACCCCAGAGCCAGACACCATTGGCCGGAATCTCCCCAAGATCGATACGGACGTCGTTGACGGCATGGCAAGCCAGGATCTCCTCAGCGAGGCTGCGGAAACTCTCAAGGCGGCGATCTTCCCTGGCGCAGGGCCAGCAGGCATCGATACGCGAACCCACCTGCTGCCAAGGGGCAAGGCCTTCGCTGGCGTTTACGCGAAAGTGGTGGAAAACGGCGAGAAAGCGGCCGGGAGCGGTCACATGCAGCGTGATGTCGAGACCGCCGCTGACCCGCTGCAAGGCTTCGACCAGCTCGCGGGTTTCATCGGCACTGAGGGGAATACAGGGGTCCAGCAGGCGTTCGCCATCCGTGTTGACGAGACAGCCGCAGAACACGAGGTCGTAGGGACCCGCCTCCCGGCGAGCGGCGAGGCTCAGTGGACCGGGCTGGAGGGCCTTGGCCTCCTTCACGGATAAGCCCAGCAGGGTGCCGAGGCCAATTTCGCTTCGGCCCTTGGCCATGTTGGGATAGGGTTTGAGCAGACCGCTGCGCCCGCGTTCCGCAAGTTGTGCGGACGCGCTGCAGCGGGCGGTTTCCAACAGGGTACGACCGTCCAGTTGACCGCTTGCGGATCCCGAAGCTCCCTCAAATACTAACATGATCGTCTTCAATGGGGTTTACACCTAGTCCAGATCATCTACAATAATGCGGACGATATCGGGACCGACCACATCCATCTTTTCCAGGTCAGCAATAGCATCCATCACGTTCCGGACATCCGATATGCGGGTCAGGATGATCGCGGGCACGGAATCACCTACGTGCTCGGTTTTCTGGATGACCGAAGCAATGCTGATCCCGTGATCACCGAGGGTACGGGCCACTGCCGCCAGGGTGCCCGGTCGATCCAGGAGGCTTAACCGCAGGTAATAGCGGGCCTCAATATCCTGGATGGGGCGGATATCCGGGGGATTACTCTGCTCGTGCTGCGGTGCCAGACGGTGGCGGGCATCCAACGCGATGTTGCGGGCGATATCCACAATATCAGCCACGACCGCGCTGGCCGTGGGTTCACGCCCCGCCCCACGGCCGTAATA
This sequence comes from Kiritimatiellia bacterium, assembly GCA_029936175.1. Lineage (GTDB taxonomy): Bacteria > Verrucomicrobiota > Kiritimatiellia > SS1-B-03-39 > UBA6053 > JAPYUI01. Next base: position 45,565 of record JAPYUI010000003.1, read on the forward strand.
AAGCGTCTGGCCAACCACGTCGCCATTCACAAGAACCGCGTTGTAGACGCCATCAACTTTGGCCAGCATGTGGTTTACCGGGACGAGGGTCGGATGAACGCGTACATCCACCGAGCCGTTGTCCTGCTTGATAATGCCAAGCAATTTTATGCGATATCCCAATTCAAGCGCATAGCGGATATCCAGGGTGGAGAGGCCGCGAATACCCTCGGTATGCACCTCATCCATCGAAACGGTGCGGCCAAAGGCGATACTCGCCAGCAGAATCGCCTTGTGCGCGGTGTCCAGTCCGTCGATATCCAGTCCGGGCTCGGCTTCGGCGAAGCCGAGTTCCTGTGCGTCCTTCAAGACCTCGTCAAAGGCATTGCCATCCCGTTCCATACGGGTCAGGATGTAATTGCAGGTACCGTTGAGGATACCGTAGATGCTGTCGATATGGTTGGCTACCAGGCCCTCGCGCAGGGCCTTGATCACCGGGATACCCCCGCCGACGCTGGCTTCGTAAAAGAGATCGGTCTGGTGTTCGGACGCCGTCTTGAAGATATCCTCGCCGCATTCCGCCAGCAGGGCCTTGTTGGCCGTTACCACGGACTTCCCGTTGCTGAGGGCTTGGATTATGAAGTCTTTTGCGATCGTGGTACCGCCGATGAGCTCGACCACGATATCGATATCCGGCGCCTGCAGGACATCCGCGGCGTCCGTGCTGAGGATGCCTGGATCCAGCACAACCCCACGATCCGTCTCGATGTCGAGGTCGACCACCTTCCGCAGAACCAACCGTACCCCGGAGCGGTCCGAGAGCAAATCTCCGTTGGTGATGAGGGCCTGAACCACGCCCACCCCCACGGTGCCGAATCCCAGCACACCTATGCCAATTTCTTTCATGCTTAAAACATCCTGTCGGGGTAAAAAAAAACGCCCTTCGCGGTGAAGGGCATTACGATCCGAATGCGTGTATCATTCAGCTCATAACGCCCGGGGGCCAACAATCATTTGGGTTAGCTTAACCATCATTTGTGGCTGTAAGTAAGCAAATTGCAGGCCATTACAAGTAGAAACCCGCTGCAAAATTATGCTAGAACTATAGGGATATGAGGTCCTACCGGAGGATTATAAGATGAAAGCTGTACTTGTACTACTACTGTTAAGCGCCTGCATTTGGCTTGGTTACGAAAATTATCAGAACGGGCTTAGGATCGCGCAGCAGGAAACCACCATCCAGGCACTTCAGGACCAACTGAAGCAGCAGAAAGTCCGTGCTGCCCAGACGGTAAGCCCTTCACATCGACTCGGACCTGTTCGCCAGAAATCCTCCGGATCCAAGAAATCCCCGTTTCGACTCAGTGGGCCCAAGCGCAAATAGTGTAGCCGCCCCGGGCGACCGAATAAGCGGGAGTACACGCGTCCCAATCTGGCCGCCCGCCACATCTTCTCCCCGGGAGACGATCCACTCCCCTGGGACGTGCCCGTCACATTGTATCCGCTAACGATTGTATTTGAGCAAAAGCGGATTAGGGTTCGCTCAAATTATCATGCGCTTGGAATTCTCATGTCAGAAATGTGGCGTCATTGTCGAAGCCGACAGCGAATTCGGAGGCGACCTGGTCCAGTGCCCGAAGTGTGATGCTACGATCATGGTCCCGATGGACGAAGTCGGCAACGGAATGGTCCTGGGAGGCTACAAGGTCCTGCACAAACTTGGTACCGGCGGGATGGGCGACGTGTACCTGGCCGAACATGCCACCATGCAACGCCGGGTAGCCTTGAAAGTGCTGCCGCCCGCAATGACCCGTGACCGAAAAGCCGCCGAGCGCTTTCTGCAGGAAGTACGCAACCAGGCCGCACTCAATCACCCGAATATTGCCACGGCCTATGACGCAGGCCACGACCGAGACATCTTCTATCTCGCGATGGAATATGTCGAAGGTGTCGATGTACAGCGCATTCTTTCAAAGAAGTCGCACATGCCCGAACGCGAGTCGTTGCGCGTGGCCCTTGAGGTCGCGCGCGGCCTCGACTACGCCTGGTACCGGAAGAAGATGATCCACCTCGACGTCAAGCCCGGGAATATTATTATCAGCAAGGATGCCGATGTCCAGCTGCTGGATATGGGGCTCTCCCGGTCCATGGGCGATATGGATCTCTCGGATACCAATTTCATCATCGGCACCCCGCTCTACATGTCACCGGAGCAAACCGATCCCGACACCGAGCTCGACTACCGGAGCGACATGTATTCTCTGGGATCAACCCTCTACCACATGCTTTGTGGGAGAACCCCCTACGACGGAAAAACGGTCAGCCAGATACTGGCTGCCCGGGCCCTCCGGGACCCCCCGGAGATACGGGAGATCAATCCCGCGATTACGGAACCCTGTGCGGCCGTTGTCCATATCCTGCTGGCACGGGATCCCGCACAACGCTTTTCGGACTGGGCTACCGCCATCGCCGGAATCAGCCAAGTCCTGAGCAAGCACCGGAACGCAACGACCAGCCTGATTACCGGCATTCCAGATGCGCCAGTCGTGAGAAAAAATGCATCCAGTACGCAACTCCCGCGGGTGAAACCAAGCCGGGCTCCAACTGTTCCGACCCGGTTGAATCCCATGGTCAAGGTCTACCTCGCAACCCTGGGGGTGCTGGCCCTCGCCTTGACCGCCGGGATCATCGCCATGCTCCCACGGGTGGTCGAGATGCGTGTCCCCCCCCCGACGGAAAGGTCATCGACCCGGGCCCATCCCCCACCGGCCAAGGAGCTAAAGCCGACGGTCCCACCGGATAACATGACCAATGGAGTCGCATCGGCGATAGCCGCTGAAAAGGAACGGGCGCGCCTGGAAACAGACCGCATCGCGCGTGCAAAAGAAGCCACACAAGTCCGAGCGGACTACGCGGAAAGGATGGCGGCCATCAAGCAGAACCCCCATGCCTTCGACACCCACATCGCGGCCCTCAAGGTACTGGCCTCCCGCACCCATACGATGAATCTGGAATCCCTGGCGACCGAGGTCCGGGAGCAAGGGGCTCTGCTACAGGAGCAACGCCGCCAGGCAATCGACGGTGTCATGAAAAAAATCAATCGGGCGATCGCCGATAATCTGGAGAAAGCGGATTATCCCGCGGCGATCCAGCAGGTCGAAAACTACACGGGACCCCTCGCGCAGGAAACCGCCGGCTTGCGCCAACAACTGCAAAAGAAAACCGAGGGTCTGATCCGGCAGCACCGCGCCGAGGCCGCGGAGGCCGGGCGCAAGGCCACCCTCGCCTACACCACCCTGGTCGAGCACCTGGCTGGGCTCATCATCAGCAACCGGACAAGCGAGGTGACAAGCGAGCTGGCCGCAGCCAAAAACCGGGCCGACCTGGAGCCCATGCTGGACAAGATTCACGGACTCAAGGCCTCGATGAACCTGCTCAACGAGCTGGATGAGAGGATCCTGCTCACGTTCAAGCCCCAATTGGGACAGGCGGTCGAGATGGATACCCCGGAGGGTCCGGTCGTTTTTGTGATCAAGGAGCTCGACGGGGAAACGGTTACCATCGTGCGCCAGGTTGAGGACAACGGTCCGATCGTCGGCTCGGTAGAGATGAAATTATCCCCACGCGATCTCAGCGGAACCGAGCGCGTCAAGCGCATCGAAGACAGCTATGGCGAGGATACAAATTTTGTCCTCGGCTTTCTCGCATTGCACGCACAACGAGAACAGACCGCGCAGAACTATTTCAGGAACGTGGATAACGATCTCGCCCGGGTACTTGTCCGCGACCTGGGCCCGCTCATTGAGCAAAAGGCAGCCGAGGAGCGAAAGGCAGCCGCTGCCCAGTTGGAACGTGAAGCTCGCTGGGCTTTTTCCAGTCTCCTGCACAGCAGCATGTTGCCGGCCGACATCCTGGCACCGGAAGCGCTGATCGCCGCGCTCGACCGATCGAAGTACGACGAAAATCGAATCCGGGTCATCCAGCTCATGAGCAATACCTACCGCACGAAGTACGCTGACACCCGGTTCGCGGAAAGCTACGAATCCTTCCTCAACCGGCTGTCCAGCATGCGCTATTACCCGGTCATCACGGTGGAGGCGCTAAAACGAGGGCTTAAGGAGAGGAATCCCGGCTACAACGGCGGAGGGGTGTTCGAAACGGACAAGGAACGTATTGTCAAAGTGGATTTACTCGAGGTGGGATCTATCCATGACATCACACCGCTTAACGTCCTGCCACTGACCGACCTGCGTCTGGCTGGAGCCGGGATACAGGATCTCGCGCCGCTGAAAGGGATGCCCCTGCGCACCCTCATCCTCTCCGGCACCGGGGTAGAGGATATCCGCGCCCTGGCTGGACTGCCGATTGAGAACTTGAGCCTGAAGGGCAGCACCCGGATCCGAAACCTGGAGGCGCTCAAACATCTTCCCCTGAAAAAACTCAACCTTGCCGGGACCCAGGTCAAACGACTGGATGCCCTTAAGGCTTTAACCCAACTGAACGCCCTTGATCTCCTGGACACCCCGGTCGAAAATTTGAGCGCACTGGCAGAACTCCCCCTGCAAGTCCTGAAATTCCAGCCGGGCACGATCAAAAAAGGCCTGGAGACGCTTCGTGAAAGCAAGACGCTCCAGCAGATCATGATCGACGATTTCAGCGGGATTCTGGGGGTGGAAGAATTCTGGCGGCGGCACGATGAGGGAAGGCTGGAAAAAACCGATCAAGCCGAAACGCCTGCCGGTGAGCAGGCCGAATAAGCAACGGAAGAGTCCCAAAACTTGTTTAAAAAATCGCGGTGGTCTCCACCCTCGTGTTCGTGAAAACGGGACGGGGGCTATACAAACCAAATGGAGACCACCTTGAAAGAAAATACATGTACAGTGCCCTTGTCGCAAGCCAAAGCCGAAACGGCTGCATCCATAATTCGCGAGACCGTCCGGGCCTTCACGCGTGAGGGGATACTGAGCCGGGTCGAAGAAGAGGTCGCCGCCCTGGCAGGCTATTTCAAACGGCTGAGCAAAGCGGAAGAAGATGAAGCCGCTCATGAATTCCTTGACGAGTTGACGCGGTTCTTGAGCGACAAGAATCAAGCGGCGCAGGAGAGCCTGAAAGAAGGCATGGGAGACATGCTGACCGTGTATCGTCTGGCGATACCGGCAACGCTTAACGCCACGCTGCTTTCGACCAACCGTATCGAGAACGTGATGAAGAATCTACGGAAACACCCGGGGCGGGTGAACCGATGACGAGAGGATACCGACATACCTGCTCGCTGAGTGGCCAGCTTGGAGTGAACCCAACCGAAATTCCTGCTCGGACGAAGCCTTACGCTCCATTCCGACGGATCAACTCACGCCAGAATGTATTAAGGCCCGGTCACCCCGATACGGTAATACATCCGCCCGGATGCATCGGTGTCCAGGGCCTGCAGCATCGCGCCCGTGCCCGGTACGTTGGGAATCACCATGTTCCACGTCCCGGTGTCCAGGCTCGCCCGGCCTTCGATCTGGTACGTCCGCGCGTTGACCGATGGCCATGTCAGCAGGCGTTCACCAGGTGTTCCGGTTCGCTCGACCATCAGGTACAGAAAGCTGGTGGCGTCCTTGTCATCCGTTCCTGCGACCGCCTCGTCGACATCGCTCATGCCGTCGTTGTCGTCATCGGGATCGATGGAGTCGGGCAGGCCGTCGTTGTCATGGTCGGCAATCACGCCGGTCAACATTAAGGCCTCGGTCGTGGTCACCTGGATCATCGCATCGCTACCGGCGATCGTTCCACTGAGCTCGCCCGGGCTGCCGTTGTTGGCGACCTTGATCCAGTTGTGGTTGTGCGGTCCGGCCGATGCCACCGCGCCTATGGGCCCGTCAAGCAGGAGCGTGATGGCAGGGTCTGTGGCTTTGACCCCGGAGAAGTAACTCAAGCCGTACCAGGCTGCGAGCTCCGCGTGCGACAGGCCGCGATTCCAGAACGCGACGTCGTCCATCTCGGTGTTTCCGTGGCGTTGGATCGCCGGCGGAGTAGTGTCGTTGTTGCTGGCGTCCCGGGCGCCGAACACCAGCATGGAACCGGTGGGTGCGACATTGTTATCCGGCGAGTGTACGCCGGTCGTACCGAACGCACTCAGCGATTTGTTCGCGGCCTCGGAGTCGGCGACGTAGTAACGAAAGGTCGAATAGAAGTCGCTTTCCTTCGTATAGCCCAGGGCGAGGAAGTACCAGGGCCCGCCGTCGGTATTGTTGACGATGGTGAAATCGGCGGTGTTGTCCGCTCCGTCCGATCCGCGCACGTGCCCACGAACCCGGCTGGAGTTGCCTTGCCTTCGCAGATCCCAGCCGACGTTGCCATCGCCGAACTTGGAGATATGCAGGTCCTCATTGCCGTCCGGCAACTCGCGGAACCAGCCGGCCACGGTGAACTGCTCACCCGCATCGAGGTCACTGTGCTGTGCCGTCCCGCCAAAGAGATCCACGATGGCGTAGGCGTTGCTCTGGGCTTTGAAATAGTTGCCCGTCAAGCCGCCACCGGGATCGCCGGCCAGCCCTATGTCCGGTAGTGTGCCACCCGCGCCAACAATGGTGGCATCGTGGTCGCCTTTCCCGAAACCGCCATCGTCGGCCACATCGAACACCGTCTGTCCGGACACGTCCGCGTCGTCGAAGGTCCAGTGCGCGACCAGGGCATCGCCGAAGGATGCGAGACCGCTTACGGTCACGGTGACCGTACCGCTGTCCGTGGTCAGGGTGTTTTTATTACGTGCAGTGTAGCCAAAGGTCTGCACGCTGGTCTGCCCGGCGAGCAGGGCCTTGAGCACGGCCGAAGCGGAGGGATCGAAGGTCAGGGACTGATCGCCGGCGTCGATGCTCACCGTGCCTTCGGCCGGTTGGGTCACCGAGATGATTTCCAGGTCACCGCTGGTGCTCGCTGTGCCATCGATCTTGTCATTCACCAGTACCGCGATGGAAATCGCAGTGGCTTCGTCAGTATTCGCTTCGTCGTCGGCCACGGCATCCGGCAGGGAAAGCTGGAGGGCCTCGATGCCGGAGATCTGGATCAGGGCGTCCTGGCCCGCCACCGTGCCGGTGATCGCGCCCGCGCTACCGTTGTTGGCGAGCTTGGTCCAGGTGTGCCCGTGCGGGCCAACGGAAACGGCCGAGGTGCCGACCGGGCCGTCGAGCAGAGTCCCGATCGCGGGATCGTTGGCCTTCAGCCCGG
>JAPYUI010000003.1:52855-70726 GCA_029936175.1 Kiritimatiellia bacterium
CCGACCGGGCCGTCGAGCAGAGTCCCGATCGCGGGATCGTTGGCCTTCAGCCCGGAGAAATAGCTCAGCCCATACCAGGCGGTGACCTCTTCGTACGACAGGCCGCGATTCCAGATCGCGATGTCGTCCATCTTGGCGCCGCCATGGCGGCCGATGACCGGGGGATTGGAATCGTTGTTGGTATTATCGCGTCCAGCGAACACCACCATGGATCCGGTGGGATTGACCTCGTTGTCGGGCGAGTGGACGTCCGGGTTACCCACCGGATTCAGGCTTTTGTCCGTGGCTCCGGAATCCGCGGCATAGAAGCGGCGAGTGGAGTAGAATTCGGAGGATTGCGTATAGGTCACCGCCATGAAATACCAGGGCCCGCCGTTATCCTCGGCGGCAATGTTGAAGTCGGGGCTGTTGTCCGCGCCGTCCGTTCCACGCAGGTGCGTGCGCACCTGGCTGGCAGTGCCGTTACGGCGAATATCCCAACCGATCGAGCCTTCCCCGTTCTTGCTGAGGTAGGCGTCCTGATTGCCGTCCGGCCGCTCGCGGAACCAGCCGGCTACCGTGAATTGCCGGCCCGCATCGAGGTCGCTGTGATGGGCGCCGCCACCGAAGCTGTCCACGATACCGAAGTCAGCGCCGTTGGCGTCGAAGTAATTCCCGGCCGGGCCCCCATTGGGGTCGCCGGGGAGTTCATCGGCGGGGCGCAGGCCGCCGAACAGCGTTGCGTCGTGATCGCCCTTGCCGAAGCCGCCGTCATCGGCGAGGTCGAAAACGGTTTGCCCGGAGACATCTGCATCGTCGAAGGTCCAGTGCGCGACCAGGGCGTCGCCGAAGGAGGCGAGACCGGTGACGGATACCGTGACGGTTCCGTTACCGCTGGTCAGGGTGTTCTTGTTGCGCGCGGTGTAACTGAAGGTTTGCACGCTGGTCTGCCCGGCGAGCAGGGCCTTGAGCACGGCCGACCCGGAGGGATCGAAGGTCAGGGACTGATCGCCGGCGTCGATGCTCACCGCGCCCTCCGCAGGTTGGGTGACTGCAGTGATTTCCAGGTCGCCGCTGCCACCGTTCGTGCCGTCGATCTTGTCGTTGGCGAGTACCGAAATGGAGGTCGCGCTTTCCTCATCGGTGGTGGCCGCGTCGTCGGCGATCGCTTCCGGCAGGGAGAGTTGCAGGGCCTCGGTCTCGTTGATCTGCACCAGGGCGTCTTCATCCGCCACGTTGCCGGAGAGTTCGCCCGCAGTGCCTGCGTTGCTGATCTTGGTCCAGTTGTGTCCGTGCGGGCCGGCACCGTTCACCGTGGTGCCCACCGCACCGTCAAGCAGGGTCCCGATCGCGGGATCGTTCGCCTTGAGCCCGGAGAAGTAACTCAAGCCGTACCAGGCGGTGACCTCCTCATGTGACAAGCCACGGTTCCAGAACGCGATGTCGTCCATCTTGGTGTTTGCGAAGCGATCAATCGCAGGTGGTGTCGTGTCGAAATTGCTGTTGTCGCGTGCGCCGAACACGACCATCGATCCGGTGACGGAGGCATCGTTGTCCGTCGAGTGGGCGACCGCCGCCCCGATTTGATTCAGGCTGCGGTCGCCGGCCTCGGAATCCGCGGCGTATAGCCGGTGACTCGAAAAGGAGTCGCTTTCCTTCGTGTAGGTCGCCGCCATAAAGTACCAGGGGCCACCGTTGTTGTCGGAAGTGATGTTGAATACGGAGGGATTGTCCGCCCCGCTGGTCCCGCGCAGGTCCGCGCGTACCTGGCTCCCACTTCCACTTCGCCGGAGATCCCAGCCGAAAGTGTTGCCTTCCTTGGAGATGTAGGGCTCCTCGTTGCCGTCCGGGCGTTCACGGAACCACCCGGCCACGGTAAACTGTTCCCCGGCATTAAGGTCGCTGTGATGCGCCCCGTTGGCGAAGGTATCCACGATGCCGTAGTCGTTGCCGTTGGCATTGAAGTAATTGCCCACGAGACCGCCATTGGGATCGCCGGGCAGGTCGCTGTCCGGCCGCGTGCCGCCGAACAGGGTCGCGTCGTGATCCCCTTTGCCGTCGCCGGCGTCGTCCGCGAGGTCGAGGGCGGTTTGACCGGAGACGTCGGCGTCATCGAAGGTCCAGTGCGCGACCAGGCCGTCCTCCAGGGAGGCGAGGCCGCTGACGTTTACGGTGACCGTTCCTGTGTCCGTCGCCGCGGTGGTGGTGTTGCGCAGGGTGTACGTAAAGGTCTGTACGCTCGGTTCGCCGGGCAAGAGATTGCGCAGCACACTCGATCCGGACGGATCGAAAGTCAGCGACTGGCTGCCGCCGTCGATGCTTACGGCCCCTTCCGCCGGTTGGGTGACCGCGGTGATTTCCAGGTCCCCGTTTGCACCCAGCCCGCCATCCAGGGCGTCGTTGTTGAGCACGGAAATCAAAACCGGTGTCTTGTCGTCGGTGGCGGCGAGGTCATCGCCTACACTGCCGACCGTGAGCTGCAATGCCTCGGTTGGGGTAATCTGAATCAAGGCATCGACCATGGCCACGCGGCCGGTGATGCTACCCGCGTTGCCGCTGAAGCTGATCCGCGTCCAGTCATGCCCGTGTGGCCCGACGCCGGTGACCGTGGTGCCCACCCCGCCGGTCAGCAGGGTCTGGATCGCGGGGTCGTTGGCCTTCAGCCCGGAGAAATAACTCAAGCCATACCAGGCGGTGACCTCGTCGAGAGCCAGACCGCGGCTCCAGATCGCGACCTCATCCATCTTGGTGCTGGAATGTCGCTGGATATTGCCGCGGTTCATTGCGCCGAGTGCCACGAAATCATTGGTGGCGAAACCGGCCTCGATGTCGGGGCTGTGCAGCTGCGAGCTGACCAGGGTCAGTGTCTTGTTGGTCGCGCCTGAGTCGGCGCCGTAAAAATTGAGCGTCGCCTCGGTATCGCTGTCGCGGGTGTAGGTCGCAGCCATGAAGTACCAGGGTCCGCCGTTGTTGTCGCTGGTAATATTGAACGAGGGAGTATCGTCCGGGCCACTGGTATCGCGCAGGGTGAAGCGCGCCTGACTGTTGCCGCCGGTTCGCCGCAGCTGCCAGCCCATGTTATCTTCGCCGCGTTTGGATATCCAGGGTTCGTCATTGCTGTCGGGCCGCTCGCGGAACCAGCCCGCGACCGTGAACTGCTCTCCAGCATCAAGATCGTCGTTGGTGGCGCCGTTGGCAAAGGTATCGACCAGGGCGTAGCCTTTGAAGTTGGCGTCGAAGTAATTTCCGGTGAGGCCGCCGTCCGGATCACCGGGCAGGTCGGTCGCCGGGCGTACCCCCAGGATGATGGAGGCATCGTGGTCGCCCTTGCCCGCGCCGGTGTCGTCGGCGAGGTCGAGGATGGTCGTGCCGGAGACGTCGGCGTCATCGAAGCTCCAATAGGCCACCAGTCCGTCCCAGGGGATGCTCGTGCTCGCGTTGGCCACCGGTGACCAGGCGGTTTCATTGCCCGCCTCGTCGCGGGCGCGGACCCGGAAGCTGTAGCTGGTGTCTGCGGTCAGGCCGGTGCTCGACCAGGTTGTATCAGGAATCCATCCGCTGTTCGCCCCGCTGGTGGTGTTCTCAAAGTAGTACTCGACCGGCGGGCTGAGCGTATCGCCCGCGCTGGAAGCGGTCATGCGGATTTCGTCGGGGCCGTTGCCGGCGGGCATTACCGCGAAGGCCATGGGATCGGGCGTGGGTGCCTGGGTATCGACCGAGAACGATGCATTCGGCGCCCAGACCTCTTGCCCCGCGGCATTGGAACCGCGGATCGTATAATAATAGCGGACGTTCAGGGTCAGCCCGGATACCGAAGCCGAGATGGGCTGTGCGATGACGTCGCTGAAATTGCCCACCACCTGGCTCGATGCATTCGGGTCGGCCAGCCAGGCCGCGTCATCGGGGTTATCCGTGGTGCTCCAGTAGACGGTGACGTCCAGGTTCTGACCGTTCGGGGCAAAGACCGTTCCGCCGAGGTCTGTGCTACCTGCTCCGAAGTTCGAGGCTTCCCCGTTGACTAGGTTGACGGCGGTGAAGTTGATGGTCAGCGGTTCGGACAGAGCATAAAAATGTCTTTGTCCATTTCGGGCCTGCGTATCCCGGCCCAGCCACTGGCTGTTGATGGCCACGGTGCGATGACCCCGATAGGCCCGGTTGTCCGTGCCGTTTAACGCGAACAGGGTACCTCCCGAGAGGCCGTTGGCAAATGAACCGCTCCAGCTATCCGCGGTGCCGGTTCCTGGCAGCGCGTTCTCATCGAGGTTGAGCGGAGCGTCGATCCGGTTGTCCCACATGTCCACGAAATCGTCGGCGATCTTGGTGGTCCCGTCCAGCAGGTAGACGGGCCCGGTAACCAGGGCGTTATCGCGCGCATGCACGTTGGTGCTGGAGCCGATGATCTTCCAGTCGGTTTCGGGCACGCCGTTGAGGCTGGAAGTGTCGGCCACGCTGTTCACATGGGCATTCCAGGCGGTGATGTCCTGGGCGGGATTGAGGTCGTCCGTGGTGCTGGTCACGAATGCGAGGTGGTAGGTGTCGCCGTCTTTCCACAGCTCGCCAGTGAGCGGATTGATGCCTTCTGGAGCGAGGATGCCGTTGGGTCCTTCGAGCAGCGGTTTGGCGGTGACGGGATCGGACCAGGCGGTCTCGTTGCCCACGCCGTCGCGGGCCTTGACCCGGTACGTGCCGGCCCAGCCCGGGGCTACGGTTTCGGTCCAGTCAGGACTGCTCTGCCAGCCGGAATCGGCACCGCTCACCGTGTTGGCAAAACGGTATTCGATCGCTGGGCTGTCTAGGTCGTGCGCGAGTTTGGCCCGCATGTGGATCGCGGTGGTGGAACTTCCCGCAGGTTGGATGGCGAAGGTCATGGGATCGGGTGCGGGCGGGGTGGTGTCCGGGCTGCCGTCCGCGACGCGGACAAGTTGCGAGAGGGCATAGAGATGCTTCTCTTCGCTGCGCTTGCGATCGTCGCGGGAAATCCACAGGTTGTTTACATTGACCGTGCGATGGCCGCGACGGGCGTTCACGCCCAATCCATTAAATGAGGACGCACCCGCGGTAGTCCCGTTGGGATTGGTTCCACTCCATATATCAGCCGTTCCGGCCCCCGGATTACCGTGCTCATCGAGGTCCAGACGCGCATCGATGGAATTGTTCCACATGGAGGAAAAGTTGTCGGAAATCTTCGTTGTGGCGTCCGTGAGATACACCGGTGCGGTTACCAGGGCGTTATCCCGAGCGTGAGTTAGTAGGTCGGAACCGATCACCTTCCAGCCCAGCCCGGGAATCCCGGTGAGGGTGGAGTTGTTGGCCACCGACTGCACGAAGTCGTTCCAGAAGTGGATATTCCCGCGGGACAGCATGTTGGTTACGGTGCTGGAGACAAACGAGAGATGGTAGACATCACCCGGCTGCCAGGGTACACCCGTCACAGGGTGGATGCCGGTGGGCGCGGGCACCCCGCCGGGTCCGAGCAACAACGGTGTGGCCGGGTGCGGCGCGGACCAGGCGGTTTCGTTGCCGGCTGTGTCCCGCGCTTTAACCCGGTAGCTGTGCAGCGAGTTGGGTGCGGTGTCATTGGTCCAGGTTCGGCTGGCGTCCCAGTCACGGGTTTCCTGGGTGACGATGTTGGTAAAGAAGTACTCCACGGCCGGGCTGTCGAGGTCGTAGGCGAGCGTGGCTTTCATCCGGATACTGCTGGTGCTCAGCCCGTTGGGCACCTGGGCCCAGGTCATGGTCGCCGGGACCGGTGGTTCATTGTCCGGGCTCCCGTCGGCGATCCGGATGGGCTGGGAAAGGCCATATAGGTGGTTGAATTCACTGCGGTTACGGTCGTCTCGGTAAAGCCAGTTACCATTCACCTGGCTGCGTTCTCCGCGGCGAGCATTCACGCCGATCCCGTTCAGCGACGAAAAGGTGCCCGCCGAGGTTCCGTTGTTGTTCGAGCCGGTCCAGACACTGACCGTGCCCGTTCCGGGATTGCCGCTTTCATCCTGGTCGAGCCGCGCATCGATCGAGCCATTCCACATCGTGGCAAAGCCGTCGGCAATTTTGGTGCTCGCATCCACGAGGTAGACCGGGGATGTGACCTGGGCATTGTCCCGGGCGTGGGTTTGCCGGTCGGAGCCGATGACTTTCCAGGTAAGTTCGGGGATGCCGGATAGGGTCGAGCCGGATGCGATGCCGTTCACCACTTCGTTCCACACGTGGATGTCGTTCCGGTTGGTCATGCTGATGGTGCTGCTTGAAAGAAAGGCGAGTTGGTAGATGTCCCCCGCCTGCCAGGGCTGCCCGGTCACCGGGTGAATCCCGGTGGGTGCGGCGAGGCCGTTGGGGGCCATGAGCAGCGGCGTGGCTGGGTGCGGCGCGGACCAGGCGGTTTCGTTGCCGGCGACGTCACGGGCTTTCACCCGGTAGCTGTGCACCGAGTTGGGTGTGACGGTGTTGATCCAGGTGCGGCTCGTGTCCCAGGTCCGCGTTTCCTGGGTGACGGTGTTGGTGAAGAAGTACTCGATGGGCGGACTCTGCAGGTCGTGGGCCAGCGTGGCCTTCATGTGAATCGTAGTCGTGGTCTGTCCGTTGGGCAGGTCCGCCCAGGTCATGGTTGTCGGGACCGGCGGGGTGGTATCGGCGCCCACGCCAGGATCCACGATCTGGATGGGTTGTGATAGCGCGTACAGGTGCTTTTCTTCGCTGCGGGTTCTGTCGTCCCATTGAATCCACCGGCCGTCCCGGATATTCCGTTGCCCGCGGCGCACGAAGTTGTCGATGCCGTTGAAGGAGCGGTTGCCGGCGGATACGCCATTGTTGTTGGATCCGGTCCAGACGTGTAAGGAGCCTGACCCTGGATCGCCGCTCTCGTCCAGGTCCAGATTCGCGTCGATCGATCCGTTCCACATCCAGGCTAAGCCATCCGCGATCTTGGTGCTCGCATCGACCAGGAAGACGGGTGCACTGACTACGGCGTTGTCCCGCGCGTGGGTATCGACGGACGATCCGATGACCTTCCAGGTGAGGTCGGGGATGCCGGGCAAAGTAGATCCGCTAGCGATATCGTTGACGTAATCGTTCCAGAAGTGGATGTCTTCCCGCTCCAGCATATTGGTGGTGCTGCTGGTGACAAAGGCGAGGTGATAGCTGTCGCCCATCATCCATGGATTGCCGGTGGCCGGGTTGATCGTACCCGCCGCCGGCGAAGGTGCGCCACCCGTTCCTGAATGGGGTGGGAAAGCACCTTGTCCCAGCGCGATACCGCCCGTGGCGAGGAAGAGAATGGAAACAGCCTTGATCAGGCCCGGGTTCAACACAAAACGGTTTTTCATAGTGTCCCTATGGTACTCCGGAATGGCACCTAGCCCCGAGGTTTTTGTGGAGCGAAATTCCTCGTTTGATTACGGCAATCGAACGCGCTTTTGCGACCAAACCCTGTTTTTTGTGACGATGCGGCCTCGGGGCGCGTAGCGCAACGGATGACATGCATAGCATAGGTTTGCCGTGGCTCCAGCCCTCCACGAGCGGTCAAAAGTACTGCGCAAACAGGCACGACTCACCGATATCCATGGATCAACCCTCCACGTTCTGCGGTCGGCGGCGGGTAAAGTGCAAGACCACCGGGGCCCCTTCCAGGCCAAAGGTCGCCCGAAGCTTATTGATCAGGTACTTGCGGTAGTTGGCGGTAACCAGGACGGGATTGTTAACAAACAACTTGATCCGAACCGGTCGCGTATCAATCTGGGTGCAATAGTAGATCTTTAATCGCTTGTTTTTCACCAGCGGCGGCGGGTTTCGAACCACGCATTCCTCGATGATCCGATTCAACACGCCGGTACCGAATTCCTGCGAGACCTGTGAAGCCACATAATCGATGGCCTCGATGCATTTTCGGATGTTGTAGCCCGTCTCAGAACTGGCAAAGATGATCGGGACATGCCGCAGGAACGGCAGGGCTATCCCCAGGTCTTTCCCATAGGTCCGCTGGGTCATCTCAGTGTCATCGACCAGGTCCCACTTGGTGACGAGAATGATACAGCCTTTCTCCTTCTCTTCAACCAAAGCAGCCAGGCGCTTATCACGCCCTTTCGGCCCTTCGGTCGCATCCACGACCAGGACGACGACATCGGAAAGCTCAATACTCTTTTCCGTGCGGAAAATACTGAAGCGTTCCACCGCGTCTTTCACCTTGCCCCTGCGTCGCACGCCTGCCGTATCGATCAGTAGATAGTGGCGGGCGGTCACGCCACGGCCAATGAAAAAGGGAACTTCCACGCTATCACGGGTGGTGCCTGGGATCTCGGAAACGATGACGCGATCGTTCCGGATCAAGCGGTTGATGAAAGAGGATTTCCCGGCGTTGGGCCTTCCGATGATCGCCACCTTGAGCGGGTCGACAATGCTGGGCTCCATCGCCTCGGGAAGCAAGACCGCCGCGGCACCAAAAAGCTCCTCCAACCCGCGCCTGTGCAGCGCGGATATGGGGAAGGACTGAAAACCGAATGTCTGGAATTCGCCGATCTGGCTGTCCAACCCCTCGTGGTCACACTTGTTAGCCGCGAGCAGGACCGGTCGGTCACTGGCATGAAGTAACCGGGCCACTTCCACGTCGAGCGGCAACTGGCCGGTCGTGACATCGACCAGCAGGATAATGACTGCAGCATCTTCAATCGCCGCTTCGACCTGGCTGCGAATACCGGCAGAGATGGAGTCTTTTTGCTCCGCCTTATCGATGTAGCCAATGCCCCCGGTATCGATCAACTCAAAGCGTTCATTGCCGAATTCAACCTCGACGACCAGGCGGTCGCGGGTCACGCCCGCCTCCTCGTGCACAATCGCCAGGCGACGCCCGGCCAGGCGGTTAAACAGCGCGGATTTCCCGACATTGGGTCGCCCCACAATGGCGACGACCCGTCTGGGCCCGCTTGTTTTTTGCTCGGTATGCTTCTCGGGTTTCATCAATTTCCAATCGTCTGCCTGTGCTGCGCACGGGATCGCAGAGAAGATCACAGCCCGGGCAGGTTTTCCAGTGGTATTATTCTTAAAGATAGCAACCAGGCCGCATGTTCAAGGGAGGCATCGGTATGCGCAGGTTCCAACCGGCCGTGCGTAGCCAAGCCATGGCCAGGAACTGCCTGTACCGGTACCCCCGGCACGAAAAAATCGGGCAGGCTTCCCGCTACCCGGTAATGTCCAGGAGATGGCCTGCGTGGTCGACCTGCAGGGAATGGCTCCGGCCAGCGATCTCCAGGGACGCCCGCGCGACCCATGTTCCATCGGGGGCACACCGAATCTCCAGGCTATTCATCATGCCGACATCACGAACCCCGCGCAGGGTAAATGCTTCGACCCGTTCAACCGGCTCAACCCGCTCACCCTGTTGATAATAAATTTCCATCAACAATTCTCGCAGGGGCCAGGTCGCATCCGGAACCAGAGGCGTCCCGGCCGTATCGGAAAACTGCACCAGGCCCCAGCGTTCCGGGCGATGCATATCGATAGCTTCCTGCGGCGACCATACCCAGTTGTCCTCGGGATGTGCCTCTCGCGGGACCTTGACGTACTGCCCATCGATAATCTCGTGCAACCAATGGACCCGCGAGAAATTCATTCGCCATCGATCCCCCTCATGGGGTGGACAGGGCATCGACCCCGCGTAGCGCGCCAGGCCGGACCAGGGAATGGCAAGCTCGACCGACCAACCGAGGTCGGTATCAGACGGGTCGTTAAGCGTTCCATGGACCTTCACCGCATGCCGAAGGCCCGGCAGGTTGTCTCCACGGTGTACAGGGCCACCATCCCGGTACGGGCGCTCCAGGCTCAATTCCCATATGGTATCCAGGGCGTTGATTTCAAACTCGTAATAGTGGTGGTTGTCCCCATCCGGATCGATGAACACCTCAAAGTCGTTGTCGTTGAAAATAATCGCGTTCTTCTCGGAGAGCGTGCCCCACACGTGCGGATCCTCCAGCAGGGCGCCGATGTACAAGTGGGTATCGTCCCACATCATTTTCGCACGGGTATGATGACGCGGAGTCGGTTTGCGCACGCCTTCGATATCCACAAAGTAGTCTGTCCACGGCACGTTCCGCCAAACCGCTTTGTCGAGGTCACCGTCAATGGATACCTCGCCTGATGCCCGGGGACAGACGTAACCCTTGGGCTCAACCGCGATGCGGGTGGGATGGACCGGCGTAGGGGCTGATCGCCGATAGGCCTCGGTGAGATCGATTCCGGGTATCCCCTGGTTCTCCGGATCCCATTCAAGCGGAAAGTGCGTGTCAGCTGGTGAAAAACGAGCCGCAAAGATACCATCGGTTCGCCGGGCGATACCATTGAACCAGCAGAGGTCATAGGGACCTGGTTCGGCCGCCCCGAGAAAATGCCAGGCACCCTGGTCCCAGACCTCAAACCAGGTATGGTTCCCACTGCGGTCGTGCCACAGGGGCGTCCCCACGATACGCGCGGGAATGCCAACCGCCCGCAAGGCACTGACGATCAAGATGGATAGACCGGTACAGGATGCAAATCCACAATCGATCGACTCCTGGGGACTCATGTTGTTGTGCGGACGCTTGGTTGGATGGTACTGGATATCGAGCACCTCGAAGACATGACGATTCATGCTTACTACGCAGCCTTCGATTGATGCGCTGCGCCGGGCGTGCTCCTGGAACCGCGTGAATAACGGTTCACGCCACGCCTCTCGCTTCTCATCCAGGCAGGCATAGGGCAGCACGTAGTCCAGGAAGATCTCTTCAGGAACCTGCATGCCGCAGGGCACATCATTACGGACTTCAGCCGCCAGTTCACAATTCCTGAGCAGGAAAGCATCCGGGAGCGAGTGATCCGAAGCGCACTGGTGCTCGCGAAGATAGGACATCCAGGAATCGACCATGCCCCGGGTATACCGTAAAATCACCTCAATGTCTGCTCCCGACTAAGCTGCCGGTCCCGTTTCACCGAGGGGACGAAGGTCGTTCCGAGGCTGCTGCTAATCAGCTGGGCAATAGGCTTCGACCTCGACGAGGTTGAAATGCGGCCCCCCGCTGTTAAACAAACCCCTGATCCGGATATCCTGCACCGCCCTCGGCGGGAAGGTGTGCGTCTGCCAACCGGAAACCATCGCGGCTTCCTGGCTCAGCAGGGGCAACCAGTTTTCCGTATCGACGGAGGTTTCAATCCGGTACGTGTACTTCTGGTCGTTCAGCTCGTTCAACTTGATTCGAATGCGGTCCAGGGTGTATACATGCGCGAGAAAAATCATGAAGTCCGCCGGGCAACGGCCTTGCGAAAAGCCGTTCTTGAGGTCGTATTTATCGCTGTTTCCATCAATCATCTCGAAGCTTCTATTTTCTGCGATGCCCAGGGCTCCCTTCGTGACCAGCGCGACGTTTCCCGGGGCGACTTTGGCCTCGATCGCGACCTGATGCGCGGGTGCAGGCTGCCGATTGAGGCATGCCAATGCGGTGGTGAAGGCGGTACTGGTTTTCACCCGCTGAATCTCTGCATTCATGACCTGAATCATGGCCGCCTCATTGCGCGCGGTGTGCAGGCGAATCTGGTAGTCAACCTTTTCGAGATAGGTGGATGTGAGCGCATAGGTCTTGCGCGCCTTCAGCGACTCCGTCTTCTGGGCACCCTTTCGATAACGCTCTTGAAGCGTTCGGATGGCGGTTTCAGCCGGTGCCAGGGCATCATCGGGAATCACGTTCATCGCACTAAAACGCTGTAACTCCCGCTTGATCCACACCACCGCATGTAGATCGCCCAGCTTCTGAAGCTCGCGGGCGAGCACACCCAGTTCTGACGTGTAATGTTTCTCAGCCGCAGCGGAGGATGCGTTAAAATCGCGGACAACGTCTTGCAGGCTGGAATCGTAGGTCGCTTTCAACTCCTCGAAATTCAGGGGAGCCTGGCTCCGAGCGAAACCCATCGCGAAGATCCAGCTCAACAGTATGGTTTGCGTGGTGCGCATTTCTCTTACAGGATAATCAGCTATCACGGGGATGCAATCTCTTTCAGGCCCTGGACGATCCAATCCCCCGCCAACATTCCATCGGACAAAGGGTACGCCGGATTTAACCCGCATGATTACTTGCCACGCCTCGCTCCAAGGTAAAAGATGCAGCCATGAAACCCCTGCGAATAGGCGTGCTGGCATCCGGCGGCGGAACCACGCTACAAGCCATCATGGATGCCTGCGAAGGCGGCGGCCTCGATGCGAAAATCGTGACCGTCATCAGCAACAACAGCCAATCCGGCGCGGCGAAGCGGGCACGAAACCACGACCTGCCTTTTGTCCATCTCAGCGGACAAACCCATCCCGGGTCCGGGCAACTGGACCAGGTGATCTGCGCACAACTGGTCGATGCCGGGGCCGAGCTCGTCATGCTTGCGGGTTACATGAAGAAACTCGGAGCCCGGACCCTCGAAGCATTCAAGGGGCGTATCCTGAACACCCACCCCGCCCTCCTCCCCAGGTTTGGCGGCCAGGGCATGTACGGTAATCGCGTGCACCAGGCCGTATTGGACGCCGGCGAAACCGTCACCGGCATAACCATCCACCATGTGGATGGGGAATACGACGCGGGTCCACAGTTTGCCCAGGTGGAAGTCCCGGTGGAACCCGGCGACACGGTGGATAGCCTGGCCGACCGGGTGCAGGCACGGGAACGGCTTTTCCTGGTGGAAACACTGGGAGAAATTGCCGCGGGTGAGCGGACACTCGGCTAGGATTGCAGCAGGCCCGGACGGATGTCCGCGAACACGCGCCTACATGACCGTGGCCGTGAACGAAACCGCATAGATCTTTTTCGGGTCGCAAACTTTAGGATTCGGGATCAGCAGGAAATCGTCCGCGACCACGGCTTCCAGGCCGTGATCATCCACGATCTCAATATCCTTCAAGCGGAAGGGAAACATTTCGACGATGGGGCGGTTACCGCGCTGGGAGCCATTGAGGTTCACCGGCTTAAAGGTTTCTGCACCGCGCCTTGGACGCAGCGTAAAGGTGAACACCCCGTCCTTCTCTACCAGCTCCTGGTCCCAGGCTTTAGGCCGGTCCGCCATCCGGGCTGCCCAACCCGGGTCACCGTACAGGACGACCACGTCGCGATCGAAGGCCAATCCGCGCGAGGGCGCATACTTCAGCTTGTGGATCAGGGCGTGGTGATTCGCAAAGAAGGCCTCGGTGAAGGTGTAACGCCCCGGTTGCTCGAGGAAGTAATCCAGGCAGCCCCAGCCACCGTAACCGAACCAGGTTTCCACCGTGTACCCGATCATCTGGTGCACACCCGCGCTATTCATCCAGGCCAGGGCCATGCTGTCGGGGCCGTTGATATACCCCATGAGGCAGTTGCCGATGGGCAGGTAAACCTTTGGATTTATCGAGGCAACGGGATGCCGCCGTTTTACCGTATCCTCACCATACAGCTTGCCCGCCTCTGATTTAAAGAAACCGTTTCGATACCGGAAGCCGATCTGCCAGTTGCGTTCGGTGGCGTGGCCAGAGGTGATGAATAAATCGGATTCATATTCATTCAAGAGGTCAACCAGCGGCTTGGTCGTATCGTCCGGACCCTTCATTTCCCTTGCCATTTCGCCCGTCTTCTTCATCACCACCCGGTTCTTGACCAGCTCACAATACCAGACACCCTCCTCCACCATCTCGGTTGCAAATTCCGTTCCCGAGCCGACCTTGCGCACGGTCAGCGGATCGGCCTGCCGGGCAATGGTCAATGCGTTTGCGGCATCGTAGCCGGTGAGGATCCCCCACAGGGTGTCGGTATAGGGGTCCTCATCGAGTGCCCGGGTCATGATATGAATCTCTTTCACAAGCGCGCGGGTGACGCCCTCGTGGGGACTGACAAAACAGGTGTAGCGCGGATGATGGCGCTTCAATTCGCCCAGTATTTCCCCCGGGTGATCGTCGTAAAGAAGGACGGCAGAGTCCTTGTACTTGCCCTGCAGGGCCTCGACCACCGGTTTCCAGCCTTTGGATGCGGCATGGGCCTTGCGCACGGCGATGCAGTAATCGGAGGCCCGGGCGGAAGCGCCCAGGCATAGCGCAATGAGCACAATGGACCGTTTCATCATTCTAATGTGCATGTGCTTAGAGCTCTTTGAGCTTGATGTCCTTGAACTGGACTTTCATCGGAGGACCGGCATGCAACTGCAAGGCGATCAGGCCTTTCATGGCCCGGCCCTTTTCATGATCGTCCGTGACGTCGACGGTCAGCACACCGTTCAAGGTCTGGGTGAGATGATTGCCCTTGGCCTTGATCACGTAATGATTCCAGTCACCTTTCTTGATGACCTTTTGGATCTCGTCTTCCGCGGCGGTTTTACCCGTGTTCTGTTTTTTTCCATCGACACTTACCGTCACCTTGTTGCCCCGCTTAGCAAGTACGCCCCGCCCTTTTTCTTCATAGAGCGTGCCAATCCATTTACCGCCTGCGTCGAAGTCGGCCTGGTAGCCGGCGATCACCCAGTTGCCTTTATCCTTACTGCGAAATTGAACGCCGGAATTACCCGCATCACCAATGCGAAAGGTTACGTGCAATTCAAAGTCGCCGGGCTCACCGCCCCGCCAGATACAAAACGTGTTACCCTTGGTGGGTTTCTCCTTGGTGGTAATGCCGGTGATCGCCCCATCCTGGACACTCCAGAATGCAGGATTGCCATCCCAGCCCTCGAGGGTCTTTCCGTCGAACAGGTGCTTGAAGCCGTCCTCGGCCTGTGCGGTGAACAGGCCAAGGGCCCAGAGGGTGGAAATGATCAAATGTTTCATCATGATAGACTCCTGGTTAACCATAGATTTTTACGGATGCCGCCCGGAGGGGCGACCACGAAGCGGGAGATTGCCATACCAGGCGGGATCGTCAACCCCAAGACGCCGGTAGAAGCCCCTCCATAGGCGGACCCGGCACCACCCGATCCCTGTCAGGGAATCTCGCCCAAGGAGATAGCGGAAGGGAGCTTCCCATGGGGCAAAAAACATCCTATAGTTCACGCCAACTGAAGATCTTACATCATGAATAAACTATTAATACTTATTTTAGCCTTCGCCACGTACGGGCAAGCGACCGACTGGAACCAATGGTTGGGACCCCAGCGGAACAGCCTGGCCATCCAGTCGCCCGTGCTGATCGACCGACTGCCGACTGAGGGACTGACCGCTGCATGGAAAAGCGAATCCTTCAAGTCCGGTAACAGCGGAGGATGGAGCAGCCCGGTTGTCGCGAACGGATCGGCCTACCTCTTTACGCATCACCGGTCGCTGAAGGACGGGGTGAAACTTCCAAAGCGAAATTTTCCGTGGTTGGCACCGGAAAAACGGGGTCACCTTTCATCCAAGGGATACCAGGAATACGAGGTCCAACGGCGAGATGAGGACGAGAAACTGGGTAGCTATTACGCCTTTAAGGAAACACTCCTGGCCATCGACACGGAAAGCGGAAAAACCCGGTGGAAGAATGAGAAAGCGAGCGTGTTCACCCGTTTCCTCCAGTCCGCCACCCCGACCGTGGAAAATGGACGACTGTACATCCTCGGTGCACCTCGCACGCTCCGCTGCATCGACACACAAACCGCTAAAACACTTTGGGAAACCCGTTTCCCGGGTGCGTTCCGGGATGAATATTATATGTCATCGGTGACGATTGCGAAAGGAGTGGCCACGGTCTTCTGCGGCATCTTGTATGGCGTCGACACAAAAACAGGGAACATTCTCTGGCCAATGGAAGACGGGGGGCTGGCGAGTACGCACACGAGTCCGGCGGTGTGGAACCACCAGGAGCAGTCCTATATCATCGCGAATGCAAGGGGCAAAACCCACTGCATCGAACCCAAAACCGGAAAGGTTCGCTGGTCGGTGGACTCCCGGGCTTCCCATTCGACACCGCTCATCGCAGGCGATCGCCTCATCACCTATGGTTCGAGCCGAAAGGGCGGGTTGCGCTGCTACACGATGAGCGAATCGGGTGCGACAGAAACCTGGACCAACACGTCCACGGCTGACCCGGGCGCAAGTCCTGCCCTGTTTGGTGAGCATATTTACGTGATGGGCGAACGCCAGATGAGTTGCATCTCGCTGGCGAAGGGCGAGCGCATCTGGCACGAGATGTTGCGACTGGGCCAACCACGCTATACCTCCCTGGTCATTGCGGATGGGAAAATTTTCTACCCCTGGGAGGGCTTGCTTTGCGTACGCGCAGGCGGAGGGGAATACGAGGCCCTGTACGAGGGGAAGTTCAACGCGACCGGCCTGCTGGCGACACGTGAATATCACTGGAAAGCCTTGAGCCTGGATACACTTGAGGACGGCAAGGCCCGCGGCGAGTACGCGCGGAAAATTGAAAAACAGGGCCCGGTGAATTGCACCAATGCCGCGATCGCCGATGGTAAAATTTATTTGCGCATGAAAAATCACCTCGCCTGCTACGATCTACGCGCTCCCAGCAGCGAATAACCTCCCAAGACCTCCAAAACAGGAATCAACCATGAGCAGCAGCCAACTTGATCAACTGAAAGCCCACACCAAAGTCGTCGCCGACACCGGTGATTTCGCCACGATGAAGGAATACGCACCGCAGGATGCGACCACCAACCCTTCGCTTATCCTTGCGGCCTCGAAAAAACCGGAGTACCAATACCTCATTGACCAGGCCGTGAAGGAACAGCAGGACGCGGGCCACAGCGGCCAAGCCCTGGTAGAAAACACCACCGACCGTATTCTCATCCTCTTCGGAAAAGAGATCCTGGACATCGTCCCCGGGCGCGTATCGACCGAGACGGATGCCCGCTTATCATTCGATCGCGCCGGTACCATCGACAAGGCCCGGGCACTCATCGGCCTCTATGAAAAAGACGGTATCTCCCGTGATCGCATCCTGATCAAGATCGCCTCCACCTGGGAAGGTATCAAGGCCGCGGAAGAACTGGAGAAGGAAGGCATTCACTGTAACCTGACCTTGTTGTTCTCGCTCGCCCAGGCCATCGCCTGTGCCGAGGCCGGGGTTCAACTCATCTCGCCCTTTGTAGGACGGATCTATGACTGGTTCAAGCAGTCCACCGGAAAGGAATACCTGGGTGCGGATGATCCCGGCGTCCTGTCGGTGAACAGCATCTATAACTACTACAAGAAATTCGGCTATGAAACCGAGGTCATGGGTGCCAGCTTCCGGAACACCGGCCAGATCATCGAGCTCTGCGGATGCGACCTGCTGACCATCAGTCCCACCTTGCTGGAGATTCTCCAGAACACGAAGGAACCGATCGAATGCAAGCTGGACCCGCAAAGGGCGACAGCCAGCGACCTGGAACAAATCCACCTGGACGAGAAAACCTTTCGCTACATGCTGAATGAAGACGCCATGGCCACGGAAAAAACAGCCGAAGGCATCCGCAAGTTCGCAGCGGACATGATCAAGCTGGAACAGTTGATCGAAGCGAAGCTCGGTTAAACCGGGGCATCCGGATCTACTTCCCCGCCAACTGGCCACAACCCGCGCCCACGTCAATGCCTCGTTTCTGGCGCAAGGTAACCGGCACCCTGCTTTGCTCCTTGAGGATCGCGTGAAATTGCCGGGTGCGTTCGGCACCGGGTGCCGTCTTGTCATACGCATCGATTGGAT
The DNA here is from genome assembly GCA_029936175.1 of Kiritimatiellia bacterium. Taxonomy (GTDB): domain Bacteria; phylum Verrucomicrobiota; class Kiritimatiellia; order SS1-B-03-39; family UBA6053; genus JAPYUI01. The sequence goes on from JAPYUI010000003.1 coordinate 70,462, forward strand.
TCAGCGGGATCAGGTTGACATGAACCTCCATCCCCTCCACCAGGCGAGCTAAACGCATCGCATGATCGTCCGAGTCATTCACCCCCTGGATCAGGGTCCAGGCGATATAAACCTTTCGCTGCTTGATTCGGGAATACTCCCTGCACGCACCGAGCAAGTCCTCCAGGGGCCAACGCTTGTTGACCGGAATCAAGGCACCCCGCTCCTCATCACTCGCCCCGTGTAAACTGACCGACAAGGTATAATTCTTCTCCAGCCGGGCCAG
>JAPYUI010000003.1:70826-72955 GCA_029936175.1 Kiritimatiellia bacterium
CGGAAGCCCATATACCCGGTCGCGCAGAAAACGCAGCCCATCGCACAACCGACCTGGCTGCTGAGGCAAGCCGTCAGGCGGCCCTCGTACCCCATGAGCACGGACTCCACCGCCTGCCCATCGTGCAGCTTCAAAAGGTATTTTCGCGTCCATCCATCCGTACTCAAGGTCTCCCGCGACACGCTCAAGACTTCCCTCGACTGTCCATTCAACCAGCGCTTGAGGGGAGGCAGTAAATCCTCGCGCGCTTCCAGGTCCTGGTCCAGGTCGCGGTGCAAGGCCCGGTACAGATCGGCGGCATGCAGGGGCTTTACCCCATCTTCCGCCAGGCGTGCCTGCAAGCCGGCAAAGGTATAATCGAGAAGCGTCTTCATGATGGAAAGGTGCGGGGAAACCGGGCGATCGGATAGTACAGGCGGACACAGTCCATTTCTTGCATCACCATGCTCTTCCGGTGCTCGCGCCTGTGTGTCCAGTATTGATGGTAATCCTGGATCATTGTATCGGAACGAGGGCGGGTCCAGCAGGAAATCCACCACGGGCACAAGGGACCTACTACGGTGCAGGCCCGAACCCCATCAAGCAACCGCGCTTAACCCACGTGGCCTTCGAGCACCGACTTGATCCCCTCGAAACTGCGGTCATTCACTCGTTCCACCATCTCGCCTCCCTTGAACACGAGCAGGGTGGGGATGCCGCGAATACCAAACTCAACCGCGATTTCCTGGTTGTCATCCGTGTTGACCTTGGCCACCTTGGCGGTGCCCGTAACGGCCTCAGCAACCTGGTCCAGGGTGGGCGCAAGTGCCTTGCAGGGCCCGCACCACGGGGCCCAGAAATCGACGAGGACCGGTTGATCCGAATCCAGCACCTCGCTTTGCCAGGTATCTTTGCTTATATCAATCGTGTGTTCGCTCATGGGACTTTCCTCGCATAAAAAAAATATGAACAACCCTTTCCGCATGTAGGCGGCGGGCAACCGATTTTACTGAAAGTTTTCAACCAGGCGCAAAGGGCCGACCGGTACATCAGGAGTCACTGTCGCGGAAAGGAAGTACAGGGCAGCGATAATAACCAGCAGGGACAAGACCGACAAGACCGTAAAAAAGACCCCGGGACCCTGAACCCCGGTCTTCTCCATATGGAACTCGATCCCGTCGACGGATACGCCCGCGGTGGCCGCCGCACGCTCGACCGCCATGGTCGAAGCACCACGGGCCGGCGCGGCATCCTCCTCCGGACGCCTGATTTTTACCGTGCGTTTCCGATGACCGGTGACGCTGGTCTCCTGGAGGCCTTCCGGAAGGTCTACCTTTGAGGTCGAGGACTTCGCCTCGGATATCTGGCCCTCCATGACCGGGCGTGCGGTTTTCACCGTGCGCGCGGTTGAGCTCGAGGGCCGCTTAATCATGATGGTTTTCGGGCGTTGACCCGGGTCGACGGTTGCAGCTGTTGCGGGCTCGTCATCCAGCTCGATACCATCGGAGCTCAAGGCCATGGTCTGTGCCCCAAAGATTTCGTCGTCGTCTACTGGCGCTTGCCCGGGATGCGGCATCTTCTGGGTCGGCGCGGGCGGTTTATCGACCGCACCCTGCCCTGGACGTTTGATCATAATCGTTTTCGGTCGCTGCGGGGTTTGCGAACCGGGATCCTGGCCGTCTTCGGGCGGCTGTGGAGCTGCGGGCGGGCTCGAGGCTGTCGGCAACTTGCGGACCGTCTTGGGCTTGGCGACTTTCACGGTGCGCGGACGCTGCGGGGCAGAACCCGTGGGGATCGGTGCTTGTGGTTCCGCTGGAGCCTGCTCATCGCCGAGTTGAGGCTGCATGGGCATGGTCTGCGCATTAAACGCAACATCCTGTTCCACGGGTACCGGGGCACCGGGTGCTTGTGCCGCGGGCACCTTGCCGGCATCCGGAATCTTACGAACGGTCTTCGGCTTGCTTACCTTCACCGTGCCTGGGCGCTGCGCGGGTTGAGCCGCCGGGCCGCCCGTGGCTGGAGCATCGGCCTTCGGAGGAGCCTCCCCTGCGGAGGGCAATTTGCGAACGGTCTTCGGCTTGGCCACCTTTACCGTGCGCGGACGTTGTTTGGGCTGTTCCGGGGCCGCTGGCTTCGCAGATTCCTCGGCA
>JAPYUI010000087.1:0-10681 GCA_029936175.1 Kiritimatiellia bacterium
TAACCAGCACCCGGCCCGGGTCGGAAAATACAATCGCCTGGTTATCCGGGTTGAAGCCGGGATAAAGCGGTGGGCGTGGACCGGCTACGCATTCTTTCCCTGCGGGTCCATCAAAATCCCGGTGGACCAGGCGCTCGACCGCCGAGGCCTGAACCAGAAACAAAGCCGGGATTACATGAAGGACGGGTACGAGACGCATACAGGCAAGTATATATAGGGAAACCATCCCGTCGACCGGAAAAGGACCGTAGGTCAAGTTACACCAGGCTCAATCGTCTTCCGGGAAGGAGTTCCTATACTGCCGGGCACCGGATCCGGCAAGCTCCACCCATGAAACACCTTGGATACGGACTTTTGCCGGCAAAAACGATGAGAATACTTGTAATCAAGTCCCTCCCCCCTAGACTTATGGACATGAAAACATTAATTACCGTATTGGCCTTGATGCTGGGCTCTACCGTGCTCCTTCCCGAGTACGCTAGCGCAGCGGATAAGGTAGAAACCCCGAACGCATATGTTCTGGGTGTTTCGGGCGTACGTTGAAAAGTCAACTGCCCGAAAAGGATCCGTGCGATCCTGACGAAAAAAGTAAACGGCGTGGATAACGTCACGTTTAATCCCAAGACGAATGAGGCAATACTCACCATGAAAGGTGAAGCTAAAACCAGCAAGGAAGCCTGTACCACTGCCTTCAAGGGCAGCACCTACGGGGTAAAGACCTTTGCCAAGAAAAAAGCTGATTCCTGATCGTCAAAAGAAGGAAACCCTCGCTTGGGGTTCCGATTTTCCGCCCGGTTTTCCGGGCGGTTTTTTTTGTACACGGTAAAGCCCTTCGCGCGTTCGGCAGGCGTGGAAAGGGGATGCCCGCGTGAAAAAGTCCCCTATTGAAGGCTCGCGCCATTTACAAGGGGCGCGTATATTCTGTTATCGAATGAGGATGCTTCCCAACAGAACATCGACCCTTGTCATACTGTTGGCGGGAATTCCTTTGCTGGCCCCGCTGAACCGGGCCCATGGCCGTACGGTCAGCCTCGCCTTCACCATTGAACACCGGGCCTCGGAAAGGGCCTTCCAATTCAACCAGCTGGTGCATGCGACCCCGGCCGGGACGCCTTTTCGCATAACGCGGCTTTCGTACCTCCTGAGCGAACCGCGACTGCAAAAAACAGATGGCACTTGGATCGATTTTGCAGACACGTACGCCTTGGTCAATGCACACGAGGCCCCGGGCCAACTCATCCTGGAAAAGGTCCCGGAAGGAACCTATCAAAAAATCGAGTGGAAGCTCGGGGTGGGTCCAGCGTCCAACCATAAAGAGCCCGGTACGTGGTCGGCGGGTCACCCGATGAATCCCGCAGTCAACAACCTGCATTGGACCTGGCAGGAAGGCTATATCTTTCTTGCGCTCGAAGGCCGGTTTCGCAACCCGAAAGGGGAGCAGCCCGGATTTATTTATCACGTGGCAAAAGCAGCGCAACTACGGACGGTTGCCCTGCCCTGCCGGATGGAGCTGGTTGACGATACGGTGGCTACGGTTCACTTCCAGGTCCCGGACCTGTTCGCAAGGTTCGACATGGTGCGGGACGGTTCTTCCACCCACTCACGTGAGAAGGACGGGTTGGCATCCCTGCTCGCGGATCAAGCTGCCCAAGCCTTCAGCCTGGAGGGAAATCGCGCGGGCACGGTGCAGGCGAGCAAGCACCGGAAGGGCGCGGTGTATCCAACGGGGACCACCCCGGTTGCCCTACCCTTACCTGCGAGGTTTCCCCAGCCCCCACTCCCGCGCGACAATCCACTGACCGAGGAAGGCATCGTACTCGGCGAAAAGCTTTTCCTCGACACCGCACTATCCAGGGGCGAGACACAAAGCTGCGCCAGCTGCCATCGACCCGAGGTCGCGTTCAGTGATGCCGGACGGGCGTTCAGCCTTGGCGCAGCGGGTGCGCCCGGAAAAATGAATACCATGGCCCTGTTCAACCTCGCCTGGCACGATGGATTCTTCTGGGACGGACGGGCGAAGACGCTGCGCGAGCAGGTGTTGCATCCGATCCAGGATCCACTGGAGATGAACGAGCGCCTGGAGAATGTCCGGGCCAAGCTGGATACCCCGGCGTATCGGGCATCCTTCGCCCGGGCTTTTGGCTCACCCGGGGTAACGATCGAGCGTATGGCCCTCGCGCTCGAGCAGTACCTGTTAAGCCTCCTTTCCTTCGACTCCAAGTTTGACCGGGCGATGGCGCAGACGGAGAGCTACAGCCCGGAAGAGCAACTGGGCTTTCAACTCTTTCTCATGGAGCATGATCCCAATCGCGGATTCAAGGGCGCGGATTGCTTCCATTGTCACGGTGGCTACCTGTTCAGCAACCACCGCTACTTCAACAACGGGCTGGATGCCGATCCCGTGCCCGGGCGGAGCGCAGTAACAGGTGAAGCAGGGGACCGGGGCAAGTTCAAGGCCCCCTCGCTGCGAAACATTGCCCTGACGGCACCCTACATGCATGATGGCCGATTTAAAACGCTGGAGGACGTGATCGAGCATTACGACCACGGGGTACACCGAAGCCCAACCCTCGACCCGAACCTCGCCAAGCACCCGCCGGAGGGCCTGGGCTTAACCGGCGCGGAAAAAGCCGCGCTGGTGGCATTCTTGAAGACCTTGACAGACGAGACACTGGGTCGCAGAAAATAGCAGGCACCAGCGGATCCGACCCCGGAATGGCATGCTCCGGACGCGCCTCAATTCAAGCTGCTCAATTCAGCGAGCAGGTCGTCGTAGTGCGTTTGCTGGGATTGGCTGAGGGTGGGCAACAAGTCGGAGCCTTCAGCGGGATCCTGGTCGATGTCGTAAAACTCTTCCGTTCCACTTTCGTATTTCACCAGGCGATAGCGTTCATCCCGAATGGTCCGGCCGGGGCTGTTGGCGTTCCCCCCGAATTCCTCGCAGAGGACAAATCGTTCACCCAGGTTGCTGCCTTCCAGGACAGGGACAAGGCTTAAGCCATCTATAGCAGTCCCGGGCGGGACTGCGGCCCCCTCATCCACGCCGCACAGTTCGAGCACGGTTGAGAACACGTCAATGCAATGGACCAGGTTCGTATCGATGCGTCCCGGGTTGGCAACACCGGGACCGGCAACCAGGAAGGGAACGTGGGTTCCTCCATCGTACAGGGACCCCTTGGCGCGCGCAGTATTATAGGGCGGTTGAACCACGCCTCTGGGGGTGCCATTATCCCCCAGCAGGATGATCGTGGTTTTGTTTGTATCCACCGACTGAAGCAGGCGGTCGAGCTCGGTGTCCAGGGCCTCGATCGATGCTTCAAACGCGGGCCGACGATCGGCCCCGGTAATCGTACCCGTCGGCAACGTGGCGTAGCTGTGCAAAGCGATCGGCGGACGGTGAAAAGGGGTGTGCCCGGCGTTGAACCCAATCCAGGCAAACCAGGGATCATCGCCTTGGGACTGGATCCAGGCCGCCGCATCGTTCACCGTATCCGACGTGGTGTAGGTAAAGTTGCTGGTGGTCGTCCCGTTGACGGTCTTGTTCCAGGCATAGTAATCGGGGACACCGCCCCCCAGGCTACCACTGAAATGCGGCCAGCCCCCGATGGTGTTTGGATCGCCGGCATTATCCTGACCTGCGGTTAAGTGCCACTTTCCAAAGGATGCCAGGGCATAGGGGGAGCCCTCCGAGGCAAAGGCCTCCGGCAGGGTGAATTCTGCCGCGCTCAACTCCGCTGCCTGGCTAACCGGGGCCCCCACCCCATGTCGAAAGGCGTGTCGACCGGTCAGCATGCAGGCACGGGTGGGCGAACAAAGTGTTTGTGCATAGGCGTTCGCAAACAGGATCCCGTTATTGGCCAATCGCTCGATGGTCGGGGTGGGAGGAAATGTTGCACCGGGATCCGCGTTGTACAAGTGACTGGAATCGATGGCCCAGTCATCGATGATGATGAGGAGCACGTTATGAGCCGTGTCTGGAGCAGGAGCCTCAACTGTATAGGTCGTGATCGCCGTGACATCGATGCTCCCCATCGGGGTGGGAAAGGTAACGACAAAATTATAGGTGCCCTGGGCGAAGGTTCCGGGATCGAAGCTTACTTCCACCGTGGCCTGGGTCGGGCGTGAGACAAAGGTAATCGGGGTTCCGCCCATGGTGACCTGAGTGGGGGTTACCGCTTGTGGGGGCAAGGCGGGCGGACCTGTCGGGAGCTCGATGGTAATGGTGACCGTGCCGCCGGTCGGGCCGCCTCCACCCCCGCCGGGTGGGGTGTAGTCAAAGCCCGTGTCATCGAAGTCAAGCAGGCCCCCATGACCCGCCCGATAGTAGGCAATATCTTCATCGGTTGGTATCTGCGAGCCCACCATGCTTAATACGTTACCATTCGTGGTAATCGGCCCACTAACGGGGACCCAGTCCGTGAGGTTGGTGGAATGCTCAAGCACGTAGCTCTCAGCGCCCTCGAGCATCGTCCATTCGATGCTAAGTTCATCGTTGGCGACAAGGATCTGCGATGCCCGGGACAGAGTCTCAGGGCCACCCTCAAACACCTTGGTTGCAGCGGCGGGAATCGTACCCGTGCTTCCGCCTGCATCCCCACCATAATAGGAGCGACCGATATTGTATGGATGCTTCGGTATGCCATCGGGTTCAATACCGACGAAGTAGGCATAAATGCCATCCGGGAATTCAGGCGTCTTGCAGAAACGTCCATTGTGTTCATCGAGGTCAAACTCGATTCCCTGGGTCATGCCGAGGTCCCCGAGGTAGGCGTAATCTTCCATGTAATGACCCAGTGCATTGATGCCGGTGGACGGACCACTGGAGACCGAGGGGCCCATGCCCTGGACGCGCACAGCCCAGGCCGGCCAGGTCGTCCGACCGGTGGCCGCCAGGTCGGCACTGCCGTTGGAGCCATCGCGGTACTGAAAACCGGTAATCATCCGGCGGATACCACTCTCCGGATCCATGGGGTCAGAGTAGCCGTAGGGTCCGTAAAGGGGAAAGCCATCGGTGACCCAAGCCAGGATCGGCGAATGCCGCAGGTTCGACGTGTCCTCGGTGTAGGTGTTGGTCAAGGGGTCATAGCTTACCTGGTCACCACACAGTGCCCGCAAGCCCGTCGGATTGGCGTGGTAGTGATATTGCCTCCCCGCCTGGTGTGCATTCGCCGGGTCGAAAGTGGCCCCCTCGTTCACGTAGGCATCGCGATTCCAGATTCCGTCACCACGATTAGCCCCATCATTCGGACGGGCATCCCGGCCGAGGGATACGGAATAGGAAAAGGCATCCCGGCTGTCGAACATGGCGACCCCATCAATAAAGAAGCCGATCGCCCCGAGACCGCTGAGGTCCTTGGTGGTGGGAACCGTCGGCGTCCGCGGAACCCGGTAGATCGTGGCGGTGTTGGCCGGGAAGTTCGGGAAATTGGTCGGCCAGGGTCCCATGATATGGGAGCCGAGCCCGGTGGTCCGAATATAGACCCAGTCCTGGTCGTAGGCGACCTCGTGGATTCCGGCGTAGGTGGGCTGGGCCTGCGTCCCCTGCCCGCGTGACCAGGTAGTGACCGCGTTAAGGCTGGCCTCCGCCGCATCGGAGATATAGGTCCGGGCATAGGTTCCGGAATAATGGGTCAACCAGGAGGTCCACCGGGGCTCATCCTGTGCGTGGAGTGCCACGGTGATGAGCCAAACGAGGGGGACTATCAGATATTTTTCCATCATAATACTTCTCTCATGTTTACGGTATAGGCAAACGATCGGGCAGATACAATATTTTGCAAATTACAATATTGTAATCCGTTTGCACATGTTTGAGCTCCCCGGACGGGAGGCAAAACCCACCTATTCCAGGCTGAAGTCGGCGGAGTGGGATTCCTGCAGAAGGGTCGTCAAAAGTTGAATGGCTGCCTCGGCATCTGAAATACTGATCATCTCGTTGACGGTATGGATGTAGCGCGTGGGAACGCTCAAGGTGATGCTGACATTTCCTTCCCGCGCACGCTGAATTGCCCCACCATCCGTTCCGCCACGGGGAAGAACTTCCATCTGGTAAGGGATGTCATCCCGCTCGGAAAGATCACGGCAGAGATTCACGAGCTTCGGGTGCGAAACCATCGAAGAGTCCATGATCTTGATCCCTACACCATCACCCAGGCGGGTGACCGCATCCGCATCGGCCGAACCGGGATAGTCGCAGCACAAGGTCGTATCGAGTGCGATCCCGATATCCGGATTAACCGCATAAGCTGCAGTGGTTGCCCCGCGCAGGCCAATTTCTTCCTGGGTGGTTGCCACGGCATAAATATCGAGCTCATGCTCACCGAGGGCCTTCATGGCCTCGATCATCACAAACACACCCACGCGGTTGTCGAGACACTTACCGATGAAGTTGTCTCCACAGCGCTCAGCATTGCGATCCAGGGTCACCATATCACCAATCCGCACCTTCTCACCGAGCTCCTCGGCGCTCATCCCCACGTCGACAAAGAACTTCTCGATCGTGGGCGACTGCCGGGCCTCTTCGGGTGTCAGCAAATGCGCGGGCTTCGTGTTATAGGTCATGACACCGGGAAGGCGTTCGCCCGCATAACCATGGACATGCAGGCGCTGGGCAAACAACTGGCGGGGATCAAATCCACCCAGGGGTTGCAGGCTCATGAAGCCACGCGCATCAATGTGCTTCACAATGAACCCGATTTCATCCATGTGGGCGGCAATCATGAGCTTTTTCTGGCCCCTGCCCTTTTTGAACGCAATGAGGTTGCCCATGTCGTCAACCTCCATCGAGTCGACCACCGACGCCAATTCCCGGCGCACGATGCTGCGTAGGGCTTCCTCGCGACTGGGAATCCCCGCCGCCTCGCTCAGCTCCTTAAGCAGGGATTCGTTCATGGTATCAGGCTTCCTGCAAGGCGCTGAGGGTTACTTGGTTTTCGTAAAGGGCTTTGCCGACAACCACGCCGATCATGTTCGGCTTTTCCAGCGCCTGAAGATCCCGAATATCGGACTGGGAGGCAACGCCACCACTGGCAATAATCTTGCAGGGCACCTCGTCGCAGAACGTGCCGATGGTATCACAATCAGCACCCCGCATCATGCCGTCTCGTGAGGTATCGGTGTACATGATGGTCTGCACCCCAAATTCAGCAACTGATGCGGCCAGGTCTGCTGCGCGTAAATTGGTATTTTCGATCCACCCGCGGACCTGGACAAACCCGTCCCGCGAATCGATGGCCACGGCCAGGCGTTCCTCGTAGCGCTCGGTAAGTCGTTTCATATAAAAGGGATCCCCAATGGCCACGGTACCGATCACGACCCGGTGCGCGCCGGTCGCCATGGCCCGGTCGATATGTTCGACCGAGCGCAGCCCTCCTCCAATGCTGACCGGCACGTCCACGCTTTTGACCAGGCGTTCCACCACGTCCATGTGAACCGGCATACCCTTGAATGCACCGTCCAGGTCGACCACGTGCAGGCCGTCCGCCCCCTCGTCGATCCACTTGCGCGCCATGGCGAGGGGATCGTCCGAGTAGACGGTCATATCGTTAGCCTTGCCCTGGGCCAGCCTGACACATTTCCCGTCTTTAATGTCAATTGCTGCATAGATCTTAAAGCTGCTCATACACCACTACTCCACCCGCTGCTGGGACCAATCCACAAAGTTCCGGAGGAGCTGCACACCCACTGATTGACTCTTCTCCGGGTGGAACTGGCAGGCTAGAATATTATCACGCGATAAGGTCGATGTATAGGTTAATCCAAAATCGGTCAGGCCAGCGGCCCATTCCTGCCCATCGAAGGGGATGTAGAAAGAATGGACAAAATAAAACCAGGATTCATCTGCAATACCTTGAAATAGAGGGCTTTCGACCTGCTGTTGCCGCACGGTATTCCAGCCCATTTGCGGAACCTTCATGCCGGTTCCGCCCGGAAATCGCTTCACGCGCCCCGGGAATACACCCAGCCCCGCCGTACCCGGCGATTCCTCGCTATCCTCGAAGAGTAATTGCAAGCCCATGCAGACACCCAGAAAAGGCCGCCCACCCGCCAGCCAGTCTTTTAAGGTGGGGACAAAGCCGTACCGCTCACAATTTTTCATGCAGTCGCGAAAAGCTCCCTGCCCGGGGAAAATAACCGCATCACAATCCTCCAGGCCATCGGGGCTATCATACAAGCGGGCTTCGCAACCGATGAACTTCAGCGCATTCATTACGCTGCCGAGGTTGCCCATCTTGTAATCGATGACACCGATCATATTGCGCCCTTGGAGGATGGGACCCCTGCCACCCGTGGGTCACGGGACAAGGCCATATCCAAGGCCTTGGCAACGCCCTTGAAGATACTCTCGTAAGCGTGGTGAACATCCTTGCCGTAGAGGTGGGCTGCGTGGAGGTTCAAGCGCCCCTCTGTTGTAAAGGCACGGAAGAACTCCTCCAGCAGGCCAAGATCAAAATCCCGTATCTTGCGTTCGGCGTGATTCACCTCAAACACCAGGTAAGGACGCCCACCCAGGTCGATGGCGACACGGGCCAGGGCCTCATCCATGGGAAGCAGGGAATATCCATAACGCCGGATGCCTTTGCGGTCACCCAGGGCCTGGTTGAGGGCCTGTCCGAGGACGAGGCCAACATCTTCAACCGTGTGATGGTAGTCGACCTCAAGATCCCCTGAGGCTTGAACCTCCAGGTCGATGAGGGCGTGCTTGGTCAACAATTCCAGCATGTGGTTGAAAAACGGAACCCCTGTTTCAATCCTTGCCTCACCCGTCCCGTCCAAATTCAGGCTCAAGCTGATCTGGGTCTCGCTGGTGTCGCGTTGAATCGTGGCTGTTCGTTCGCTCATGGTGTGGTCCTTTTCTCTGTTTAAGCAGGCTAAACCTTTCCCCTATACGGGAAAATGCAAATGAAATTCAAGGATCTCTGGTCCGTTTCTGTCAGGCAGCACGAAAGAATTCCTTGCGTGGACGGGCGTAATGCCGCTGAAACAGGATTAAGCTGACCCTGCTCCGACCGCAAAGCTGAACGGAATTGTAATTGTGATAAACAGCCCCAGAACGTATGAATCAATCCATGTTTACCGCCATCACAAAAAGTATCCGGACGAATATCGTGGTCGGGCTTATCCTCGTCACACCGATCGCGATCACCCTCTGGGTCATCAATGCGATGTTTACCTTTTTCAACGATTCGAAAACCTTTCAAAAGGTTTTAAATCGCCTGCCGATCGACGTACGCGAACGCATCCCCGATTTTCTCTGGAGTATCATCGTTTTTCTTCTCGTTCTTGCCGGCCTGTTTTGCATCGGTTTATTGGTCAGGAACTTTCTCGGTCGACAAATCTATCGGCTCGGCGACAAGGTTATTGGCAAGATTCCCGTGGTGAACAAGATCTACCTTTTTGTCCGCCATATCAGCGAGGCGGTCGTGGCCCAACGGGAAACGATGTTTCAGGAGGTCGTGCTCATCCAATACCCCCGGGATGGACTCTGGGCATTCGCCTTCGTGACCTCACCGGTTTCCAACGAGATTTCCATGCAACTCGATGATGTGGAAGACTACATCTACGTATTCGTACCCACAACCCCCAACCCGACCTCGGGTGTCCTGATCGCGACCCAGCGCTCGGAACTACGCTCCCTTGACATGAGCCCGGCTGACGCCATGAAAATCATCGTATCGGCTGGAGCCGCCAACCCCGACCAGATTGGCGGGGAGGAGCACCCCACCCTGCTCGACAAGGTCGAGCACTGGCTCGAGTCCCGGGGCAAGCCTCGTACCGCACCTCCCGGCTCCCATGATTGATAAAACGGAAGCGATTGTGCTCAAGTGGCACCCGGTCACAAACACCTCGCGTATCGTAAGCTGGTTCACCCGGGATCATGGGCGGGTTACGACCATGATCAAGGGTTCGCAACGACCGAACAGCTTGTTTCTCGGCCAATACGACCTCTTTTACACCTGCGAGCTGCTCTATTACACCCGTGAACGAAATGACCTGCACCACACCCGGGAATGTTCACCGCTTAAGCTACGCGGAAATCTTCGAAACGACTGGCGAGCCGCCGCCGCGGCGTCGTTTTTTGCCGACATTGTCCTTCGCGTGTGCCCACCCCGTGCATCCCACCCGGACATCTACGACCTGCTCGACCAGGCCTTGGACGAAATCAATCAACACGGGGCTAATTTCGCCATCTTCTTCTGGTTTGAGCTAAGGCTGCTCCAGTTCCTGGGACATGCTCCACAGCTTGCGCATTGCATCGACTGCCGGGAGGCGCAAGCACTCCAGGTTAAGCCGATTGTGCTGGCCTATGAACGGGGAGCGATTCTCTGTCCGCGATGCATGGAGTCTGATTATTCGCATACCGGCATCCTGACACCAGCAGCACGGGCGATCATGTTGAACCTGGAGAAATGCCAAGCACCGGAGGAAGTCCGTAACACGCGGACGGATCCGGAGCAGGCGAAGGAAATTGCCGCACATATGAGCCACTTCATGGAATATCACATGGAAACCAGCCTGCGATCGCAACACATCGCGATCGACATCATGATGCGGCAGACACCCCACAGCCTCGGGGCGGCATAGCTCGTCCGTTTTCATTATCATCCCGCGTTCAGCCCGGGTATGGGCCTGTAGGAATCGCATCCAGGCCCCGGACGCACGACGGAGGCGAGGCCTTCAG
>JAPYUI010000087.1:10781-17561 GCA_029936175.1 Kiritimatiellia bacterium
AAATCGGAAATACTGAAGCCCATGTTCGCAAAGGATTCCTGGTTCTTCCGAACCGCAAATGCTTCACGCGGACCGAGAGCCACCGTCTCCGGATGCAACAGGACTTGCGAGAGCGGAACCTGCTCGCGTACCTCGCGCATCATTCGATCGAACATCACCCGTTCGTGTGCGGCCTGGGGGTCCATAATCCCCAGGCCCTCCTCGGTCTCCAGGAGTACAAAGAGATCGCCGATACGGGAAATCACCCGGCACCAGGCCCACGGACTCCCGGCGGGCAAGGGCTCGGTGGGCAAAGCGTGTGCGTCCCTGGGTTCGCCGATCAACGGGTCGCGGCTTGGAAGCGGCTGATGGGGATATTTAAAGGTGTTCCGGGTATGTGCTCCGGGCAGATCAAAAGCCGCCTGCGACTTGGGCTGGGGCGCAGGCATGGATGGAGACGCTTGCGAATCGCGCGTACCCACAGGCGAGCCCCCCGCCTTCTCCGGATCTCGGCCATCCGGATCCAACGCCATTTGCAGGGCGTTGATCACCGTGTCGCGGACGGTATGCCCCTGGCGAAAACGCACCTCGCGCTTGGCGGGATGTACATTCACATCGACCATGCCCGGCTCGAGATCGATAAACAGGAACAGGACCGGGTGTTTATTCTTCCCCAGCGTTCCCTGGTAGGCCTGGTTGATGGCATAATGCACGAGTGCTGCACTCGCGGGCCGGCGATTGACAAAGATAAACTGGTCGCGCCGATCATTTCGTGCGAATTGAGGCATACCCGCATAACCGCTAACATGCACACCCAGGTTCTCCAGGTCCACGGGAAAGACCTGGTCGAGCAGGCCCGGGTTTAAGGCCTCGGAAATCCGTTCCTCCAGCGAAGCCGCCGGCGGCAGGTTGTAGAGCTCGCGCTCATCGGCAACCAGCTTCAAGCCAACCTCGTGATGCGCGAGGGCGGTTACGAGAAAAGCCTGCCGGATATTCGTCAACTCCGTCTGCTCCGCTTTCAGGAACTTGCGGCGGGCGGGCACGTTAAAGAATAAATTACGCACGGCCACGGATGTTCCAGGCGGACAGCCGGCTTCATTGACCTCGAGGATTTTGCCCCCGGAAATCAGGATTTCGGTTCCACTGAGGGCGTCTCGCTGGCGGGTCCGGAGGGTAAATCGACTGACCGAGGCAATGGACGGGATGGCTTCCCCTCGAAAACCAAGGGTTGAGACCTCCTCGATATCATCGACATCTCGAATTTTGCTGGTGGCATGGCGTTCCAGGCTGAGCAACGCCTCATCGGGCGTCATTCCGACGCCATTGTCGGATACGATGAGGGCTTTTCGACCGCCCATGACAACCTCCACGTCGATCTGCGATGCCCCCGCATCGATGGCATTCTCGACCAACTCCTTGAACACGGAGGCCGGGCGCTCGACCACCTCCCCCGCTGCGATCTTGTTTGCAACGTGGTCGGAGAGGACCTGGATGGTCGGGGTATCTTCCACGACCCTGTACTAGCAGGCTGAGGAATGACACGCAAGAGCCAGCTTAGACGATCGACCACGCCACAATGGCTGAGCGGACAATCCGCGAGCACACCCGATTCAGTCTGCGCTGATAATCGAGAACTTGTTCAGGCCCGCGTTGGTGCACATATCGAGCAACTCGATAAGGTGGGCATGTGGCGAGTTCACCGTGGGCTGGATAATAACCGTCTGGTTGGGATCGAGGTCCGCCATGCGAAACAGGATGTTCAGGAGGGTCTCGTTGCTGACCACACGACCGTTGATGGTGTAGCCATCGGGGAAAACGTTGATCCGGACAACCTCGGGTTGAGTCTCGGAGGTTGCATTCTTGTCCGAAGCCGGGCGATAAACCTGCAGGTGGGCAAAGAGGTCAATAGGCTCAAAGGTAAACACGAAATAGACCAGGAGCTGGAACACCACGTCGATCATGGGCGTCAAGGGAATATCCTCCATCTTCGGAGCCGGACGCTTCTTCTTCTTCTTCTTTCGGGAGATCGGCATGTCAGGTGCCCTTCTTCTGTATGGCAGAGAAGTTAATACGCCAAATACCCGTCTTGGCGACGACATCCATCACCCGCCGAACATGCCGGTGCTCAGCGCGCCCGTCCCCGTGAATGACCACGGGAATGTTCTGCCCGTGAATCGACATCGCCTTCTTCAACATACCGAAGAGAAAGGCATCATTGGGCAGGGGAGTAGACCCGATCCATACGGTACCGTTCTTTTTCACCTGGATATAAATCGTGGATGGCTCAGGTTTCGCCTCCCGGGTATGTGGGGCCTCCGGTATCACCATCTCCTTGTCAAACTTGTCCTTGTCCAGGTCGACGGTGGTGACGAAGAAGATAATCATCTGGAAGACGATATCAATCATCGGGGTCAGGTTGACCGGTTCAACTTCTTCAGTTTTTCTCATACCTTGGTGGTCTCGGTGGGGATGATCCTCAGGGGCACCCTACTCCTCGACAACCTCCACGTTCCGCAGGATCTTGATCTCGTCCATGGTCAGCCCTTCCATGTTGAGAATGATATTCGTCGCCCGGTTCCGGAAGAAGTAGAAGAACGCCAGGGCGGGCACCGCGATGAACAAGCCGAAGAGCGTCGTGTACAAGGCCTGGGAGATCGCAAGGGCAAGCAGCCCGGCCGCGGAGGCGCCAGCGGAGGCGAGGGTATTAAAGGCCTTGATCATGCCTTGAACCGTACCCATCAGGCCGAGCATCGGGGCCAGATTCCCGACCACGTTCAGGTAGTTCACCCGCTGAAGCAGCTTTTCAGACTCCAGGTCAGCCGCAATGCCGACCGCTTCCTGGATGACGTCATAGCCTTCCTCCACGTTCGAAAAACCAGCCGATAGGATGTTGGCCAGGGGGCCGGGCTCTGCCTCGCAGTGTTTCAGGGATTTCATCACATCCCCCTGCTCCATCGCGGATTTCACATTGGCCACGAGACCATCCGGCATAATCCGCGATGGTTTAATGGTCAGGAAGGAGTCCACGATGAGCGCCATGCCCGCGATGGAAGTGAGCAGAAGCAACAACCAGAGGACAACGCCCAGGAAACCGGCACCCAGGACGACATCGAGAAATCCTGTGTTGATCGTGGCTTCCTCTTCCACGACGATATCCCCAGCGGCGGCGGCAGGGGCCGCAACCGCATCGGGATTCTCAGCCTGGGCGAAAAGGGGTTGCTGGAGTCCCAGTCCGAGCAGCATGATCATGAGACCGATCAAACGTTTAAACATATTGGTGAGCATTGCGTATTCTCCTTCGACGATTTTGGTTGATTGAAAACTTACTTGCCTGCGACTTCCGCGGCATAGCGACTGTCCGGATATTCGCTGGTCAGCCGGTTAAAAAATTCTGTGGCGCGCCGGGTATTCTGCATGGCCTCAAAAGCCTTTCCCACCTTATAGAGAGCCTCAGGGTGTACCTCTTCCATCTCTGAAAAGAAATATACCGTTCGCAAGTAGTCAAGCACGGCCTCTTTCGAACGTTTCTGCTCCAGGCGGAGATCGCCGCGCACCATCTGGGCAAAAGCGGCTCGTTCCCGGTTTTTGGCACCCTTGATCACGGAATCCAGCTTCTTTTCCAGAGCTCCGTGCTTGCTGGCTTGAAGGGTCTGTGCGCGCCAGCTAATGCTTTCCAGCTTCGGGAAACGATCCCATACCGCGGATTCCGTCTTCATGGATTTCAGGTACCGGGCGACGATGGTTTGGATCACCTGGTTGGCCTCCAGCCCCTTCTTCTGGCGGATATAGCCCTCGGCCAGGACCGAGGCGGCATGGGCATCCCACTCGAGGAAAGCCCCTTTCTTCATCGCGGCCTCGGCGTTGGTCTTCAACCCGGCCCAATCGCTTCGGTTCCGGGCACTCCGCGCGGCATCGAATTCCGGCGGACGGTCGCCCACGGCACGTGTATACTGGGATAGCTTGTAGGTAAAGGTGCCCTCATCGCTGTTTACCGTGATCGATCCATCCCCCCGCGGAATAAGCTTCCCTGTTTTCATCTGGCCGCTGGTCAGGTAAATTTCACCGGCCGGGGCAATCGCCACCAACACCAGGCCCGACAACATGAAGACAATAACGGATCTTTTCATAATGGTACCTGTAGTGGAGAAATTCATGCGCCTTCGGAAACTTTCTTTTGCTGGAGTACTTTACGCATTTCCCTGACCTTGGCGGTGCTCTCCTTGTCCAGGGCGTACAGATTGATGAAGATGGAACAGAACTCGAGTCCGGCATCGTACTTGCCTTCGTCGATACACCACTGAATGGCGAGGAGGCAGGCGGGCTTGAATAGTTCTTTTTTCGCGGGTGTACTTGCACTCAGCGACATGCGGTAAACGGTGGCGATGGCCTTCTTCGTGTCTCCGGCCGCAGCATAGGTCGTCGCCAGTTCAGCTTCCTTACGGGTTTCGGCCAACCGGAACTCCTCCCTGCGATCCGGATAAATGCGGATGAGATCGCCGATGTCCTTGGTGACATCACCGAGCACCGCGACCGCTTCATCATGCTTGCCCAGTTCGCGAAGGCTCCCGGCCTTGAGGAAGGTTGCATCCAGCTTATAGGGCGATCTAGGGTATGTTGTCAGGAGTCGGCTCGCCGCTTCAAGTGCCTCCTGAAACCGTCCCCGCCGGTAGGCGGAACGCGCCATGCCGTTCAAGGCCCGCTGCAGGATCTTTTCGTCGGCCTGGGCGTCCGGATGCTTTGCAACAATGCCCATGATGGATTCAGCCTCGTCGTAGAGTTCAAAATCGAGCAGGCGCATACCGATACGAATCAACTTCTGTGGGCTGAAGGACGCATGGTTGCCGACGACTTTCTGGGAATAGGTCTTCACCAGGCCTTTCAGGCCGGCCTTCCCCGCGGTGTCGATGATCAGGTAGGTGATATCGTCGGCACCCGGGGTCTTCGGATATTCCTTGGCGATCCGTTCAAATGCAACCACCGCATCATCGACGCGGTCCAACTTGAGATTGATCATCCCTATCTGTTTAAGGGCTTTCGGGGCGAACGGAGACTTGGGATAGCTCTTCAGCAGGTCGCTGAATTCCTGGACGGCTCTGGCAAAAAACTTGTCCCGGTTCGCCGCCCCTTCCGGAAGCTGTGCGAGGCTCTGCCCGAAAAAGAACATGGTCTGCTCCATCAAGTGCTCACTGCGCTTGGCATCATTCGGATCGCCATAGTACACCGCATGATTCGGGCCTTTCTTATCCAGCTCCTTCTTCAGCTTGCTGAATTCCTGGATCGCGCCGGGCAGCTTACCGATCTTCATCAGGGTATTGGCCAGCTTAAACCAGCCGTCAGCCTTCGTCGGCCCGGGCCGGGCCAACTCAACATAGGTGTTAAAATACTTCTCCGCGTTCGGGTAATCTTCGTTATCAAAATAAAAGAACCCGAGACGCTCCGCCGAGAGCACCGCAACCTTGTCCTTGGGGTACTTTTCAATGATCGTCTCGTAAACAGCCATGGCCTCGGCATCCCGGCCGTCTTTACGCTTAAGTTCCGCGATATTGAAGGCGGCCTTCGCGGCATTCGGATGCGAGGGGAAATTCAAGCCGAAGAGTTCCAGGATCGTCCGGTACTCTTCACCGTCGACCTTGATCCCGTATCGGGCCAGCACGCGCAGCATCCCCTTGGCCGTGTCGGCGTCATCCGCAAAACGGTCGGCCATGTACCCCACCGTGGCCAGGGCGGATAGATGGTCTTTACTTTCCGCGAAGCAAAGGGCCAGGTTCCCCAACCCCTTACCTGAAACGGAGGTTTCCGGGTACTGGTTCAGCACATCGAGGTACTTGGGAATGGCTTCGGAAAATTTGCGTTGCTGGCGCAATCGATCCGCCAGGTCCAGGTAACGCTTCATGATCGCACCCTTGACCCCGGCAGGGGCCTGGAGCACCCCGTAGCCATTGGCCTGGGCCCATTTGTCCATTTCGTTGAACATCAGGCCGGACTTGTCACTGTATTCGTTCCCCGGGTACTTCAGAAAGGCATTGATAAATTCCGTAGCCGAGCGACCGATACCGGCCATCACCTTCTTCTCGGGCTCCTTGTTTTCGTGGTCCCGCTTCGTGTCCTCCCAGATGACTTCACCGGTCAGAAATCGCAGGTGACAGCGCGGGCTCATCCAGATCATGCCGGGGTTGCTCTTGCGAATCTCATTCTCGATGGTGATGATATCGTTCCTGTAGCTCTTGATCAGTTCCAGCGCCCCCTTGCGATCACCCCCGGTGATCTGGATGTAGGCGAGGGAAACCACGGCCCGGCCAAAGATGATGTCGTAGTTCCACATGGCGTCTCGCGCCAACTTCTCCGCTTCAGCCAGCGTCTTCTTTCGCGCATCGCCCTGTTGTTTTTTCGCATGGTCCACGAGGGTATTTGCAGCCTCCACCATGAAGGTGCGCTTCTTCGTCTTGTCCCTCGCGCCCTTGATGATCATCCGGTAGTACTTTACCGCTTCACCGAACTCGCCTTCGCTCTTGGATATCTCGGCCAGGGTATAGGCGGCGGTCTGGTAGGTCTGCAGGACGTCCGGGTCGGTGGGCAACCGGTCCTTATAGACCGCGAAGAATTCGTTAAAGAGCTTCTCGGAGCGATCCTTTTCGCCCTTCCGGTGATAATAGATGGCGAGCTCGAGCTTAATACCCTGCGCCTTGGGGTTGCCCGCCTTAAACGAGGTGACGATCTTCACGGCTTCTTCAGGTTTGCCCTGGCGTACGCGGATCCGGGCGAGCAGGTAATTCGCCCGATCCTTCTGGCCGGGGAACTTGC
>JAPYUI010000314.1 GCA_029936175.1 Kiritimatiellia bacterium
ACTCCCGACCCGCCCGGCGCAGGCGTTCTTCCACCGCGCCCTCGTATACCGCAATTGTGCGGTCCCCGAGCAGGCGCTTGCGCGGCTGCGGCAACAACTGTTTTCGACGTGCCATTCGTTGGTCGTTGATCGTCTTGGGCCGGGTAAAGCCCTCCGGGCCCTCACCCGTGTCGGTCAAGTAGATGTAGCCGGCTTTTGCGCCGAGAAATCCCGGGTCGCGCATCGGGCTCGGATACCCAATAACGACATAGGCCGGCATCTTGGGGTTTACCGGCCCGCGTTCATGGGAAATGATAGCCCCGACCGAGGGATAGCGGATGGTGCCGCTGACCGCGCGACCGGTATGCATCCCATACGATGCGGCCCCGTGCTCGTCGACTACACGGTGATGCACCGTCCGCAGGACCGTGATCCGGTCCATCACATGGGCGCAGAGCGGCAAGTGTTCACAGACCTCCACCCCGGGAACCACGGTTGGAATTTTATCGTAGTAACAACCGGGCTTCCGAGCTTTCGCATCGCCTCGCTCCTTCGGGTCCCAGGTGTCGATCTGAGACGCCCCTCCGCCGAGCCAGATCATGATCACCTGCTTGGCCCGGCCTTTGGGGTGCGTCGGTTCCAGCGCATTCAAGGCCGCGGGAGCCAGGGCCCAGGCCCCGGAACGGGTGAGAAAAGATCGTCGTGTTCCATGCATACTGTCGGCCTCGCTACGGATAGTATACCATTTCCGGACTGTTGACCAGCGTCCACACCATGTCCTCCATCCGATCGCGCCAGTCTTCGCGCAACCGATTCGTACTCGGATAGGCTGCACGCGCTTCTTTTTCCTGTGCAATCGCGACTTCGTTGGCGTGTGGATTCAAATGGTTCGACCAGGTAACAAAGCGCGGCATGCGATGCTCCAGACGATGGATGGCCGCATCCCGCACAATCCGTTCCCCGTAGCCCTCCTCCAGAAGACGGGTAAATCGTTGCAACTCAAGCGCGGTGGGATGCCGGGTGAATATCCGCAGAAACAGGGCATCGATGAGCCGGCCCAAGGGCTGCTTCTCCAGGCACAGCTGCGTGAGCTCATGCTGATCCGAAAGGCGGGTCAACCAGTTGCCCATCACCCCGTTGGCGATGATCGCAGGCTGGATGACATTCGTCTCACTGCCGCGATCCGTCAGGGGTTCCTGGCGCGAGGGACGCCAGCCAAAAGCCGTGAGGACGTCCACGACGGCCTGCGCCCGGGGCAGGGCCAGGCTCGGACGATCGCGCTCATTCGACAGCGAAGTAAACATCCAGCCACGCCGTGCCGTGCCGAGGTGAACAAAGTTCTTCGCGCGGTTGGTGTTGTCGAGGTCCATGGTGAGCGGCTCGGTATGCATCGCCAATCCAACCACCTGGTGCAGGCTGTCGACCACCTGCTCGGCTTCCAGACGGCGACGCTGGGCCCCGGCAAAGGATCCCGGTGAACCGGCGTCCGGATTAACCGAGCGCTGGTATGCGCGCGAGGTCAAAATGAGCCGGGCGACGTGCTTCAGGTCGTAACCCTTCCTCACAAACTCCCGGGCGAACCAATCCAATAACTCGGGATGAGTGTTCTCCGCATGCTCCCAGTCGTCAACCGGTTCGACGATGCCCCTCCCCATGTATCGCTTCCAGACACGGTTCACCATGACCTGGGAAAACCGGCGATTCTGTGGAGCAGTCAGCAGGTCTGCCAATTGTTCCCGGGAATCGGCTTCCCGGCTTACCTCTTTGCTTACCAACGCATCGAAAAGCCAGACCGGATCCGCCTTCTCTCCCGGCTTCATGGTCACCTGGATGAGCGGCTTTCGCCCGTGAAACGTATCCGCCGGTACGCTGCTACTCTTCGGGACGGCCAGGGGCTTACGCTCCAGCATGGCTGCCAGGCTGAACACCTGGCGCTGCTTTACCTCGTGATAGGGCGCATCGTGGCAGCGCGCGCACTTCATCTGTACCCCCATGAAGGCCCCGCCGAGGATAGTCGCTTTCGCGGCCATGGGGGCGTCATTCTCGGTGGCAAGCTTAAAACCCGCCGCCCCCCCTGCGTAGGTGCTCCCCTGCATCGACACCAGCTCATGCACGAAAATGTCCATGGGCTTATTGTCGAGAAAGCTCTCGTAGATCCACCAGCGGAAGGGGCCGGTGTTGTTGAGCGAAGGCTTGACCAGGCTGGGATTCTCCGCGAGCACATCCTGCCAGTAGCCCGTCCAATGATCCGCCCAGCGCGGGTCCTCCAGCAGGCGATCCACGGCATGCCTGCGCCGGACATCGATGGAAAGGGATAGATATCGATCAATCTCCTGCCGGGTGGGAACGACCCCAACCGTATCCAGCGTGGCGCGCCGAAGATACGCCAGGTCGTCGATCAACGGGGCGGGCTTTACCGGTTTTGCATCAACCCTTCCCCAATCAGCCCCGTCCGCGATCCACTTTTCCAAGACCGCAATCGATGCCGTATCCAGCCGCTCACCTTTGGGCGGCATCCATTCCTCGTCATCGCTGCTTTTGACCATCTCGATCAGCAGGCTTTTGCCCACCTCACCCGGCACAATTGCCGGATGGCCGGACTCGCCTCCCTTCAGGGCGCGGGCGCGCACATCGAGCTTGAGCCCGCCCTTCTCTTTTTTCCCGTGGCAGCGGAAACAATGTTCCTTGAGCAGGGGATGTACCCGGTCGACGAAAAACTGCTGTTTCGGATCCCGATCCACGCCACCCGGGACGGAAAATTTCCTCTCGATGAAGGCATCCACGGAGGGATTGGGCAGGGCCACGGGTTTCAATGCATCGACGAAGTTCCGGGCTGCTTCGTGCCTTTTCTCCCACCGGTCTTCATGGTTGGCGAAGGCCCGGGCACGCCCTTCGCTATCCATCGCGTTGTAGTAGCCCTCCCGCTCAGCCTGGAAAGCCAGCCAACCCGCATCCGTGAGGGGAACGTGCTCACGTGGACTGAGCAGGGTATACGGTCCCCCACCCTCGGCAGCGACCGCCACCAGTGTTTCCCCCAGCTCGGGCCGAAATTGAGCCCCCTTGGAACCGCCACCAACGATTGTCTCGAAGCGAAAAAGGTGCTCCTTCCCGTCAGAAAGCCAGGTAGACTCCTTCTCCTTGCAACCCGGAGCAGCCCAGCGTACCTCCGGCCCCA
>JAPYUI010000088.1 GCA_029936175.1 Kiritimatiellia bacterium
TCCCCCATCGTCCCCGCGCTGACCACGAGCTTCCTGCGCGACTGAAGGCCCGATGCGTCAATGCGCTGGAGGGCCACCGCATCTTCAGCCGCGGTCGCGCGCGCGACCGCGTCTTCGTCCACGTGGAACTCGCGTACCTGGGTCACGGCCTCAACCGGGGTGAGCGCATCGGCATAATCGAAGAGGATCGGCTTGGTGGGAATGCCCGCCCACTCGATATCGAGCCGATAGGCCTCGATATCAAAAGGTACGTTGCGGAAATCCACCGACTCCTGGTCCAGGTCGTAGATGACATACGATGCGCGGGTGTCCCCGTTGCGGGGGTCCCCCACCGAACCCACATTCACGAGGTAACGAAATCCCTCCTCCATCTTGAAGTCCGCGGGCTTGCGGTAATCAGAACGCCCATCCGGCAGGAGGCGGATGGTCCCGGGGAAATGGGTGTGCCCGCAGAAGAGAAACTGCTGCTCCACCGCCCGGAAGGACTCCATCGCCTCCGCCGGGTCGTAGATGTAATCAAAGCGCTCGGGCACCGCGAATTCAGCATGGGAAAGGGCAAAGGTATCGCCGAGGATCATCATCGGAACCTGGTTGAAAAAATCGATTGCGCTTTCGTTCAACTGGCGGCCGGTCCACTCGATGATCTCCCGCGCCTCGTCATTAAAACAATCGGAATCGAAACGCCCGCAGGTCACCGCGTCGTGATTGCCCAGCAGGAACATGTCCGTATGCTCGTACACGCTTTCCAGCACCCGCGCGGGGCGGGGGCCATATCCCACGATATCCCCGAGACAGATGATCCCGTCGACACCGGCCTTTACCGTGTCCGCCAACACCGCTTCCCAAGCCTGCTCATTTGCATGAATGTCAGATACAAGTGCGTAACGCATGGTACAAAAGAGTAACGCACCGGGAAAATGAATGCAACCTTCTACAGGGGAAGCGCTCCTAAAGGCCGGGTTGAAGTGAAAATCGGGGAGAGGCGCTTATGACAAGGAGTGCTTCCCGCTCTTCTCCTCGGCAGGATACGATCGATAAACTCCCAATCGCCTACAAAAACCTCTTGCCAAACGCTGTATGGCAGGTAATTACAACCGCGCTTCACCCGGTGCACCCGTAGCTCAACTGGATAGAGCACCTGACTACGAATCAGGAGGTTCGGGGTTCGAACCCCTGCGGGTGTACCATTTTTTTTGTGCCTAGAATTATGCATCTAAAAATGCTCAAAGCCAAGATCCACATGGCAACCATTACGGAAGCCGATGTGCGTTACGTCGGGTCCATCACCATCGACCGGGAGCTCCTCCAGGCGGCGGGGATCCATCCGAACGAAGTGGTCCTGGTGGCGGATCTCCAGAATGGCCAGCGATTCGAAACCTACGTGATCGCGGGCGAGGCCGGATCGGGGATCATCTGTGTAAATGGAGCCGCGGCACACCTGGTGGAAGTCGGGGACCAGGCGATCATCTTTGCGCACTCCTTTCTCAAGCCCGGGGAGGTCGATGAGCACATCGCGACGGTCATCGTTTGCGACGAGGCGAACGGGATCAAGGATACCCTCAGCTACCCTTCCACGCTCTAGGCCCTCCTCATCCCGTGGTATTCCGCCCCTCGGCCGTGGCGTGCAGATCCACCGCGGGAAAAATCAATATTATAGTGACCCTGCGCGCACAGGAAATCGTCTAAAATCGCGGTCCATGCTGGCCGGAAGGTGGCGCATCTGCTAGTTTCTCCGGCCTGAAACACTGAATTGCCCATGAAACTGATAACCTTCTTATCGCTCTTGCTGCTGGGTGTCCTCCCCTCCCTGGCCGGCCCCCTGTCGGGGGACGGAGCACAGGTGAGCACCCACGCGGAAACCTTCAAGTTCACCGAGGGCCCGGCCGAGGCCCCGGATGGAAAAATATACTTTTCCGACATTCCGAACCAGCGCATCCATGTCTACGACCCCGCATCCGGGAAAGTGAGGGTCCACCGCGAACATACCGGAAGAGCGAACGGGTTGATGTTCGACAAGGACGGCAACCTCCTCGCCTGCGAAGGCGGCAACCGCATCTTTACCCGGGAGAAGGAGGGGAAAATCAGCACCCTGGCCGACACCTACGACGGCAAGAAGTTGAACAGTCCCAACGACCTGGATATTGATGACCACGGGGGGATGTACTTTACCGATCCGCGCTATGGCAGTCGCGAGGACATGGAGATGCGCGTTGAGGGCGTGTATTACCTCTCGCCCGGAGGCCGACTGGTCCGCATTATCGATTCACTGGTCCGGCCAAACGGGGTCATCCTGTCCAACGACCGCAAGACGCTTTACGTGGACGACAACGGGGACCAGAAGATCTGGGCCTACGAGGTCCAGGCGGACGGCACGGTGAAGAACGGCCGATTGCTGGTCGACCTGAAGACCGTCGGTGCCGGGGGCGGCGACGGCATGACCATGGACGAGCATGGCAATGTATACCTCGCCGGCAGGGGCCACGTGTTCGCCTTTTCACCCGGAGGCCAACTCATCGAAAAGATCGCCTTCCCCCAGAGCCCGGCCAACTGTACCTTCGGGGGGCCGGATCGGAAGACCTTGTTTGCCACCGCCCGGAAGGGCTTCTACAGCATCCCGATGAAGGTCAAGGGGCGCAAAACCGTTTTTGACAACTAGGAACCAGCCTATGAAAACACTATGCCTGATCGCCTTCAGCACGCTTTGCGTGCTGTCCTCCGCCCGTGCGAAGTACACGACCCTGCACGAACCGGTGGCCGAGGACCCCATGCAGGTCTCGATCTTCCAACTGGAGAACGGCCTGACCGTCTACCTCAGCGAGAACCACGAGACCCCGCGCTTCTATTCGGAGATGGTGGTCCGCGCGGGCAGCAAGATGGACCCGGCCGAAACCACCGGCCTCGCACATTACCTGGAGCACCTGATGTTCAAGGGCACGCGCAAGCTGGGCACGACCAACTTCAAGGAGGAAAAGAAGCTCATCGATGAGATCATTGACCTGTATGAGCAGCATTTCAACGAGGAGGACCCGGGGAAGCGCAAGGCCCTCTACGCGAAGATCAACGAAACCTCGCTGAAGGCGGGCGAGTACGCGGTCGCGAACGAGGTCGACAAGCTGTACAACGCCATGGGGGCCTCCACCGTGAATGCCCACTGCTGGCACGAGGAAACGGTCTACAAGGTGGGCCTGCCCGCCAATCGCTTTGCCCAGTGGGCGATGATTGAATCGGAGCGCTTCACCCAGCCGGTCTTCCGCCTTTTCCACACCGAGCTCGAAACCGTGTACGAGGAAAAGAACCGCAGCATCGACAACAAGGATCGTGCGGTGGCCTACGCCCTGTACGACAAGCTCTGGAAGGTGCACCCCTATGGCCAGCAGCCCACCCTGGGCTCGGTCGAGCACCTGAAGAAGCCCTCGATCAAGCGCATCCAGCGTTTTTACAACACCTACTACGTACCGAACAACATGGCCTTGTGCATGAGCGGTGATTTCGATACCGAAAAGGCCATCGCCATCATCGACGAACAGTTCGCGAAGCTGAAACCGAAAAAGCTTCCCAGGTTGAAAAAATGGAAGGAGGCGCCGATCAAGGACGTTGAGCGCGTGACGGTGAAGTTCGAGGGCGAGCCCTACGTGTTGCTCGGCTTTCGTACCGTCGGCAATGGCCACCCGGACCAGGAGGCCCTCGCCATGCTCGACATGATCATGGACAACTCCGCCGCGGGCATGATCAACCTGAACCTGAACCAGACGCAGAAGGTGCGCTCGGCGGGCTCCTATCCCTCATTCTACAACGATTCCGGGATCCAGCAATTTTTCGCCATCCCCAAGCAGGACCAGACGCACGAGGAAGCCGAGCAACTGCTCGTCGAGCAATTGAACCTGGTGAGGCGGGGGAAGTTCGAGGACTGGCTGATCCCGGCCATCATGACCGACTTCAAGAAGAACGAGAAAACCGCGCTCGAGTCCGACACCGCCCGGGTGACCCTCCTGCGCGATTCGTTTCTCGCACACGAAGACTGGTCCCGCACCTATAACAAGATCGCACGGATGGAGAAGGTGACGAAAAAGGATGTCCAGCGGGTGGCCAAAAAATATTTCGGCAAGGGCTACGTCGCCGCGTATCGCATCGATGAACAACACGAGGTACCCGGCGTTCCCAAGCCGGAGATTGACCCGGTAACGATCGACCCCGCCCGTCAGTCCACGTTCGCGAAAAACGTACTCGCACAGGAGGTGAAGCCGATCGCACCCGAGTACATCGTAAAGGGCCGGGACTACCAGCGAATCGACCTGCCGTCCGGCATCAAGCTCTACCATGTGAGCAACCCGCTGAATGACCTCTTCACCTTGTCGATCAAGGTGAAAATCGGCTCCGAGGAGAACAACCAGCTTCCGATGGCGGCGGCCTTGCTGGACAAAACCGGCACGGGGGAGCTGAGCGCAACGGATTTAAAAAAGGAATGGTATAAGCTGGGATCCAGCTTTGGATTCGGCGCGGGCCAAACCGAGTCGAGCTTCGGCCTGAGCGGGCTGGATGAAAACTTCGAGCAGTCCCTCGACCTGATGATGCAGATTATCACCCGGCCCACGGCGAAAGACAGCGATTTCAACGAGCTGAAAGCGATCATGATCGCGCGGCGTGCGGATGCAAAGAAAGATCCGCAAACGGTTAACCGGGCATTGACCCTGTTTAATCGCCACGGGAAGGATTCGCGTTTCCTGACCCGGCTGACGGACAAGCAACTGCTGGCCCTGGAAAAAGCCTCGCTGTTCAAGCAGGTCGCCGAGCTGCTCGACCTGGAACTGGACATTTCCTACATCGGCAAGCTGAGCCCGGAGGCCCTCCAGGAGAAACTGGGCAGGAAGCTGGATCTCAAGAAACAACGGAAACCGGCACCACCCCATAGCCCCCTGGTCGCCCGCAAGACGGAGAAGACCGAGATCTATTTCTACCACAAGGAAATGGCCCAGGCGCAGGTACGGATCGAGTTCCCCGACGGCCTGGTCAACGAAGCCCTGCGCGCCCCGACAGCATTGTACAACAGTTACTTCGACGGGGGCATGTCGGGGGTGGTGTTCCAGGAGCTGCGGGAAGCGCGTGGCCTCGCCTACTCGGCGGGTGCCCGGTACGTCACCGCAGCGCGGACAGGTGAAGAGAACATCATGATTGGGGTCATCGGCACCCAGGCGGACAAGGCCTCGGATGCGCTGGATGCCTTTATAGACCTCTTCGACAAACTCCCCGGATCGGAAGAACGCTTCGTTGAAGCCAAAAACGCGGTGGTCAATCAATACAAGACGGGAAAGATTGGTTTTCGCGGGGTTAACAGCGCGGTGCAATCCTGGGAGGAACTCGGCTTGGCCAGCGACCCCCGCAAGAAGCGTTACGCAGCCATTGATGCATCGAACATGGAGACGATGATGGATTTTGTCGATGGCCACATTCGCAACCAGCCCAAGTTGATCTCAATCGTCGGTGACAAGGGCAAGATCGACCTTGAAGCGCTTAAAAAACACGGGCCCATCATCGAGATCAACCAGGCACAGATCTTCAACTGATGCTTGCCGACCTGCTTAACCTGATCGGTGGCATGGTCCTGCTCATTGCCGGGGCCGAGTTTCTCCTGCGCGGAGCGACCGCGCTGGCCATCAAGCTCGGCATCTCCACCCTCGTAATCGGCCTGACGATCGTCGCATTCGGCACCAGCAGCCCGGAGCTGGTGATCGGTGCCCGGGCGGCCTGGAATGGCGAGAGCGATATCGCGCTGGGAACCGTCATCGGCTCCAACATCTGCAATATCCTGTTGATCCTCGGCATCGCCTGCCTGATCCGTCCCATCACCATACACCGCCAGGTCATGAAACTGGACCTGCCGGTCATGATCGGCGTCTCGGTAGCCCTGGCCCTGATCCTGTTGAGCGGCGGCATTTCCCGGCTGTTCGGCATCCTGCTCTTCCTGGGCGTGATCGGGTACACGGCGTGTACGCTGAAAATATCGCGGAAGATGGCGCACGAGGATGAAAACATCCGCGAGGAAGACATCGTCGATATTCCCGAGGTCCCCGCGGGAATATTGCTGCTGGTCCTTTTTATCATCCTCGGGCCCCTCCTGTTGGGTATCGGCTCGGACCTCATGCTCAAGGGGGCGATCAGCATGGCGGAGCGACTGGGCATAAGCAATGCGGTGATCGCCTTGACGATCGTCGCGGTGGGCGGAAGCCTGCCCGAATTGGCAACAGCGGTGGCCGCTTCTGTACGCGACAAGGCGGACATCGTGGTGGGAAATATCGTGGGATCGAATATCTTCAACATTCTCTCGGTGCTCGGGGTGGCGGCCATCGTGCAACCACTGGCATTTGCGCAAAACCCGGACAGTGTCGGCTGGCTGGATGTCGGCGTGATGCTCGTGGTCGCCTTCTCATGCCTCTTGTTCATGCGGAGTGGCTTTATCCTGAAGCGCTGGGAAGGGCTTTTGATGCTGGCGGGCTATGCGGGATATATTCTATACTTGGTCGCCTAGGGGTCCCGGCGCGGCGGCGATCCTGACGGGGACTGGTTAACCGAAGGGCAGGATGACGAAAAAACTTATAGACCCGGCGGCGTTGATGCGGATCAAGACGCTTGAGCTGCGCGCCAAGGTGGTGGTGGAGGGCTACCTAGCAGGCATGCATCGCTCGCCCTTCCACGGTTTCTCCGTTGAGTTCACCGAGTACCGGGATTACAGCCCCGGAGATGACACGCGGCACCTGGACTGGAAACTCTACGCGCGCAGTGACCGGATGTACATCAAGCGCTACGAGGACGAGACGAACCTTCGCTGCTGGTTTCTCGTCGACCAGAGCAAGTCCATGGGCTTCCAGTCGCGTGGATACACCAAGGCGGAATACGCGGCCACGCTTGCAGCCACGCTTGCACAATTCCTATACAGCCAGGGCGATGCGGTCGGGTTGATGGCATTCGATGCCGACATCACGCAGTACCTGCCGGCACGAAATCGCCCAGGGCATTTGCGCCACATGATGCTGGAACTGGAGAAGGCGCCCCAGGGGACCTCGACGGACCTGGAACGTCCGCTTCGCCGGATGGCGGATATGCTGAACAAGCGTGGACTGGTCGTGTTGATTTCGGACCTGCTCGCGGATGTCGAGTCACTGCAAAAACAGCTGGGGTATCTTCGATCAAGGGGCCATGAGGTGATCGTGTTTCAAATCCTGGATCCGGCGGAACGCGACCTCGACTTCAGCACGCCCGCGATGTTCGAGGATTTGGAAACGGGGGAAGACCTGCTGGTCGATCCGGATGCGGCGCGGGCGACGTACCAGGAGAATCTCCAGGCCCACCTGGACCGGATCGGAGAAGCCTGCCGGGGACTGGGAATCGACCACCACGCCTTCGGCACGGAGCGCCCGTTGGAAATGGCCCTGCAGGAGTTTGTGCTGGATCGATCGCGGCGACGGGCCATGCCCATGCGGGGCACCAGGGCTTAGTTTAAATGCTTATTGGCGAAGGCGATGTACTGCGCCCAGTCGTAGGCGGTGACATCATGCTTACCGCTCCGAATATGGTAGCCGATGCGCCCAACGGTTGGTTCATTGAGCTTCGGCATTTTCCTGCTCGGCAAACCCTCGGTACCGAGCAGGCGATATACGGGATCGGCCCCGACACAGGCAAGGAATTCGCCATGCGGGTCGGCCCAGCGGTCCTGCTCGGCACTGGCGACGTACAGCGGCCGCGGCGCAATGAGCGCGAGGAGCATGTGGGAATCGAAGGGCATCGCGGACTCGTTCCGGTTGTACTTCTTGAAATTTCCATTGAACCAATGGGGGAAACTGGTGTTGATCCGCCCCACGGTTTCACCAATCGCACGCTTGGATAAGGCGGCACCCCCACAGCCTGAGTTGTTGGAAATGACGAGGGCAAATCGCTCGTCGTTGGCCCCGGCCCATAGCGAGGTCTTGCCCAGGCGCGAATGCCCCAGCACGGACACGCGCTCGGCATCAACGATCTTTGAGGCGACCAGGTAGTCCAGGGTTTTGCTCAGGCCCCAGGCCCAGGTCGCAATGGATCCCCACTCGTCCGACTTGGGTACGCCGAAATGAGCGTGGACCCCATCGCGGAAACCGTCGTTCATGTCGGGATCGACATCGCCGTAGTACAGGGTCACCAAGGCGTACCCGGCTTCCATGAGCGCGGCCACATCCCAGCGTCGGGCACTGCTTCCCCGGTCGGCCTCCTGCGCCTTGTGGTTCTTGGCCTTTCGCTGCCAGGACACGGGCAAGCGCACGCCCCGGTCCGGAATCACGGTATGATTTCCGCCAAAGTTGTACGCGATGAAGGCAGGCGGTGGGCTGGATGGATTCGCGGGGCGAATGATCATCAGGTCCCAGGTGGTCCCGGCGATTTTAATGGCGGGCTGGGAGACGATCGCCTTCCCGTCCAGGATCTTGAAGGGCTCGGTGTCCGGCACAATTTCAAGCGTTGCGGTATGCGAAGGGACGTGGCCGAACATTTCCTTCGCGATTAACCTGCGAATAGCCTCCCGGCGAGTGGGCCAATCCGCAGCGCTGCTTATGCCTTCCAAGGGGTCGGGCAAGGTATAGGCAGGAATCTTCGCTTCGTCGTAATTCGCAACAAATTTCTGGGCAGGTACATTCATGCACATCGAGAGAGCTATAATCAGACAACTGGTAACTTTCATAGATTCTCCTTTGCCGGGGACGCTCGTTTCACCGTATCATGTATCAAATTATGAAAGCCATACAACTTATTGAAGCGGAAAAACCACTCGTGGAGGCCGAAATACCCGTACCACGGCCCCAGGAAGGCGAGGTGCTCATCAAGGTGCATGCAGCCGGCATCTGCCACTCGGATGTCCATTATCGGAATGGACGTGCCCCGGCGGGCCCCCTGCCCCTGACCCTGGGCCACGAGGTCGCCGGCCTGGTCGAGGCCAGTGAAGCGCCCGGGTGGGAAGCGGGTGACCGGGTCTGCCTGCATTACCTGGTCTTCTGCGGTGCCTGTGACGCGTGTACGGGCGGACGCGAACAATTCTGTCCAGAAGGACAGATGATTGGCAAGAGCCGGGACGGAGGTTTTGCCGAATACATCTGCGTGCCGGCCAGCAGTGTACATGCAATCCCTCCAGGCATCGACCTTGCTGAAGCGGCCATCATGATGTGCTCCACCTCGACCGCGTTTCACGCCATGAAGCAGGCGCGACTTCAACCGGGCGAAACCGTGGCGGTCTTTGGATGTGGGGGCCTGGGCTATTCAGCCGTGCAACTGGCGAAAACGCTGGGCGCATCCCGGGTTTTTGCCGTGGATATCGATGAACACAAACTGGCGCAGGTGGAGCGACTTGGCGCGGAGGCCGTCCACGCCGGGCAGGTGGACCCCGTGGAACGGATTCGCGCGCTGACCAGGGGGGCAGGCGTGGATGTCGCGGTGGAGCTGGTCGGGCTGGCCCGGACGATCGATCAAGCGGTGCGCGTACTGGCCAACCGGGGCCGGGCGGCACTGGCCGGGATCACGGACGAAGCGGTAAGCGTGAATACCTATCATGACTTGATCGGCCGCGAAGGGGAAATCATCGGCGTGTCAGATCACCAGGGAAGCGAGATCCGGCAATTGCTGGCCTGGCGGGTCGAGGGACGGATTGCGCCGGGGAGCGGGATCACCGGGACAGTAGCACTTGAAGCCGATGCCGTGAACGGGGTGCTGGATCAACTGGCGTGCTTTGGCCCGGGTACCCGGACGGTGATTGAGGTGGAACCGTGACCCCGTGCTTCGTCAACACGGAGGCCCCGGCTACAGGTCCAGGCTCTTCAATTCTTCATCCGTCAAGGCACGGCACATGCCCTTGGCTATGCCCTTGACCGTCAAGGGGCCAAAGCGGATGCGCTTCAGCCCGCGAACGCCCACTTCAAGCACTTCAAACATCCGGCGAATGTGCCGGTTTTTTCCCTCGTGTACGCGAAGCTCATACCTGGGGTAGTCATCTGAAGGCCGTGCCTCCACGGAGTCTACCCTCAACACATCACCATCCGATCGAAGACCCTGCTTAAACTGATCTATTTCGTCCGCGCTTAACCCGCGCTCCACGGTTGCGAGGTAGACCTTCTCCACCTCGTAGCGCGGATGCATCAGGCGATTCGCGAGCCCTCCATCGTTGGTGATGAGCAGGAGACCCTCGCTGTCCCGGTCGAGACGACCAACCGGAAAGACCCGTTCTTCAAAATCCGGGAGCAAATCCAGGTAGGTGGTGCGGCCCTGGGGATCGTCATTGGTACATACGACGTCGGCGGGCTTATTCATGAGCAGGTAGACAAAGGATTCCAGCTCGACCAGCTCGCCGTCCACCTGGACCCGGTGCGTGCCGGGTTCCACCTGGCTCGCAAGCGTCTCGGCGGTACGACCATCGACAGAAACCCGGCGATCTGCGATGAGTTGTTCGCAGGCGCGCCGGGATCCAAGGCCACAGCGGGCCAGATATTGGTTTAACCGAATCGGTTATTCAGCAGGTTTGGTCTTGCGCAAACCGGAGGCGCGATCGCCGTCCGACCATTCACCGCGCGCCTTGAGCAACTCAACGCGCTCGAAACGCTTGAGGACGTTACGCTTTTTACGAATCTTATTGGCTGCCTTGAGGCTACGATGCATCGACATGGTTCGAATCTCCTGTAAAAGCGCGAAAATCTACGGACAGGCGCATGTTTGTCAAGCGTTTCCCATGATTCCTGGTGGTTGCCCAGGCGGCATCGGGCCGGCCCCTTATTCATAACGGGGTTTCTCGGCGGCCCGGAAACGGTTGTTCTTGGTGTGAAGTGAATAAAACTGGGCACCCAGGATCGCGGAGATGATGACGATAATGGATACCGCCACCCAGGCATCGGCTTCATTGGATGGGTTGAAATAGGGCATTTTTCGGTATGTTTCCATCCAGAAATCCCAGCGGATTACGATCAGGGTCACCTGGGCCGCCCCGATGATCAAGCTGAGTGAAGCGATGACCAGGTACACGCGGTACGGATTCTTGATCAGGCGGGCCAGGGAACTGACCAGGAGATAGGCGCAGAGGCTCGTGAGCAGGCCGAAGGGAATCCAATCCTTAAAGACAAAGCTAATCGTGAGCAGCAGGCTGGAATACCCAAAGGTCAGTCCGACACATGCCACGAAGATGAATACGGGCGAAGCGGCAAAGGGACGCTTGGAGGATAAGGCCATGAGGTCTCTCGGGGGATCATGCCGGCACGCATTCGGCGATGTGAAAACCGGCCTCCTCAATCATTTCCAAGTCAGCAGGGCTTCCCTGCCCGGACGTTGTCAAATAGCCCTCCGAGAATATCGAGTTCGCCGGGTAGAGCGCAAGCGGTTGCAGATGCTTGAGGCAGACTTCACGCCCACCAGCGGCCCGGATATCACGGGTCGGATTCACGAAACGGAACATGCACAGTGCTTTCAGGCACTGTACCGGCGTGAGCCGGGTACAATGCTCCATCGGTGTCCCCGGGCGCGGGTCGAGAAAGTTGACCGGGATGGATTCGACCTCGAGTTCGCGCAACTCCATGGCCAGCTGCACCCGGTCCTCGTCGGTTTCGCCCATGCCCATGATGCCTCCGCAGCAGGCTTCCATCCCGGCAGCCTTGGCATGCTTGATCGTGTTAACCCGGTCGTCATAGGTATGCGTATTGCAGATTTCCGGGTAAAAATCCCGGGAGGTTTCCAGGTTATGGTTGAAACGATCCACGCCGGCAGATGCCAGTTCGGTCGCCTGCTCCGGGCTTAAAAGCCCGAGCGAGGTACAGATATGGATCGGCATTTCTTCCTTTATTTTCTTCACCGCCGTACAAATGGTCTCCAATTCGCGCGGAGAAGGCCCGCGGGTCGCGGTGACGATACAATACTTGACCGCCCCCAGTTCGTACGCATTTCGTGCGCCTGCAAGCATCTGCTCAGGTGACATCATCTGGTAGCGGTCAACCCCGCTGTACGAGCCGATAGCCTGGCTGCAGAATTTGCAATTTTCCCGGCAGAGTCCGCTCTTCGCGTTTTCAAGGATGTGGATGTTAACCTTGTGCCCCCAGAAACGCAGTCGCAATTTGAACGCTGCATGCAATACACCCAACAATTCATCATCGGGTGCCTGTAAAACGGCCAGGGCTTCCTCGCGCGTCACCCGTCCGCCGGACAGAACCTTATCACTGAGCTTATTCCACTTCATTCCACTATCACAACTCGAATTATTTAGGAGATTATACAACATAAGTGAACTTTACAAAGCAATGTTAATTTAGCAGACCTGTTGAGGTGAAAGACGTCGAAGCGTATCTCCGGGAGGATTTGGAACGGCTCAAAGCCGGTCATGCACTGCGCGCACTGCAGATCCGGGAATCGACCGGCGGACATATCACGGTTGATGGCCAGCCCTGGCGAAATTTTTCGAGCAACGACTACCTTGAGCTCAGCGGAAACCCCGCCGTGCTTGAACGCGCACATGAATACCTGGAACGCTTCGGGGCCGGGGCGACCGCCTCCCGACTGGTCTCGGGCAACCTCCCCTGTCACGAAGAACTGGAAGGCCGCCTGGCCGCGCACAAAGGGTACGAGCAAGCACTCCTCTTTGGCAGTGGCTTCCTCTGCAACCTCGGCATAATCAGTTCACTCGTCGGTCGCAACGACGAGGTCTTCGCGGACCGCCTGGTACACGCGAGTATCCTCGACGCGATCCGCTTGAGCGGTGCACGACTGCATCGTTTCCAGCACAACGACGCCGACCATCTCGCCTTCCTGCTCGGCAAGCCTGCAAGCGGTCAACGCCTGGTGGTCACGGAGTCGCTCTTCAGCATGGATGGGGATATTGCCCCCCTCGGGGATATCACCATGCTCGCCGAACGCGCAGGCGCATTCTGCATGGTCGACGAAGCCCACGCGACCGGCACCTTCGGGCCCGGGGGCCAGGGGCTGATTGCCGAACTCGGCTTGCAGGGACGCGTACAACTCGCGGTAGGGACGCTGGGCAAGGCACTCGGTGGCTATGGCGGCTTCGTCGCCTGTTCCACAACCATGCGCGATTACCTGCTGAATCATTCGCGACCCTTCATCTACTCAACCGGACTCCCTCCCGCGGCCGTCGGGGCCGCACTGGGCGCGCTCGATGAATTGGAAGCGCATCCGGAATGGCCGGTTCAACTGCAAGAGCGGGCGGAACAGTTGCGGGTGGGCCTGCAGGCGCGCGGGGTGGATACCCTCGCCTCTTCCAGCCAGATCATCCCGGTGGTCGCCGGAGAAAATGAAACAGCCATCGCCTGGTCGGAGGCCATGCGCGAGGTGCAAATCCTGGCAACGGCCATCCGTCCGCCCACGGTGCCCGAGGGCAAGGCCCGCCTGCGTCTCTCGACCACGCGGGCCCACACCGAAGCGGATATCGAGCGACTGCTCGAGTGCATCGCAAGCCTGCATGCAGGCGCCCTGGTTTAATGAAGCCGATTCTCCTGATTGCCGGATGGGGCTTTGCGTCTCATACACTTGAACCTTTAGGGGCCTGTTTCAAGGAAATCGGCACATGCTACTATACCAACGCCAACGAGCTCGGCTCGCCATCGGGCTTAATTGAACGGCTTAAGACCTTTGACCGTCCGCCACTGGTGGTCGGCTGGTCACTCGGCGGAATGTATGCCATCGAGGCGGCACATCGGCAGCCCGGCCTGGTGGATTCCATGATCCTGCTCAGCACATCGCTCCGTTTTCTCGAGGACGAGGATTACCTGTGGGGTCTTCCGCCCGCGAACCTGCGCGCGATGAGGCTCGGCCTGGGCAAGGATCCGGCTAACACGGTTCAGCGCTTCGCGGAGGAAGCCTGCGCGCCACAGACAACCGATCTCCTGCCGGAGGATTGCTTCCACCTCGATCCCGAAGGACTCGCACGCGGGCTCGACTACCTCGCCAAAACAGATCTTCGCCTTACGGATTTCTCCGACATGCCGCCGTCCTGCGTTTTCCACGGAAAGAAAGACCGGATCATGCCGGTAAATGCCGGCCGCATGGTTTCAGAAAAATTAAACAGCCTGATGCTGTTGCGCTATGACGGGCCGGGTCACCTGCTGCCCCTGGAGATTCCCGAATATATTGTTCCGGTCGCCACGTATTATTTCGAGAAAGCGAAGAACGCTGCTCATGGCTGAAAGCTCACACCGTCAGACCATCGAACGCCGATTCAGCGCCGCCGCGACGACCTACGACCACTACGCTCGTGTACAGCGCTCCGTAGCGGAGGAAACCGCCCGGCTCACACGGATCCATGCCCCTCCCCCGGCCTGCATCCTCGATATCGGCTGCGGTACCGGCGCGGTCATCCAGGCCCTTGGTTCGGATTATGCGCTCACCGGCCTGGACATTTCCCAGGCCATGATCACCGAGGCTTGCCTGAAGAATCCCGGTGATATCGATTGGATCCACGCGGACATCCTCGATTATTCCTGTGCCACCCCATACGACGTACTCGTCAGCGCCAGCAGCCTCCATTGGCTGCAACCCCTTGACGATTTGTTTGCACACCTGCAAGGCCTGCTGGTGCCGGGGGGATTAACGGTCTTCGCACTGATGCTGGATGGGAGCCTGTCCGAGTTACGCGCCCTGCGGGCGGCCTGCAGTCCCGGGAAACAAAAGGGGGGGCTGCCAGGTGCGGATGAGGTTGCTGATGCCATGAGCCGATCGGGGTTCTCCGTCGTGTCCACCCATTATCAGTCCATCAAGAGCCATTACCCCGAGGCGGAAACCTTGATCCGTCACCTGCATAACAGCGGGGTGACCGCCCGGACCACATCCAAGGCCTTGACACGCGGCGAACTGAACGATTTGACCCACGCCTATGATACGCTGGTGCGGGATGCAAAAGGCGTTTACGCAACCTGGCAGGTGGGCTACTTCATAGGCCGGAATAACACCCGGCCCTGAAGCCGGGAAACGAACCGTCGGTTCAGCTGCTTACCTTGACGAAATCGGAGATCTTGTTCTCGATTTCCTGCCATTCCTGGTCGGGAACAGAACCCTCGACGATACCCGCACCGGAATACACCGAAACCGTGTCGCCTTGTACCAGTCCGGAGCGGATGGCCACTGCGAACTCGGCTTCCTCCGAGCTGACCCAGCCGATGGGTGCGGCATACCAACCACGACAGAAGGGCTCAAGTGCGGGGATCTCCGTCAATGCATTCTCGCGGGGATAGCCCCCGACGGCGGGCGTAGGATGCAGTTGGCGGAGTAGATCGGCATCGGAGGAGGCAGCGGAAAGGCGCCCGGTGACCCGGGAGCACAGATGCTGCTTGCGCTCCAACTGCAGGAGGCCCGCCTCGTCCTCGACATGCAACTCGTCACAAAGCACGTGCAGCTTCTGCCGGATGCTTTTCCGGACGATGTCATGTTCGTGCTGCTCCTTTGAACTCCCGAGCAGGTCTTCAGCAAGTGCTTGATCCTCCACCGCATCCTCACTCCGCGAACGGGTACCGGCCACCGCCTCACTGAGCACCGTGCGTCCAACGCGCTTAAACAAGCGTTCCGGGGTGGTCCCCATGAAGGCCGCGTGGCTGTCGGGTTGAAAATGAAAGTGATAACAATTGCTGGTTACCTGATGCAACTTGGCCATTATCCTTGCGCTCGACACCGCCTCGGCAAAGCGATAGTCGGCGCGCCGGGCGAGCACAATTTTTTCCAGCACCTTGTTTTTTATGAGATCCAACGCGGACAGGACATTTCCCGACCAGCCCATTTTATCGGGGTAATCCTTGCGGCCAACGATCGCGGGCAAGCTGCGATCGGCATCGGAGTCAGGGAAGCGCATGTCGGCCAACCCGTCCTGGATCTTTACCCTGTCCAGCGGGTGATCGTGACGGAACAGGAGATTGCACCGCAACTCGGTCCGCGCCGGGTGCCTCACCAACTCAAAGCGGGGAAGAATGAACCGTGAAGGTCCAAAACCGTACCAGCGGTCGTCATCGAAGGACGAAGGCTGAAAGGCAAAACCACCAAAGTACCGGACCTCGGGCAGCGGCCCGAGAAAGCGGCGACAGCGAGCCAGGATATGGTCATAGTCATCACCTTCTCCCCCGGCCACCACATCGGCCTTGCCGATGCCCGCAACGCATATGCCGTCATCACGCCCGTGCCAGAGCACCTGGGTTTCCGCGGTCTGGACGGCCATCCAGTCGTAGGGATTGATCGTCTCGATCGGGACCGTGATGCGCGTGAGCAGGTGGGTGGTCAGGTCGCTGCGGTGCCGCCACTGTTCAAAGGCCTCATCAATTTGCACCGCGAGCGCAGAACGGGCCTGCGCGACCAAAAGGTCGTGGTCGGCGGTGTCCATCTCACCGCTCTCCCACGTAAAT
Source organism: Kiritimatiellia bacterium (assembly GCA_029936175.1). GTDB lineage: Bacteria > Verrucomicrobiota > Kiritimatiellia > SS1-B-03-39 > UBA6053 > JAPYUI01. The sequence continues at coordinate 16,383 of JAPYUI010000088.1, forward strand.
GGTGGCCAGGCCCAGGGTCTGGGGCCGTACCTGAACATTCGTGAAACCGGCGGCCTCCATCCGTGCAGCAAAGGCGTTTCCACAGGGAAAGGTTTCCACGGTTTTGTTGAGATATTTATAGGCCTTGGCATCACCCGATACGAGCCCGCCGACAAAGGGAAGCATATGACGGAAATAGAGCAGGTACATCCCGCGAACCAGCGCATTGGCAGGGATGGAGCATTCGAGAACCAGGGCACGTCCGCCGGGCCGCAATACCCGATGCATCTCGGTCAATCCCTTTCCCACATCGCTCACATTACGGATACCGAAGCTGATGGTTGCTACGTCAAAAGACTGGTCCTCGGCTGGAAGCTCCATGGTATTTCCGAGCTTGAGCTGGATTTGCTCACTCCATGCAGAGGCCTTCACCTTCTCCTGGCCCCTGGCCAACATGCCTTCGGACAGGTCCATACCGACCGCTCGCTTAATGCGATTCGTCGACTTCATCAGGAACAGGATCTGGTCCGCGGTACCGGTCGCAAGGTCCAGGAGCTCCAGGTTTTCGCCCTCCGGGAGATACCGGGCCATGTTCTTCCTCCAGGCCACGTCCCGGCGCAGCGAAAGCGAACGATTCAGCACGTCGTAATGCGGGGCGATGCGGTCAAACATCTTCCAGATTTCATGCCGCGAAGGCGAAGCTTCCTGGTTCAAAGCACTTGACATGGATGGTTCCCGGTCTTCGTATGACATATCCGGAAACCTAACGCCAACCGGTCCGGATGCAACGCTATGATGGATGAAAAACTAAACCAACTCCTCGGGGCGGTGGAGGAGGAGCAACTCGAACTCCCCGGACAAGTCGTGGTGGTCGATGTAGCCAGGCAACGCCTCAGCGCCTATCTTTCGCTGAAACTGGCGGCTCAATACCCCGTTTCGACGAGCCGACACGGCCTCGGGGAAGATGCGGATTCATTCAAGACTCCACGCGGGCTGCATTCAATTGCCGATCGAATCGGGAAAGACGTGGCGCCCGGGACACCATTTGAATCACGTAAGCCGGCCGCCATCCTGCTGGAGGACTGGTCGAACAATGGGGATGTCGACGCCATCCTGACGCGCATCCT
>JAPYUI010000089.1:0-6637 GCA_029936175.1 Kiritimatiellia bacterium
AAAAGATGGCGCCCTGGGCAGGATTTGAACCTACGACCGTCGGATTAGAAGTCCGGTGCTCTATCCAGCTGAGCTACCAGGGCGACAGGGGCAATAAAGCCCCGGATATGGCAAATGGCAATCGCTAATTACAACCCAGACGGGACGAGGCGGTGCCTAACGTGATCCATGAGACGCTCGGGATCAAACACGACGCCACGACGACGGATTGCACCGGCGTCATCCACCCCGGTATTGTGGACGGTTTCTCGACCCGGATGATGGAGCTCGTGCGCCAGGTCCTATGCGCAATGGAGACGGGATGAACCTGCGCAGCTACGCGCTGGTGACCGCCTCCTACTGGGGCTTCACGCTGACGGATGGAGCCCTGCGCATGCTGGTGCTTCTCCACTTTCACGCCCTCGGCTTCAGTCCCCTCCAGCTGAGTTACCTCTTCCTCCTCTACGAGGCCTGCGGGATATTGACCAACCTGTTCGGCGGCTGGATCGGCTCGCGCACGGGATTGAAACGCACCCTGTTCGCGGGCTTGTGCCTGCAGGTCCTGGCCCTGGTCCAGCTTTCGCTGCTGCAGGAAGGCTGGGGCCGATGGATCTCCATCATCTACGTCATGGCGGCCCAGGCCCTGTCCGGCATCGCCAAGGACCTGACCAAGATGAGCGCCAAGAGCGCGGTGAAGTTTCTCGCGCGGGACAAAGCCGGGGTGGAGAATCATTCCCGCCTGTTCACCTGGGTCGCCGTGCTCACCGGCTCCAAGAATACGCTCAAGGGCCTCGGCTTTTTTATCGGGGCGCTCCTGCTCGGCCAAGTCGGCTTCCAGTGGGCACTCTGGTCCATGGCCTCGGCCCTGGTCCTCGTCCTTGTCACCGGGTTGATCGGCCTGCGCGAGGACATCGGCAAGGCCAGGGAGCCGGTACGCTTCACCCACCTGTTTTCCAGGTCCCGCGAGATCAACCGCCTTTCCGCAGCGCGGCTGTTTCTCTTTGGTTCCCGGGATGCCTGGTTCGTGGTGGGCCTCCCCGTATTCCTCAAGGAGGTGCTCGGCTGGTCCTTCAGCGGTATCGGCGCCTTCATGGCCGCCTGGGTGATCGGGTACGGACTGGTGCAGGCCGCTGCACCCCGCCTGCTCCGTCGATCCGGGAGTCTCGCCGGCGGATTGCGTGCGACCCGCACCTGGATGGCGATCCTGCTGCTCGTTTCCCTCGGCCTCGCGTCCACGGTCCAATGGCTTGCTTACCCGGTACTTTCCGTCCTGGTCGGCCTGGTCCTTTTCGGTTTCGTGTTCGCGCTGAATTCGTCCGTACATTCCTATCTCATCCTCGCCTACACGGATGAAGACCAGGTGGCGGTCAACGTCGGGTTCTACTACATGGCCAATGCCTGTGGCCGCCTGCTGGGAACCCTGGCCTCGGGTTGGGCCTATCTCAATGGCGGCTTGGTGCTTTGCCTGTGGGTGTCATGCGGCATGGTCGGTATTGCGTTCCTGGTCTCCCTGTTGCTTCCCCGTGTGAACGGGCAGGTCCAGGGAATCCCAGCCCGGGCCTTTGATGCGTGATTGTTCTTCCGCTGGATCGCCCGCTTGTTTATAGCATCTCGGGGGATCATTGGTTAAAAGGAGCTACCTGATGAAACGATGGATATGTATGTTGTGTGCGGCAGCCTGGTTGCCTTGGATTTCCGCACAAGCGGCGTCGCCGAACATCGTCCTCGTCATGGCCGACGACCAGGGCTGGGGCCAGACGGGCTACTACCAGCACCCTGTCCTGAAGACGCCGAACCTGGATGCGATGGCCGCGAACGGCTTGCGATTCGATCGGTTCTATGCCGGGGCACCGGTCTGTTCGCCCACCCGGGCGAGCGTGTTGACCGGCCGGAGCAATGACCGCACCGGCGTCTTGAGCCACGGCTATCCCTTGCGTCTCCAGGAGAAGACGATTGCCCAGGCGCTTAAGGCAAAGGGCTACGCCACCGGGCATTTCGGCAAGTGGCACTTGAACGGGATACGGGGGCCCGGCGTGCCCATCCTGCGGGAAGACGACCACAGCCCGGGTGCTTTTGGGTTCGACACCTGGCTGAGCGTTTCCAATTTCTTTGACCTGAATCCGCTGATGAGTCGCAAGGGTGCGTTTGAGGACTTCAAGGGCGATTCATCGGAGATCGTGGTCGCCGAAGCCCTGAAATTTATCCGGCAGCAGGCCGCGGCCAAGAAGCCTTCCTTCACCGTGATCTGGTACGGTACGCCGCACAATCCCTTCATGGCCAGCGACGCGGATAAAGCCCCTTTTGCCGCCTTGAAAAGCGGTTCCAGGGAGCATTACGGCGAGCTGGTCGCGATGGATCGCAGCATCGGCAGCCTGCGCAAGGGCCTCCGGGACCTGGGAATTGCTGAAGGCACCCTGGTCTGGTTCACCAGTGACAACGGCGGCCTGCCCGGCATCCAGCCGGAAACGGTGGGCGGCCTGCGTGGGTTCAAGGGCAGCGTATACGAAGGCGGCCTGCGCGTGCCGGCGATCATCGAGTGGCCGGCGGGGATCAGGCAGCCCCGCGTGACCAGCTTCCCCGCCTCCACCATGGATATTTTCCCGACCCTGGCCGAGCTTAGCGGGCTTCCGGATTCGGCGCAGTTAAAACCGGTGGACGGCATCAGCCTGAAGGCCCTGTTCCAGGGGGAAATCGGGCCGCGGGCGAAGCCCATTCCCTTTCGGCACACCGGCCGGGCCGCGTGGATCGATAATCGTTACAAGCTGGTGAGCGAAAAGGGGCGGTACGCGCTCTACGACCTCGAGACGGATGAAAAGGAGTCGCGGGACCTGTCGGACAAGCACCCCGAGGTATTCCAGCGCCTGCGCGCAGCCCTCGAAGCCTGGGAGAAGACGGTGCTCGCCAGCCAGGCTGGCAAGGATTACCCCGAGGGCCGGATCAATCCCGGCGAGCCCCCCTCCCGTTTCTGGACCGCGATGGAGGCCTATAAGCCCTATTTCGACGCATGGAAAGATCGCCCGGAGTACGCAGGGCGGCTGAAGGCCCCGGGGAAGAAGAAGCCGGGGGGGAAGAAGAAGCCGGGGAGGAAGAAGCCGGCGAAGTGATGGCCTGCCGGTGATCCCCGGTTGGCGCGCGGATTCCCGCCCTAGTTCCCCAAGGCGTGAATCGTATTGTGGATCGTCCCGCTCAGCTCCCTGCCATCCGCGCCCTTGGCCGCATACTTGATCTCCATGCACCAGGTCGGCTCGATGCCGGGGATCTCCAGGAACACCGTGCGTCCATCAGCGGAGATGCGCACGGATTTTACCTCGCGCTTCTCGGTGTTGTAGTGCTTCGAGCCGTAGCTTCCGCTGCGCTTGAGGTCCCAGGTGCTGACTTCAAACCTGGCGTGCCGGGCCAACTCGGGATCAAGGGCCTCGGAGAAGCTGATCTCCATGCCGGTTTTTTTCGCGTGTAGCTCGACCGGAAGGTGCGCGGGCTTTCCGGTATAGCGCATGCGGTAAAATCCGCCGGGCTGGTTCTGGGTTCCCGCCCAGGCGAACATGCCGCAGGCGTAGAGTTGGCCGTTGCCGGGATGAAAACGCCCGCGCATCACGCCGGTGGGGAACTTCGCGATGGGCAGGGGGCTCATGCCACCCTGCATCTTGCCGTTCACTTCTTCATACGAGACGACAAAGACCTTTCCGTACCCGTAAGAAAGGTTGAGGAGTTTCCCGTTGAAGGGCCCCCACTTGGTGCTCTTGACCCAGAGCAACTCGGAAGGCGAACGGTCGAATTGGTTGGTGATCCAGATCATGGGCTGCTCCATGTCTTCGTCCTTGTTGCTCTTCGCCTTGTGATAGCCCATGAAATTCCCGTAGAAGCGGCCGCCCGGGTGGACATGGTTGATCCGGTTCTTGGGGGTCCAGTGGCCCTCCTGGTCGGTGACGAAAAAGGTGCCATCGTCGTTCAGGCAAACGCCATTGGCTGCGCGAAAGCCGTTGGCGAGGATTTCGGTCCTGCTTCCATCGGCCGAGACCTTGAGCAGGGTCCCGTGATGTGGCACGAGGGCCGGCTTGGCGTGCCGGGCAGACTTGGCGTAGTAAAAGTTTCCTTCATCATCCGCCTGTAGGCCCATGGCGAACTCGTGGAAATGCTCGGTCACCTGGTGGTCGTTGTTAAAGCACTCGTAGAAATCGATTTCCTCGTCCCCGTTCAGGTCGTGGAGGCGCAGCAACTGGTCGCGGCAGGTCACGTAGAGTTTTCCCTCCCGGTACACCACGCCCAGTGGCTGGAACATACCGGCTGCGATCCGCTTCCATTTCAACTCCTTCAGGTCACCGGCCAGGCCGCTCACGATCCAGACGTCGCCCATCCAGGTACAGATCGCCGCCCGGTCCCCGCCGGGGAGAAAGTCAAAACCGCCGAAGCGCAGCCAGGATTCGTAGGGATTGCCCGCGCTCTCGGGGTGCGTGATCACATCGACGGCAAAGGGCCCGTCCTCCTTGCCCAGCGAGCCCTCGGTGGTCACGACCTCGGTCCACTGGGCCGGGCCGCCCCTGGTCAGCACGTCGAGTGGCTCACTTGCCTGGCCGGCCTGGGCCAAGCCCTTGAGATTCGCCTCGTCCAGCCGGGAGATCAGCAGGCGGGCGGATCCGGCGGGGGTGCCCCGGGGTATGCGGTACACGGTAAAGCCGTCCTCGTCGGCAAGTGTACCCGGTCCGGACAGTGCGACCTGGACCTTTTGGTCCGATGGGCAAACCCGCATGGCCAGGTCCTGTGCTACCGAGTCGAAGTGGAGCTTGCGAATAAACACGGGGGCGGTCCCGTAGGCGATGTACCCCGGGGACTCATGAAATTCCGTGTCACCGACCGTGTACTTGAGCACGACCTTGTCACCATGTACGTATTGGCCCTTGTACTGCACCCAGGACCGGGGCAGGGGGCCGTAGGGCTTGTCGTCCGTACCGCGCAGGCGGGAATCGTCCCAGGAGCCGTCGGCGGGATTCGCCCAGCCGGGACCCACGGGATTAATAAAGGTCGTGTCGCCCCGGATGCTCGTGTGCGATCCATGGGAGCCGTCGAAGGCGATGCCGCGCCAGTCGACAAAGTCGGTACCGGTGTAGGCCGTCGCCACCCGCATGGTGTCATGGTCATAGAGCATCCAGGCTTTACCTTTGGAAACCCCGCCCGGTCCCGGGTCGAGCCGCGCCATGATCCCCTTGTACGCGATGTTCCCGTCCTCCACCTGGAAGGTCCAGTGCAGGACCGGGCCGAAGTTCATCTTCTCGTACTGTTTGCCCGAGCCACGACGGGTCGCGGCGACGTCCTTGTAGGTGGTCATGCCGAAGGGCATCCGGCCCAGGTAGTCCTCGTCCACCGCGAGGTACTGGCTCGGGTTGTTCGGCTTTACCAGGGCCTCGCGAATGTAATGAATCACATCGTATTTCTCCGCCGTGGTGTACTGGTTCTGTGGAATCATCAGGTTGAAGCCCTTGCTCAGGGTCTGGTGCATCTGGAAGGGTGAAAAACCGTTCTTGAAGGGCTGTTCGTGAAACTTCAGCGCGGTGGGCAGGAACCCGGGGACCTTGTCCGTTCCGTGACAGGTGATACAGAGCGTGGTGTAGATCTGTTTGCCGCGTTCGAAGGCGGCCGGGTCGAGTCCGCGGATGAGTGCGGCGTGGTCGACCGCTTCCAGGGGTTGCACCCAGGCTTCGCGGACCTTCGCATGGGTCACCTTGATCGCCGAGGCGGCACCGGCGATGCCGAAGTTTTCGGCAACCGGTGGGCCTGCCCGTGACGGCCAAGTGTAAGCCGGCTGCCGGTCCGAGGGCCTGGCGAAATAATGGAGGTAAGCGATTTCACCCGCATAGTCCCCGCCAAAATCGTTCGCTGCATGGCCGACCTTGAACACGTGGTCGTCGATGTCCTCCCGGCTGAACCGTCCTTTTTCCGCAATCTTTTTGCCGTCGAGGGATAGCGTGGCGGTCCGGCCTTTCACCGCGAGGTGCGCGACATGCCATTTACCATCGTTCACGCGAGGGCCGCCGCCCAGGTCGCCGAGCCAGCCGATGTCGTAGGTGAGCCGGCCTCCCCTTATAAACAGGGCCTTTGCATCCGGCTTCCATGCGCCCGTGCGCGGGGCCATGCTGAAGAGCGTGCCGCCTTTTTTTGTTTTGAACTTCACTTCCACGGCGTAATCGCCACCGGTCTTCAGCGTTTTGCGCGAGAGGGCCTCGCTGGCCACGAAACGATTGGCACCGCCACCACTGCTGCGTTCAGAGCCGGGCACCACGCTGTGCGGCCGCTCGAGTTTGCCATCCCGCCAGACCGCCACGGTGGCCGGTTGACCCTCCAGTTGCTCGCAGCTGACATCAACGGACGTGCCCCGGGACAGGTCGATTTCCAGTTTGTCAGCGATGAGGAGTCGCCCGCCGGGCTTGGCGTCGTATGCGAGATGCAGGCGGTAGTTGGCGTAGGCCTGGGCACTTTCCAAGCCCTGGTCGAGAATGGGGATGGCATTGTCCGGCGCAGCCTGGAGAAGTGCCGGAAGGATACAAAAGATGAGAAGATTCGTTTTCATGTGCGTTCCAGTTTTCCTGTGACGGGGAAAAGGTTGGCGTATTTTTCGGTCATAGGAAGGGTTTTCAGTAGATTTTTCTGTCGCGGGAAAGAACCG
>JAPYUI010000089.1:6737-17487 GCA_029936175.1 Kiritimatiellia bacterium
CCTGTGAGCAGGATCCGTGCTTTGCGGGGCTTTTTGCTTCTGTTTTCGAGGTCCGCGTAATACATGGAATGCATGAAGGTCCCATTTATCGATCTACAGGCCCAGGCCAGCGCGATCCGGGCAGACCTGGATCCCATGCTGGAGGCCTTGATCCAGTCTTGCGGATTCGTCCTTGGCCAATCGGTGAGCGACTTCGAGGCCGCTTTTTCGGCCTATTCGGATTGTGATCACGGTATCGGTTGTGCCTCGGGGCTGGATGCCCTGAAGCTCGCCCTGCGGGCCCTGGATGTCGGTCCCGGTGACGAGGTGATCACCGCGGCGAATACCTTTATTGCCACCACGCTTGCGGTGTCCTCGATCGGGGCCACGCCGGTTCTCGTGGACATGGACACCTATTTCAACCTCGACGTGGAAAAGCTCGAGTCGGCGATCACGCCGAAAACGAAGGCGATTATCCCGGTGCACCTCTATGGGCAGCCGGCGGACATGGACCCGATCAACGCGCTTGCAGCGAAGCACGGGATCAAGGTGGTCGAAGATGCATCCCAGGCGCACGGGGCCAGGTACAAGGGGCGGCGCGCGGGATCCATGAGCGATATCGCCGCCTTCAGCATGTATCCGGGCAAGAACCTTGGGGCCTTTGGGGATGCCGGCGTGATGACGACCCGTGATGAGGCCCTGGCGGAGCAGTTGCGGGTCTTGCGCAACTACGGGTCGAATCGCAAATATTACCACCAGGTACTGGGTGAAAATTCACGGCTTGATTCCATGCAGGCGGCGGTGGTGCTCTGCAAGCTGAAGCATCTCGATGACTGGAACAGTCGACGTCGCGCGGCGGCTGCGAAGTACAGCGAGCAGCTCGCGGGGGTGGGCGACCTGCACGTACCGAAGACCGCTGACTTTGCCGAGCATGTTTTTCACCTGTACGTGGTTCGGACTGCCCGTCGCGATGACCTGTTGGCGCAGCTTCAGGCCAATGATATCGGTTGTATCATCCATTACCCGGTACCGATTCACCTGCAGGAGGCTTATGCCGGGATGGGCTGGAAACCCGGTGATTTTCCCGAGACGGAAAGGGCTGCGGACGAGATCTGCAGCCTGCCTATTTTCCCGCATATCAGCGACGAACAGATCAACCACGTCTGCGAGACGATTCGCGGGTTCTACGCATAAGCGGATGCGGCTGGGGGGTGGCCGGGTATGCTGTTTAACTCACTCGACTACCTGGTATTCTTTGTTGTTGTCTACCTGCTGTACTGGCTGGTGGCGGTACGCAATACGCGACTTCGCAATGCCTTCCTGATCGTTGCGAGCTACGTCTTCTACGGGTGGTGGGAGCCGATTTTCCTGCTCTTGATCGCGCTGAGTTCCGCCGTGGATTTCTTCGTTGGTTTTCAGCTGGGTCGGTCGGAAAAGGCCGGGCAGCGGCGGGTTTTGCTCGGCATCAGCCTGGCCGTGAATCTTGGGCTTCTCGGCGTGTTTAAATATTTCGACTTCTTCGTCGAGAGCTTGACGGAGCAGTTGGCGAGGTGCGGGGTAGATCTCTTCGATCTATCATCCCTGGGTTTGATCCTGCCTGTCGGGATCAGTTTCTACACCTTTCAGACCATGAGTTATTCCATTGACGTATATCGTCGTCGGATGGAACCGACCCGCAATCCCCTCGCCTTCTTTGCCTATGTGAGTTTCTTCCCGCAATTGGTCGCGGGTCCCATCGAGCGGGCACATAGTTTCTTACCGCAATTTATGCGGAAGCTAAAGTGGGATGCGGCCACGACGCGCGACGGCCTGCGGCAGATACTGTGGGGATTTTTCAAGAAGATCGCGATTGCGGATGTTTGCGCACCGATCGTGAACCGGGCCTTTGAGACACCGGCGGCCTATGATGCGCCCTTCCTGTTTTTCGCGGTGTTGCTGTTTGCTTTCCAGATCTACGCCGACTTCTCGGGATACTCCGACATCGCCATCGGGACGGCCCGGTTGTTCGGCTTTGACTTGCGCCGGAATTTTGCCTTTCCGTATTTTTCTCGCGACATCGCTGAGTTCTGGCGCCGCTGGCACATCTCGTTGTCGACGTGGTTTCGGGATTACGTCTACATCCCCCTTGGTGGGAGCCGGGTGTCGCGCGGGCGCCAGGTGCGGAATGTGCTGATCGTGTTTCTGGTAAGCGGTTTATGGCACGGGGCAAACGGGACCTTTGTCATCTGGGGTCTTGTGCATGCGCTGCTGTTTCTGCCGCTCATCCTGGCGAATCGGAACCGGACCTACCTCGATACGCCGGGTGGTTCGGGCCTGCTTCCGCGTCCGGTAGAAGGGCTACGGATACTGCTGACCTTTGGCCTGGTTTGTTATGCCTGGATCTATTTTCGGGCTGCTTCGTTTTCAGACGCCATCGCCTACCAGCAGGCGATTCTGGAGAGCTTTCCGGGTTCGGTGAACCAGGTTAAGACCTGGCCGAATATGAAGGCGCTGCTGCTGATTGTATTCATGCTGGGTATGGAATGGGCTCAGCGCCGGGAGTTGTACGGCCTGGCGATCCAGCGATTCCCGCATCCCTTGCGCTGGGGATGCTACCTGCTGGTGTCGATGTTGATCGTTTTTTACGGAGAATTTGGATTAAATGAATTTATCTACTTCCAGTTCTAGTTCGGCCTGGTGCTTGTTGCGAGACCTGGTGCTGTATGCGCTGCTGGTTGTGCTGACGTACACCGGTCTTTGTTACGTCTTTTACGCGCATCCGCATTTATTGATAGGTGAGCAGGGATGGATTTCGACTTATCGGCGGGTGGATCGGGCACAGGAGGCCTTGCCGCACAAGACGGTTTACCTTGGCGACAGTGTCGGGGCGCAGTTCTTTCCCTTCCAGCATATGCCGAATGCCCTCACCGCGAACGGCGCGGTGCTCATGGCGGGTCAATTGGTCCTCGCGGGCATGGCATCGGAACACCCGGACGTGGAACGGATCGTGCTCGCGATTACACCGGAGAGTCTCTTGCGCCCGTTTGAGCACGAGATGACCTTCAACAATTATGTGAAGCCTTTTTACAGCAAGGGGAATCGTGCGTACATCCTGCCGATCACGGATGAAAAGGTGGCGCGTCACCGATGGGGAGTATTCAGTCGCCATGTACTGGCAAAATTCCTACCCTTTTCGGATGTAAATTATGGATGGGGTTCGGGGAAGCACGATACGATTCCTCATGGTGAGCGCGATGTACGCGAGGCGTCGCGTTATGCGGTTGAGCATATCCACCACTTGGTGAGCTTGGTCGAAGCGCGTGGAAAGCGAGTCGTATTTGTGAGTCCGCCGGTCTCGCGTGCGCGATACGATGCATCCAAGGGCTATCGGGTATCCCGCAGCATCCTGGAGCAGGCGGGCCTGTCCGAGCATTTCGCCCACTATTTCGATCAGATGATCGTCCTGGAAGATACTGCGTTTACGGACAAGATGCATCTGAATCCACGCCGCCTGCCCGAGCTGAAACGGGCATTGGCAGCCTTGCTTGAGCGGTGAGGGATGCTGGAGGAGCGGCCACCCGTCAGGCGGTTGCGCCTCGGGGTCCCAGGCCCGTTCCGCCCGTGCGAATCAGGCGGGAAGCCTTATCCGGGGCGGCTTCGGGTTCTTCGACCGGTGCCGGTGCAAGCCGTTGGTCGCTGAGCCGCAAGCCCGCCAGGATCGCCATGTAGACGAAGAAATTGGGGAAGGACAGGTAGACGTCACCGTAGATGCAATAAAACGCCACAATCATGGTGAAAAATTTCACCGCGAGCACCAGGTGCAGTCGCTGGAGCGTCGGGCTGTGCCAGCTGCTTCGAACGAGCCTCCAGTGTTGACGCACCGCAAAGAGGAGGATGAGGGATCCCACAATGAGGCCTTGTATGCCCATGCCGATGAGCAGGCTGAGCGGTCCACTGTGATAGGCGACAGACATGGAGGCCCACCTGCGGGTATAGTCGATGCCGCTGCTGAGGCGCAAGGCGTCCAGGGCATGGTGGTCAAAGGTGTATCCCTTGCCGATCCAGAAGTACTGGGGCACTTCGTAGAGGGCATCTTTCCATACCTGGATGCGCCAGTCCGTGGTTCCCTGGGCAGACAGTTCGGCCGCGCGATCGAATTCCACGAAGGGAACCCAGGAAAGGGCGCGCTGGAATGCGAAGGGCAGTCGGTCACCGATGGCGATCACGATAATCAGGCCGAAGAAACAGGTAATTCCGACAACGAGAAAGTATCTAGCCAGGTTCCTGTGCCAGATCACGAAGGTGTAGACGAGGAGAAACATCAGGTTCATCACAAACCCGGCACGGTGTCCGGAGAGGCCCACGAGGATGGAGCTGACCAGGAGGAGGGCCAGGTAGAAGATCCGGTTCATCCCTTTGAATTTCATGAGCAGAAAAGGGATGAGGAAGATCATCGCTCCGGCAGCGCCCGCGGTCTGCACGCGGCCCTGTTCCTGCTGCTCCATGAAGTTGCCGAATTGGGCCCCCGTCGATCCGGCAAACTGGAAGAAATAATAATGCTGGTTTATTTTTCCCTTGGAGAACAGGAAGAGCATTTCTGCCAGCATGGGCAGGCAGGCGGCAAGCATCATGCCGATGATCGCAATCGACCATTGCTTCTCACTCAATTTGACCGTGGTCGAGAAATAGATAAACAACATGGTGATGAACAGGCTGATGTAACGCGTACCGCCCCATTTATAGTCGCCGAACATCTTGAAGCCGGCCCCGCGGACCATCATGGTGAAGATGAGGATGATGCCGAAGGCGATCAGGCAGATACGGATTTGTCCGCTCAGTTCGTTGGGCTTTTTATTGATGATCCGTGCGAGCATCAGGAGTGTGCCCAGGACCATGGCGAGAATCTGGAACATGGTTAACTGGCCCGGCAGAAAAGGAATACGCAGGCCGCTGATGAAGGCTATGACGACAAAGATGAACAGCAGGCGGGCTTTCCCGATGAGTAGAATGGCAAAGGGGAGAACCGAAAAGCCCAGGATGTAACCGGGGTTCCCGGACTTGAACGTGATGTACGTTCCGATGACGACTCCGATGAGCGCGGCAAGTATTATGACGAGGCGTTCGTAAACCATGGATTAAACCGAAAAACAGGCGTATATCGTACATCAATGCCGCCCCCTGCCAATCACAGAGTGTCCGCAACTTGGAGTCCCCCTGGATGACCTTGAGCCAGCGGATAAAGGAAAAAGCCCGGGAAATAGGGTTTGACCTGGTCGGCATTGTGCCTGCGAGGCGCGCCCTGCATGCGGAAGCCCTTGCTGAATACCTCGATCGGGGTTACCAGGGAAGCATGGAATGGCTCAAGCAGGAGCCTGAACGTCGTGCGGATCCGCGCCAACTTCTAGCGCAAGCACGCTCGCTGGTCGTGGTCGGCTTGTCCTATTACGTCCAGGACCCGGAGCCGGAAATCTGGAACGACCCGATGCGTGGGCGGATCGCGCGTTATGCATGGGGCCGGGACTATCACAAGGTCATCCAGCCCATGCTCAAGGAACTGGCGGCCTTCATCGTGGCCGAGTCGCCGGATGCGCAGACGCGCACCTATGTCGATTTCGGTCCGGTGTTGGAACACGATTTCGCATCGCAGGCCGGGCTGGGATTCGTGGGCAAGAACACCTTGCTGATTCATCCCTTGCACGGCTCGTATTGTTTCCTCGGCGAGGTGCTCACGACCGTCGAACTGGAGCCGGATGAGCCCGCGACCGACGACGGTGCCACGCTGAACTGGCAGTCACCGGAAGGCCAGGCGGTACAGGGGACCTGCGGCAACTGCGAGCGGTGCCTTCATGCCTGTCCGACCCACGCTTTTCCCGCGGCCTACATCCTGGATAGCCGCTTGTGCATCTCCTATTTAACCATCGAGCTTCGCGAAGCCATCCCGGAAGCGCTCCGCCCGAAAATGGGTAACTGGATCTTTGGCTGCGATGATTGCCAGACGGTTTGTCCCTGGGTGCAGAAAGGCTCCCCGGCGGACAAGGGGCGCTGGTTGAAGTATGATCCCGGTTGGGTGGCTCCGCGCCTGGATGAATTGATGTACCTGGATGACCGGGCCTTCCTCGAGCGCTATGCGGGAACGCCGGTCATGCGGACGAAACGGCGGGGCCTGTTGCGGAATGCGGCGGTTGCCCTGGGGAATTCCGGCTTGCCAGAGGCCATCCCGGCACTGGAACACGCCCTGCAGGATCCGGAGCCGCTGGTACGTGAGCACGCGCAGTGGGGGCTGGATCGGCTGAGGCCCGGGGTCTGAGGCCTACTCCACCCGTACCAGTATCATTCCGCGTTCTGCCCGACCCTGCATCAAGGTACAATGTGCGGACAGGTTCTTCACGATCTCGACCTTCAGGATCCCACTCATGCCGCCGGGGATGACCTCGATCACGTTGCCGGTTGCCGGGTCGGTAATGGTACGTGGAAACGAACGAACCTCGAAGCGGGTACCCGGGGTCAGCCCGACGTTCAGCCCGCCGTTGATGATGACGTTTTGGCCGTCGACCTGGGCGACCTGCCCGCTCCATTGCTGGGTGGGGAGCCGTTTCAGGATTTCCCGGATAGATTTGCGCATCGCTTCATCCGTCGCCCGGCCGAGCGGTGTGCGAAAGTACGCATCGCCCCCGAAGGCGAAGGAGTTGTATTTGATGCCCCCGCTGAAGAATCCGGCCGAGGCGCTTCCGGTTGTTTTCAGGGAGTCGATGATCTCCCCCGATTCGACATCAGAGATCGTGATATGCAGCGCAACCCGCGCCTTGGAAATGCCGCCTTTCAAGATGGCCGTGGTCGAAGCAAACCAACCGCTGACATCCCCGGTCACGGTAAAGTCGGTGATGGCTCCCCGGATCAGGTAGCTTGCATTTTTCAATCGCCCGCGTTCGACCTGGCCCTCGGCACGGAAATAAGGGGACTCCTGCATCCGGATTTCCCCGATGACGTTCTCGATGTGCTTGCGCTCGAGCACGACGACCTGCTCGGTATCCATCAGGTGGGTCACCAGGACGTCCGCGAATCCAGAGCCGAGGTTCCATTGCCCACTGAAATTTGCACGGTTTTCGAAATCGGTTACCGCGACGGTCGGGCGCAGTGTTTCCTTGTTTCGCATCCCGCCGTAGCGTTGGCTGCGGTGTTGCTGGTAGGGGGAGGCGATACAGCCCCCGAGCAGGGCTGCCGCGAGAACCAGGAGGGGGAAAGTTTTTGCCATCAAATGTCTCTTGCTTACACCGTATATTGGTTTAAACCACAAAGTCTTATGGGTGAACAATTTGAAAATCCGGAAATTCGCGAAGTGGGCCGGGACCCGGGCGGCCAGCCCATCTACAGCGACCGACGGCTGTATGTGCAGTTTATGGCCTTTGGCGAGGTGTTGGACCTGCATCCCCTGCAGGAAGCACTCGCGGGCACCTCCTTCGAGTACGCCCTTTACGCCGATCTCAATGATCCGCGTGGTGCCGGGCTGGTCCTGCTCCATACGGACCCGGCCTTCTTTGTCGACGAGCTCCGTCCGTTCCTGGTGAAAGGGCCTTTTGTTGACCTGGCCCCGAAGCCTGAGTTCACCATGTTTGGCCGAACCTATGCGGTCGGCTACGAGCATGACCTGGAGCAGGTACTGGTCAATCGTACGCGTCAGCGATTGCTCGACCCGCAGAACAACTGGGCGGTCTGGTATCCCCTGCGGCGTTCAGGCGCCTTTGCCCAACTTGATCACAAAGAGCAGATGAATATCCTCAGCGAGCACGGGACAATTGGTCGTGCGTATGGCGAGGCCGGGTTCGCCCAGGATGTTCGGCTGGCCTGTCATGGATTGGATAAGGCGGATAACGATTTCGTTATCGGCCTGCTCGGCAAGGATTTGATGCCGCTTAGTCACCTGGTGCAGCGTATGCGCAAGACGGTGCAGACCTCGCAGTACCTCGAACGCCTGGGTCCGTTTTTCGTGGGGAAGATCGTGGCGCAGGCGCAGATGGTCTAGCGGCCCTGGCGGGAAGGTGAACCCTTTACCCGTGCAGCTTACGGGTTAAATGCCCGCCCCGCTGCATTCCGTGCCCTTGTGAACACTTCTCCCTTGTGCCTGAACTTCGGCGTTTGGCCGTAGGTCCAGTCCCAATGGGTGAAGCGCGGGACATCGACATCCAGGCGGGGCAGGGGCATGCCGCCACCGAAGGCCTCGATGATCTCCTCGGCGTCGATATGGAGATTCATCACGGGCGCGGGTTCGGATCGAACGGCGTGGGTGTCGATGGCGATTGTACCCGGTTCCAGGTAGCGATGCAACTTGTCCAGGTTGGCACTCAAGAGAAGCGTTCCGTGGTGGAGCACGTGGTTCCTGCGATAGCAGAAGGCGTTGCCGGAGATTTTTTTCCCACCGACGCCGATGCCGCTCCGTCCCATGGGTTCGGCGTTTACGCCGAGCTCCTTAAGGACCCGGATGACCCGGTTGAAGGTGTGGTCAGCGCCGTAGCTGGCGCGGGGTTCAATGAATGCGTAATTCAGGTTCCCGAGGTCGTGAAAGACCGCCCCGCCTCCGGAGATGCGACGTGCGAGGGGGATATCGTCGTCGGCCATGGCGGCCAGGTTGCATTCCAGCCAGGGATTCTGGTTCTTTCCGATGACGACGCTGTCTTGCGCGCGCCAGAAGAAGGCACAGGGTTCGCCGCGGTTGAGGAGGGCATCCTCGGCAGCGAGATTCCAGTGTGCATCCAGGCTTTGGGATAGGAAGTTCAGGGACCAGGCATCCGGTATTACTGTCGGCCTTCCAACAGGGCATCCACGACCGACGGATCCGCGAGCGTGCTCGTGTCCCCGATGCTGCTGATGTCGCCTTCGGCTATTTTTCGCAGTACCCGGCGCATGATCTTTCCGGAGCGGGTTTTCGGGAGGGCCGGGGTGAAATGAATCTTATCCGGCTTGGCAATCGGGCCGATGTCTTTCCGCACGCGCTGGATGAGCGCTGTCCGGAGTTCCTCGCTGCCTTCGATGCCTTCTTTCAGCGTGACGTAGCAGTACACGCCCTGGCCCTTGGTCTCGTGTGGGTACCCGACGACCGCGGCTTCCGCCACGTCATCATGCGCGACGAGCGCGCTTTCGAATTCAGCGGTGGCGAAGCGGTGGGCGGATACATTGATTACATCATCCATCCGCCCCAGCAACCAGTAGTAGCCGTCTTCGTCGATCCGGCAGCCGTCACCCGAGAAATAATTTCCCGGGAAGGTGGAGAAATACACCTTGTGGATGAGCTCGTTCTTCGGATCGCCGTAGACGCCGCGGATCATGCCGGGCCAGGGTTGGGCGATGACCAGGCTTCCGCCCTCGTTTACGTTGGCCTCACTGCCATCGGACCGCAGGATCTTCGGCACGATACCGAAGAAGGGCATGCCGGCGGAACCCGGCTTGGTCGCGTGGGCACCGGGAATGGTCAACAGCATGTGGCCGCCGGTTTCGGTCTGCCACCAGGTGTCGATGATCGGGCAATTTTCTTTGCCGATGACCCGGTGATACCACATCCAGGCCTCCGGGTTGATCGGTTCGCCGACGGTTCCGAGAATGCGAATGCTCGAGAGGTCGTGCTTGTTGGGCCATTCATCGCCGAACCGCATGAGGGCCCTCAGTGCGGTTGGCGCGGTGTAAAAGATCGTGACCTTGTACCGGTCGCTAATGCTCCAGAAGCGGTCGGGCGTCGGGTAGGTCGGCACCCCCTCGAACATGACCTGTGTGGCCCCCATTGAAAGCGGCCCGTAGACCAGGTAGGAGTGGCCGGTGATCCATCCGATATCGGCGGTACACCAGAAGACATCGTCTTCCTGGATGTCGAATACGTACTTGCAGGTCAGGTGGGTGTAGAGCAGGTATCCCGCAGTGGTATGAAGCACGCCCTTCGGCTTGCCGGTGCTGCCGGACGTGTACAGGATGAACAGCGGATCTTCCGCGTCCAATTCCTCGGGCGGACAGTCCGGGCTCGCATCGGCACAGGCTTCCTGCCACCAGAGGTCCCGGCCCTCGACCATGTCGACGTCCAGTTCGCCGTTTCGATAAACGATGACCTTCTTGATGCCTGGGCACTGGGCCACGGCCACGTCAGCCTTTTCTTTCAGGTTGATTGATTTTCCGCCATGGTAGCTGTCGTTGGCGGTGAACAGCACTTCGCCATCGCAGTCGTTCATCCGGTTGGCGAGGGCATCGGGACTGAAGGCCGAAAAGACGACCGAGTGGATGGCGCCGATGCGGGCGCAGGCAAGCAGGGCAATGGCGAGCTCGGGAACCATGGGCATGTACATGGTGACGGTGGTCCCCTTGACCACGCCGTTGGCTTTCAGCACATTGGCCATCCGGCAAACGGCGTCCTGCAACTCCGCGTAGGTGAGGGTACGGGTGTCGCTTGGGTCTTCGCCCTGCCAGTGAATGGCGATACGTTCGCCGTTTCCAGCGAGGACGTGACGGTCGACACAGTTGTAGGAAATGTTGATTTTGCCCCCATCGAACCACTTGACGTAGGCCCCTTCCCGCTGGCCGATCGAATCCCAGTCGGCATCGAGCACGGTGTCCCATTTTTTGAACCATTCGAGGTTTTCCTCGGCCATGTCGCCCCAGAATCCTTCCGGGTCATCGATGGAACGCTGGTACAGGGTTTTATATGCTTCGAGGCTCTTGATACGTGCCCTGGAGCTGAACGCTTCCGAGGGTTCAAACACGCGATTTTCATGCATATGGGATTCGAGTTCACTCATGCCACACCGGCTCCTGTTGG
>JAPYUI010000315.1 GCA_029936175.1 Kiritimatiellia bacterium
TGGACGAAATTTCCGGAGCAGCAGTCCGCCCCTATCGCGCTGGAATCGGGACGCTTCTATTTCATCGAGGCTTTGCACAAGGAAGGGGCTGGCGGGGACAACCTGGCCGTGGCCTGGACCCCACCGGGTGGGAGCGGCCAGACGGTTCTTCCGGGGGCGCAGCTCAGCCCGCCGGAGCCCCTGCCACCGGTGGTATCAGATGACGCGGCGACCTTGAACCCGGGTGCCAAGGTTCTTCTCCACGTCCTGCGAAACGATGGGGATCCCAACGGGTTTTCCGACCTGGATATAGGCAGCCTGACGCTTGAACAGGCACCGCTTGCGGGTTCGGTTTTCGTGGATACCCAGCGCGGCGAAATGCGCTACACGCACACGGGTGCCGGGACGGGACAGGACACCTTCACCTACACGATCCGCGACCAGGCCGGCGCGATCAGCCCGGAGGCAATCGTCACCCTGGATATCACGGATGAGGCCCGCATCGTCAACACTAGCCTGGACCTGCCCCTGCAGCTGCCAGCGGCGGATTATGAACTGGCGAACCGATTCCCGGGCATGGGTTTCAGCAACCCGTTGGCCCTGCGCTCCCCACCGGGCAGCACCACGGAACTGTACGTCGTGGAAAAATCCGGGCGCATCCAGCGTTTAGCAAATGTGTCGGTTCCGGCGACCGCCGTGTTCCTGGATATCAGCAGCACGGTCATCGATAGCGGCGAGGAGGGCTTGCTGAGCATGGCCTTCCACCCGGACTATGCGAGCAATGGATATTTCTTTGTCTTCTACACCTTGAATATCGGCGCCGACCGTCATGATCGCTTGTCCCGGTTTACCGTCTCGGCCGACCCGGCACTCGCGGACGCGGGGAGCGAGCTGGTCTTGTTCAGCCAGCGCGACCAGAACTCCAATCACAATGGGGGCGACCTGCATTTCGGGCCGGACGGGTACCTCTACGTCAGCCTGGGTGACGAGGGCGCGTCGAACGATTCCCGCAATAACAGCCAGCGCATCGACAAGGACTTCTTTTCCGGCATCCTGCGCATCGACGTCGACCGCCTGCCCGGGAACCTGGAACCGAACGGGCATGCCTCGGTGACCATCAACGGGCAGGGTACGGCCAACTACAAGGTTCCATTCGACAATCCCTGGGTCGGCGCGACCAGCTTTAACGACGTATCGGTGAACCCCGTCGAGGTGATCACGGAATTTTACGCGGTGGGCTTGCGCAATCCCTGGCGGATGGCCTTCGACCCGGTCACGGCTGAACTCTGGGTCGGGGACGTCGGGCAGAGCGCGCGCGAAGAGGTGAACAAGGTCGTCAAGGGGGGTAATTACGGGTGGGGCTATCGCGAGGGCTTTATCGCGGGGCCCAAGACGCCGCCCGCCAACCCGGTATACGAGGACCCGATCTGGGATTGTATCCGTAGCCTCGGCCGCTCCATCACCGGGGGCGTGGTCAGTCGCGGGGTTAAGCTGCCGGCCCTGTACGGTGCCTACATCGTCGCGGATTATGCGACTGGAAACATCTGGTCCTTGCTCGAGGAACCCGGGGGCCTGGTCGACCGTGTCATCGCAAGCGAGACCGGCATTGTCGGCCTGGGTTATGATCCATCCAATGGCGATATCCTGTTGTGCGATTACAACAATGACATGATCTGGGTGCTCGCTGCATCCTCCGGCCAGGAAGCGATCAGCTATCCCGCGACGCTCTCGGGTACCGGGGTCTTCGCGGACCTGTCGGACTTGAGCCCGAACCCGGGCATCGTGGCCTACGAGGTGAACCTTCCGTCCTGGCAGGACCATGCGCAGAAGCGGCGTTGGTTCTCGGTGCCCCCGGGCCCGGCCTTGATTAGCTATTCAGCGAATGAGGCATGGGAGGCCCCCACGGGAACGGTCTGGGTGAAGCATTTCGATCTCGAACTCAAGCGCGGAAATCCCGCGACGGCCACCCGGGTCGAAACGCGCTTGCTGGTTAAAAGGGATGACGGAGTATACGGCCTGAGTTACGCGTGGAACGCTGCGGGCGACGAGGCTTTTCTCGTGCCGGAAGGCGGCACGAATATCGTGTACAGTATCGATGACGGCGGGATCCCGATCGATCAAACCTGGACCATTCCCGGCCGGAATGCCTGTCTCAACTGCCATACCGAGTCCGGTGGATTCGCCCTGTCGTTCAATACCCGGCAATTGAACCGGGAGGCGCCTATTTTCGGATCCCTGGCCAACCAACTGGGGGCCCTTTCCCAGGCGGGCTACCTCGATCAAGCGGTGGAGCAACTGGAGGTCCTGCCTCGCTTCGCCGGGCCGGATGACCCGAGCCAGTCCCTGGAGTACCGCGTGCGCTCCTACCTTGCCGTCAATTGCGTGCACTGCCACCAGGCGGACGGGCCCACCCCGGCGGCCTTCGACACCCGGGCGGCCCTGACCCTGTTCGAAACCGGCCTGATAGACGGAGCGGTCCAGGTGAGCGGTGGCGACCCGGCCAAGCGCCTGGTCGTCCCCGGGGACCTGGCCAATTCCGTGCTGCTTCATCGTCTGCAGGCCGCATCCGGGGCCGGGCGCATGCCGCCCCTGGGGCCAAACCTGCACGACCAGCGGGCCATTCAA
This sequence comes from Kiritimatiellia bacterium, assembly GCA_029936175.1. GTDB lineage: Bacteria > Verrucomicrobiota > Kiritimatiellia > SS1-B-03-39 > UBA6053 > JAPYUI01. The sequence goes on from JAPYUI010000315.1 coordinate 2,605, forward strand.
CTCCTCATGGATTGGATCAACACGGAAGCCACGAATCACCCCAGTTATACCGACTGGGCTATCCGGGAGTTCGGCTCGGTCGATCACCCCGATGCGCAGGTGGATGACAACCCGGATGGCGACCCGGCAAACAACTATGTCGAGTTCCTCACCCGGACCAATCCGCAAGTGGCGAACCCGCCCTGGCGCATAAGCCTCAATGCCGATGGCAGCACCAGCACGGTTCATTTCCTGCGACAACCGAATACGGGCTTCGAGGTGGAAATCAGCGACGACCTCATCAACTGGTCCCCCTGGAATGTGCCCGCAAACCGCCCGGTGTTTTCCGGCGGGGCCGCGTTCATGGATACGGTCGATGGCCCGATCGGTCCGCTTGACGCGCGGTATTACCGCATGCGGGTATACGAGCGCTGAGGCTTGTCCTTTTGAAAGGTATTGAACTATGAAAATACGACGCACCTTCATCCTGCTCTTCCTGTGCACGGTTTTCCATGCCGAGGGAAAAGAACCGCCGTTGATTGATATGCAGGCGATGCGCGATGCGC
>JAPYUI010000316.1 GCA_029936175.1 Kiritimatiellia bacterium
CGGTTTCTTCCGCAGACATGCCCGGCTTGTTCGCCGCCGGCGATGTCGTAATCCACTACCCGATTTCAGATGGCATGCCGCAGACGCTCTTCGAGAGCATGGCCATGGGAAAATGTGCGATTTTGGCCCGGCTGCCCCAGTACGAGGGGATTGCATATCATAAGGAGAATGCGTTTCTGGTTGCGGATGAAAACGATTGGCCGGAAGCCCTCACCTTCGCGGAACAGCAGGGAGCTACGCCCTTGGCATGGAACATCGAATTTGCCGAAAAGCACCTTCGAAAGACGCGTATTGATCAGGACTTGATTACGTGTTACCGCTCCCTTTCAACGATCCAACCGGAACCCAAATCGCATCAACTTTAACCGGAAAAATCTACTCTGTATCGGCATTTACACCGCCGTTCTCCTGGTTATTTTCAGTCAGCCACTTTTTACCGGCTCGACGTTGGTCTCCCTGGACTCGGCGCCCTTCTACATCAAAGACTACCAGAAGGTCCTCGGCGATTCATTCAGCGGCATCTGGAATAGCTTCGGCCTGGGAGCGCCCTATCAGACCTTTTTTCATCCACACCGGCTATTGGCCTGGCTCATGCCATCATCGGCGTATCACGACTTCACCTACCTCTTCGACACGGCCCTGCTCGCCTGCGCCATGGTCTTTTTTCTGCGTGGTAGAAGCATCACGGGATGGCCCGCGCTGGCCGCCGCCCTGGGTCTGAGTTTTTCCGGCTACACCTTCACCCTGATATCCGCCGGACACCGGGTGACCTTCGACATGATGCCTTACGCCGTATTCATGCTGGCGTTCATTGATCGCGGAATCCGCTCCGAGAGTCTGTATCAACTGGCGATGGCGGGGCTCTGTGCCGGTATCGGCATGAGCTCCGGCTCACCGGACAAGATGATTCTGTTCGGTCTTCTCGGCGCAGCTTACGGCCTCGTTATCCTGATTCGAGAGCGGCCAGCAGAACAGGTCGGGAAATATGTTGCCCGGCTGCTTGGCGGGGCCGCCCTCGCGGGTATTATTTTCGCGATGATGAGTGCAGGTACCTATACGTACCTTTTCAGCAAGGGCGAAGTCGTCGAGCGTCGGGACAAAATGCGCGGCGACACCCCGGAGCAGAAGTGGGCCTATGCCACCAACTGGAGTCTACCCCCGAGTGATGCCCTGGAATTTATCGCGCCATGTGTGTACGGGGTTGAATCCACGTCGCCTGAGCAAATCGGTGCCAAACCCATCAAGGGCTTTGTCCCCTACTGGGGTAAGCTGGGTATGCCGATGCGGTGGAAGGCCGAGTTCAACCGCATCAAGGGATTGGCGAGTAACCCGAACCTCACGCCGGAACAAAAGCAGCAGGTGAATACCGCGCTCGGACAGCTGGCGGGCCAGCTCAACTACCGTCAGCATACGGTGTACCTGGGGGTGATCCCCATCGGCTTTGCCTTTTTTGCCATCCTGTATTTTATCGGACCTGCGAGCTGGAGTAATCGTGATGAAGCGGCAAAGACCTGGCGCTGGTTTGTATGGTTCTGGCTCATCGCCCTGATCCTCTGCATCCTCTTTTCCTTCGGTCGCTATACCCCACTCTATAAGATCATTTATAACCTGCCCGTTGTGAACCGCATCCGGGCACCGGTCAAATTCATCCACCTGGTCGAAGTCTGCCTGAACATACTCTTCGCCCTTGGCCTTGCGACCTGGATTCAACTGCTCGTTCTACGCAGCAAGGAAGCGACCGCGACCGCAGGCAAGAAACTGCTGTTGATTACCGGGAGCACCTGCCTGGCCCTGGCAGGCCTCATGCTGTTATTGCTGCTGGTCTACGGGTCCACCAACGGCCCCCTCGCCGACTACTGGAACAGCATCGGTCGAGGCGCCTATGCCAAGGCCTTTGCCAACCAGATGGCCGGGTCCTTCGGACATGCGAGCCTGCTCTTTCTCGTGACCGGGATCGCGTTTATGATCTCCTGGAAGAGCCAGAAAAGCTGGACGGCCCGCGTCCTGCCGATCGTGGTTATCGCGGCTCTCTCGCTCGACCTGATCAGCGTCTCTCAACGCTACATCCGAACAAAGGACCTCGCTTCCTGGAACGGACCCAACCCGGTGGCCGACCAGATCAACACCTATGGCCTGCAGCGAACGAGCTATCGCCTGGGTGCGCCACAGAAACACGATTGGCGCTGGTTCAGCTTCCTCCACCACCGCGTCGCCCTCCTGGAGCAACCCGGAAACATCCGCCCCCCCGAGGAACAAATCGTCTTTGCCCAAGCCCTCCAGAAAAATGCGCTGCGATATTGGCAGTTGACCAACACCGGAACCGTGATTGCGCCACCACAGTTGGTGACACAACTGGGTGCTTCACCCAGTTTTGAGGTGGATCGATATTTTCAGGAAGTGAACGGGCGTTACGCCTTCACCGACAACGCCAAGAACACGTTCGCGCTATTGAAATACAAGGATGCGCTTCCGAAAGCCCTGCTCTACTATACCTGGGAGCCCTTGAATGAAGCCTCCACCTTAAAGCGCCTTGCGGCGCCCGGCTGGAATCCCAAACAGACCGTCCTTGTGCCGCCGGAGATCAACACCCCGGGCAGCACGGGTACGGGTACCGAACCGGTCGAGGTCACCCGTTACGAATTCAACATCATCGAGCTGATCGCCACCGCCAGGACCGAAGCGGTTCTACTGCTGAACGATGCGTACCACACGTCATGGCAGGTTACGATCGATGACCAGCCGGCCGAACTTTTCAGAGCGAATCACATCATGCGCGGCGTTCGCGTACCTGCGGGCGCTCACACGATCCGCATGGAATACCAGCGGCCCAAGGCCACCTTAAACGGTTTCCGCATCAGCCTGACGGTGTTCCTGGCAATGATGGGCGTCAGCCTGCTCCAAGGGGTTCGTGCTTGGAATAAATCGACGAACTCCGCCAGCAGCAACGCATCCTGAGCATACGATGTGCGGCATTTTTGGAGCAATCACCCCTTCCGGCCTCCCACCCGAGGCCTGCGAACGCATTGATGCATCCATGCGACACCGAGGACCGGACGGCAAGGGCCATCGGCGATTTGAGCTGGAAAACCGCCCCGTGGTCGACCTGCTACATCGACGTCTTGCGATTATAGACTTGAGCACGGCCGCCA
>JAPYUI010000317.1:0-1172 GCA_029936175.1 Kiritimatiellia bacterium
GGAGACCACGGTTTGATTGTTCGCCAGTTAAAGAAGGGTGGGGCGCTTGCCCGGGCGGGGGTGGAGGAATGGCATGTCATTACGGAACTGGATGGCCGCCCCCTGGCTTTCGTGGGGGATGCACTAGATGCGATTCGCAGGAAAGAGCCAGGCGATTCCGTCGTTTTGCAGGTGTGCGATCGAGTCGGTAAACATTCCCGCGAAACCGAGGTAACGCTCGGTGCCTTGGAAGCCCTGTGGCGTGCACCGAAAAAACCCCATGTCATCATGGTGCTGACCGACGACATGGGGATAGGTGACCTGGGTGTGATGGGTAACCAGGCGATCCGGACGCCGAACATCGATGCTCTGGCCGCGCGCGCGGCCCAAATGGAAAACTTCTATGTGCATCCGGTCTGCGCGCCTACGCGTGCCTGTACCATGACCGGCCGGTACAACTACCGGACGCGGGTCGTCGATACCTGGCGGGGGCGGGCCATGATGGACCCCTCGGAGAAAACGATTGCCGAAGTGCTGCGCGATGCCGGCTATGCCACGGGAATCTTTGGCAAATGGCACCTCGGAGATGCGTATCCCATGCGGGCCATGGATCAGGGCTTCGATGAAAGCCTGGTATGCTGGGGTGGTGGACTGGCACAACCGGCAGAACCCCCGGAGAACGCGCGCCGCTACACCAATCCCCTGTTGAGCCACAACGGGGAAACCGTGCCGTCCGAGGGCTACTGTACCGACGTGTTCTTTGACCGGGCCATTGCATGGATGCGCCGCACGGAGTTGTCGGGGAAGTCCTGTTTCACCTACCTTCCGACGAACGCACCCCACGGACCCTTTCACGATGTGCCGGAAAAACTGTACCGCGCGTACCTGGATCGCGGTCTCGACGATAAAACCGCCCGTATCTATGCGATGATCGAGAACATCGATCAAAACATGGGCAAGTTGGACGCCTTCCTCGAGCAGACCGGGATGAAGCGGGACACCCTGCTCATCTATTTCCACGACAACGGTCCGAACGGCAAGCGCTATACCATGAACTACCGCGGCATGAAGACCGATGTATACGAAGGTGGGATCCGTTCACCCCTGTTGGTGGAATGGCCCGGCCATGTCAAGGCGGGGCAGACCTTCGCTCCCCTGGCCGCCCATATCGACCTCTTTCCCACCATCCTCGA
>JAPYUI010000317.1:1272-3146 GCA_029936175.1 Kiritimatiellia bacterium
CCGCGGATTGTCCTCGGCAACCCGGCGCAAACTGAAACCCACCTGACGCACCAGGACTGGCGCAAGATCACGGGAAGCGGCTGGGGGGCGAACGGGGAGTGGCTGGTGCACATCGAAAAGAAGCGCGTCTTCGATGTGGATGTTGTGCTTCGGGAAACCGCAACCCAGGCCCACATCCTGTTGACCATTGGCGAGGACAGCTGGGAGCATCGGGTCGACCAGCCCGCTGACCGCATTCACTTCAAGGGCCTTTCCCTGCCTAAGGGGCCCGCGCGCATCCAGTCGGTTATCCGGGTTGGCGAGAAGGAGATGGGTCCCGCACGCATGGTGGTTTTCCAGCGTTGATGCTCCCCGGAAGCAGTTTTTTCCTTAAAAAAATGCCTGAATGGACTTTCGCAAGGGAAAAAGACCCTGTACCTTGTGACAAGGCATACAGCGTGGCTTACACCTATAGAAAGCGCAAGAACATCACACGGGTCGGCTGGATGACGAGCGGATGCACATCGAGGTAACGATATGACTGAAAAAACATTGGGGCAGAAAATCAAGGAACACGTATGGGGTCCGGTTGGATCGATTGTCTTTCACGTAATCCTGGTGTTCCTGCTCATCCGCTTTGTCCAGTTTATCCAGCAGCGTGACGACGCCAAGATCGAGGTCGTGATGATGGAGACCCAGGACATCGAGATCGAGGAACTGCTCGACGACGAGATTGAGGAACTGGAGGATCTCAGCGATATCGAGGAGATCACCATGACCGACGAACCGATCACGATGGAGAACACGGAGACGGAGACGGTTTCCGAGACCACCACCGAGGTCGACCTGCAGAACCTCGACCTCATGAGCGATATCGACAGTCCCGTTATCATGAAGGGCCTGCTCTTTGGGCGGACGGCCATCGGTCGCAAGGCCATGCTTGGGAAGTATGCCGGGAAGTACGGGGGCTTGACCGAGGCGGCCGTTCGGCGTGCGCTGGAGTGGCTGAAGAAGAACCAGCATTCAGATGGCTCCTGGAATAACGGAGCGAAAATAGGGCACACCGGCCTTGGCCTGCTGACCTTCCTCGCGCATGGGGAGACCCCGGACTCCAAGCGCTACGGTGCCACGGTGGAAAAGGCCATCAAGTACCTGCTCTCGCAATGCAACGACCAACACCAATTTGGTATCAAGGGGGCCGGTCACAGCAGTGTTTATGAACATTGCATCGGCACCTACGCCATTGCCGAGGCCTTCGGCATGACGCGCGTGCCCGCACTCAAGGACGCCATGGAAGGCAACTTGAAGGTTATTATCGAGGGACAGCAAAAAGGCGGAGGTTGGGATTACCACTGGGATGACAAGGCCCGTACAGACACCTCGGTCATGGGGTGGGCCGCCCAGGCGCTCAAGGCCGGGAAAATCGCGGGGGCCCAGGTGGAGGGCTTGCCGCGAGCCCTGAAGAAGGCGGTGCCCGGTTTCAAGGCGATGGCCAAGCCGAGCACGGGCAAGTTTGGTTACACCAGCCCAGGCAACGGGGACATCGGCATGACGGGCGTGGGCGTATTGTGCATGCAACTGCTCGGTGCGCCAAAGGATCCGCTGACCTTGAAAGGCCTGGCCGCAATGGAAAAGACGCAGGCCACCTACGTTGGGGTCAGTCGGCATCCGCTGTATGCGTATTACTATATCACGCAGGCCAAGTTCCACGAGGGCGGAAGCACCTGGCATAACTGGAACCCGAAGATTGCCACCCTGCTGGTAAAGTCCCAGAAGAAGGATGGAAGCTGGTTGCCAAAGGAGGTAGAGAAACGTGGACCGGTATATTGCACCACCCTCGCGGCACTCAGCCTGCAGGTCTATTATCGTTTTCTCCCGACCTTCCAGACCGACGC
>JAPYUI010000318.1 GCA_029936175.1 Kiritimatiellia bacterium
CCCGGGACGCCCTTTTCCGCCCAATGCCTCAGGCGAGCAGCTCGGGAATCACCCGCCCGCCGAACTGCGACAACTGCTTGTACCGACCGCCGTGGAAGTAGGTCAGCTTGTTGTCATCCAGGCCGAGCAGGTGAAGCAGGGTGACGTGCAGGTCGCGGATGGGGTGGACCACTTCGGTGGCCGCCGCCCCGATCTCGTCCGTGGCCCCCACGATGGCCCCTTTCTTCACGCCGCCCCCCGCCAGCAGCATGGTCATGGCGTCGACGTTGTGGCCCCGGCCCAGGGCATAGACCCCGCCCCGCCGGTTGTTGTCGGGGGTGCGCCCGAATTCGCCGGTCCAGACGACCAGCGTCTCCTCGAGCATGCCGCGTTGCTTGAGGTCCTTGATCAGGGCGGCCATGGGCTTGTCCACGCTCTTGATGCGGGCGGAGTGGCCCCGCTCCAGGTAGTCGTGACTGTCCCAGCCGCCGGAAAAGATTTGCACGAAGCGGACCCCCCGCTCGACCAGGCGGCGGGCCATGAGGCATTGCCGGCCAAACGCGGCGGTCTCCTGCTGGTTCATGCCGTAGGCCTCGCGAACCTTCTCGGGTTCGCCCTTGAGGTCGATCACGCCGGGCACCTCCATCTGCATGCGGTAGGCCAGCTCGTAACTCTCCAGGCGGGCCGCGAGGTCCGTGTGCTCGGGATGCTGCCGGGCGTGGCGCTGGTTGAGGAAAGCCAGCTCGTCGAGGGCCCGGCGCTGGTGCCGGCGCGTCTTGTGGGCGGGTGACTGCAGGTTGAGAATGGGGGAACCGGTGGGGCGCAGGCGCGTTCCCTGGTACTGGGCGGGGAGGAACCCGTTGCTCCAGTTACGGGACCCGCCCTGGGGGAGGGCGAGCTCGGTCATCACCACGTATCCGGGCAGGTTCTGGTTGACCGAGCCGAGGCCGTAGTTGACCCACGAACCGATTGCGGGGTCGCCGCCGAGGCGACTCCCGGTGTTCAGGTGGAAAAGGGCCTCGGGGTGGTTCAGGGACTCGGCCTGGCAACCGCGGTAATTGCAGAGCTCGTCGGCGACCTCGGGATCGGCCAGGTGCACCCACTGGTCGCTCATGTCGAGGCCCGACTGGCCCACCTTGCGGGATTCGAAGGGACTGCCGACGTAAAACCGGAAGCCGTTGGCCAGGCCCGCGGTGCGCTTCGATTCCTCCTTGTGCCGGGCGTTCAGGCCGGGCTTGGGGTCGAAGGTATCCACCTGGCTGGGACCGCCTTCCATGAAGAGCATGATGACCGCCTTGGCCCGGGCATCGTGCATCGGCTTCTTGGGAGCCAAGGGGCCGGGCACCTCGTCGGCCAACAAGTCGGTCATGGCCAGGGCGCCCAGGGAGGGGCCCAGCCCGTAGAGAAAATCGCGGCGGCGCAGGGAGACCCGGCCGGTTGAAAGGTTCGGTTCCATATCAGTACACGTACATATATTCATTTGCGTTGAACAGGAGCAAGCACAGATCGGCCATGGCCCGGGTATCGGGGCCGACCTCCGCCGGCTTTTTATCCGGGATGTAATCCGTGAAGACCGGCAGGATCTCCTCGTATTCGAAGGGTTTCCCGCTGAGTTCCTCGACAAGCGATCGCCTCACCCTGGTGGGGTAGCTCACCGGCCCCGGGTCATGCCGGGCATGGTACGCCCTCATTTCCACCACGTATTGCTTGAGCCGTTCCCACTCCACCTTGTCCGGCACGCGCCCGTGGGCGAGCTGGACGGCTCGCTTGACCTGGAGGTGCACCGTGTCAAATTCCTTCTCCACCCGCAGGGCGAAGGCGATGGCCCGGTCGCTCATGACCGCGCTGTTGAGCAGGGTGAAGGCCTGTGGCGTGACCGCGGCGGCATCGCGCGCCTCGCAGGAGTTGTTCGGGTTGGGCTGGTTGAAGAGCTCGAGGAAGGGGTCGGCCTGGCCGCGCACGCGGTAGGCGTAGATGGTGCGCCGGTTGCGCGCTGCCGGGGTGCGGGAAGGCTGGTAGGCGGGCGCGATGGAGAACTGGATCATGCGGGGCTGCAAGGCCACCTCCATGTTGATCTCCGGCATGATGGGAACCCCGCCCATTTTCACGTTCAGTTCCCCGGTTGTCTTCAATATACCGTCCCGCAATTCCTCCGCGGTGAGGCGACGGGGCTCGCGATAGGCGAAAAGATGGTTGTCCGGGTCCTCGGCCAGGAGCTTTTCCATGTCGGGATGGCTTCCGCCTTGTCGATAGGTCCGCGAGAGCATGATCATGCGGTGCAGTCGCTTGAACCGCCACCCGTGCTCCACGAAGTCGGCCGCCAGCCAGTCGAGCAGCTCGGGATGCGTCGGCTTGCCGCCCTTGGCCCCGAAGTTGTTCGGGTTTGCGGCGAGGGCTTTCCCGAAATGGTGCTGCCACACGCGGTTCACGATGGAGCGCGCGGTGAGCGGGTTATCGGGGTGGGCAATCCAGCGGGCCAGGGCGAGGCGCCGCCCCGTCAACGCGCTGGAGATGACATAGGGGTCCGCGCCTGCTTCCAGGGACACGGGTATGCCGGGGGCACTCAGGACGCCGGGTTCCACCTGCTCGCCCGGGGCGAGCAAGGCCCCGCCCATGAGGATGCGGCTGTCGGGACGCCAATCCTGGTTTGTCTTGCGCGGCATCCGCAGGGAGCGGGCATTGAGGTTGCCGACGCGGTCGGGCCCGTTGTAGACGCCCTGCACCATGGGCTGGTAGCGCTCGAGGCGGCGTGTCCAGATCCAGTCATCCTGCTCGCGCACCTTGAGGCGGCCCTGCTCGACGTGGTCGAGCCCGGCATGGCGCGGCGGCTTCTTCTCGTCGGGGTCGCCTTTTCGGCCTGCGGCGTCCTTGTAGGGAAGGCCGTTCTCGGCATACCACCGGCGGGCGGCCTTCTCGCGCTTGGCGGTTATTTCGTCTTTCTTTTCCCTGGCAAATGCGAGCAGGTGCTCGGTCATGGCCCGGCCCGGCCCAAAGTCGCTGCGGTTTTCCCCGGGGAGGAAGGAGGCGGGACGCTCGGCGAGCTGGGTGCCGGCGAAGACGGCATAGAACCGGTAATAGTCGCGCGTCGGCAAGGGGTCGAACTTGTGGTCGTGGCACTTCAGGCAGCGCATGGTGGTGCTGAGAAAGGTTTGGCCGACGGAGTTGA
>JAPYUI010000319.1:0-1493 GCA_029936175.1 Kiritimatiellia bacterium
CGTATGGGCATCGGTAAAACGAACACCCATCCCGGCGAGCCGCTCCATGTTCGGGGTGTGCAACTGCTCCGCATCCGCATTCCCGGTGAAATCCTGGAAGGCACTCGTGTCCCCCATGCCCATGTCATCCGCCATGTAGAGGATGATATTGGGTGACCCGGCAGCATGAACAGCACGTGTACCTGCGCCCAGGACGAGAAGAACAAGCAGTATCTTTTGTACGCACATCGAATTAGCCCTCCAGGATTCGCCCTTCACTTCGCCAGCACCCCCGCCTTGCGATGGATATCGGCTAATTGCTCGGCACTCAATTTTTGGATTTTCCGATCGTAACTCAACAGGCCGTTAATCTCACCCTCGACATCGCTGGTCTGCGTGTAAACGCCCCCTGCGATGCCCTGGCTTTTCAGTTTCACCAGGCGCTCAATCGATTCCACGTAACGGGCCTTGTATTCATCGATGGTCTTGGGCAGGCCACCATAACCCCAGTTGGCTCGGCTCTTGTCCCAGAGATGTCCCACAACCGGCCACCCGTGGCCCCCGAATTCACCCATCACCTTGATAAAGCGCTGGTCAAAGCGCCCGGGATCGAGGGGGAAAACGGGGTGCGGATAAGCATGTGCATCCACGATATGTCCCACCGGCCAGAAATTGCCGCCACTGGCCACATTGACCAGGCGACTGGGGTCACGCCGCACCGTCCACTCCCCGACCGCGATCGTCCGGTGCTGCCCCCACGCCTCGTTAAAGGGCACCCACACCACGATGGAGGGGTGATTCTCCAGGGTATCGATCATGCGCTCCAGCTCGGTCATGAACTGGAGGTGATGCTCCTCCGGCCACTTGGCATCCTTCGGCTGGGGTTTCAGGCGGGTCCAGGCGGGATTCTTTCCCGCGCTCACCTGGTCCTGCCAGACCAGCATGCCCAGCTTGTCACAATGATAATAATAACGCCGCGGCTCCACCTTGATATGCTTGCGGATCATGTTGAACCCGGCGGCCTTCAGGAAACGGATCTCGAAGAGCATAGCCTGGTCGGAAGGCGGGGTCAGCAGGCCATCCGGCCACCAACCCTGGTCCAGGGGACCCCAGTGGAATATTTCCTCGTCGTTGAGGGTGAATCGCAATTGCCCATCCTTGTCGCGTGCCTGGCCCGCGTTGCGAATGCCGGCGTAGGAACGCACCCGGTCCAAGACCCGGCCGGACGGGTCCATCAGGCTAATTTCCAGGTCATACAGGTGCGGCGAGGTGGGCGACCACAGCTTCGCATCCGGCACCACGAGCGAAAGGGCCGGGCCCTCCCCCGAGGCTTCAACCAGCGCCTTGGCCTTATCCTTGACCACGACCTTGACCTTTTGCCCGAAGGTTTTGCCTGATATATCCACCCGCACGTTAAGGCGCCCCGTACGCGCATCGCTGCCCAGGGTCAGGTCCTCGATATAACTGGAGCCGACGGATTCCAGCCAGACCGTCTGCCAGATTCCCGAGACCTG
>JAPYUI010000319.1:1593-3144 GCA_029936175.1 Kiritimatiellia bacterium
CCCTTTCCCGACGGGGTAAAAACCCGGCGGTACCAAAGCGCCTCGTCCGTCTCCAGGAGGCGTTGCACACCCCCAAGCTTCGACTCCAGCGCGAAAGGCACGAGGATTTTCCCCTTCCACTCCGCCGGTGGATCCTGCTGCTTAAGCGGGGTAATCGCGTAGTCCCAGTGACCGTTTAAATTCTGCCATGCTTCCCGCACCAGCTGCGGGCGCGGATACTCGGTCCAGGCATTCTCGGGCCTGACCTCGGAACCCCAGGACGTGACAAGGTCTGACAGAAAGGGTTTTGTACCCCGCTTGGGTCGCGGCAGCTTCGGCACCTTGTCCGCATCGACCAGGTGAACATCGATGAACTGCCCACCCGTCCGTTGAACACAACGCACCGCGAGAACATTCCTTCCGGTCGTACATGCACTCCGCTGTGCCGCAGTCAGGGGGACGACCTTGTATGCATCGAGGTATCCTGCAAAGGCCCCGACGCGCTTCCCGTTGATGTAAACCTGGGCGTCTTCATCGTGATGAATGAGGAGGGCCGCCTTCTCGGGAACCGATTTCAGCACGTAGCGTTTACGCAGGAAGATCTGACTGTTCCCCCAGTTGGTGCCCACCCGTGCCCCGGGGGTCGAGCGCGTCCCGAAGCCACCCGGTCCCGCCTGCCAGCTCGTGTCGTCAAATGCCGGCTGGGCCCAGTTGTCGGCGGGCTTGCGCAAGGTGTATTTCCAGTGGTCCACGAGGGGCACTTGCCCCTGGGATGCACAGGTCACGAGCGTAAACAGCATAAGGATCATTGTTTTCATGATAGGTACTCCGATTAGAGAATCTGGGCCCCGGGTGCCGCCTGGATGGAAAATAGCTTGGCCGCGCGCGAATACCGGGCTGCGTAGCTGCGTTCCAGGTGCTGTATCAGGTCTTCGGTCGCTGCTGCATGCACCAGGCTGACAGTCGAACCGCCAAAGCCTCCGCCGGTCATCCGGGAGCCGATCAGGCCCTGGTCCGCTCCGAAGGTATACGCGGCATCCACCAGGGTGTCGAGCTCGGCACAGCTCACCTCAAAATCATCGCGCAGGGAATCGTGGCTGGCCCGCATCAATTTCCCAACCGTTTCAAAGGCCCCAAGGCGCAAGGCCTCGGCAAAGGCGGGGACGCGGGCGATCTCCGAAACCACGTGGCGTGCGCGACGAAACAAGCGGTCGCCGAGGGCATCAGCGGCGGAAAGGACCTGGTCAAGGCTCACCTCCCGCAGGGTGCTTACGCCGAAGTGCCTTGATGCTTCTTCACAGGCAGCGCGACGCTTCCTGTATTCCCCGTCGCCGAGCGCGTGCGTCACCTGCGTATCCGCAACCACCACCGCGACGTCTGCCGGAAAGGCTACCGCTTCCATCGATTGATCCCGGCAATCGATCATCAGGGCATGCCCTGCCTCGCTGGCACCAACCGCTAACTGATCCATGATACCGCAGGGTACGCCGGCCCAGCCGTGCTCGGCGCGCTGGCAGAACTTCGCACGGGTCACCGGGTCGAGTTGAACACCGGCAAGGTGCTCCACCGCCA
>JAPYUI010000320.1:0-1869 GCA_029936175.1 Kiritimatiellia bacterium
GCCATGGTCAAGCAGGGCGTCAATTGGGAAACCACGAAAAAGGCCTGGCCGGACAGCATTGATGAGTGGACCCATTACCTGCATGACGCGGGGGGGAATGCCGTCGCTCAGGATACGGAAGTGAGCCCGCCGAAACACATGCAGTGGCTGGGCTCCCCGCGATGGTCCCGCCATCACGACCGCATGGCCAGCATGAGCGCGATGGTCTCTGCGGGCGGACGTGTATTCTATATCATGGATGAGGGCTCCCGGATTTCCATCCAGATGCCCTCACGCTGGAAACTGGTCGCGCGGGATGCCTTTAACGGCACGATTCTCTGGAAAAAGGATATCCAGGACTGGATGCACCACCTCTGGCCCCTGAAAAGCGGACCGACCATGCTGGCCCGCCGCCTCGTGGCCGCGGGCGACCGGGTCTATGTAACCCTGGGGATCAATGCACCCGTGAAGGTCATGGACGCCGCCACGGGTGAAGAACTGCATGATCTGGAGGACAGCGGCGGGGCCGATGAGGTTATCCTCTCGGGGGAACATGTCTATTCAGTGGTCAATCCCGGACAGGGATTGGCCGAGTTGGCCAAGTTTGCACCTCTATTGAACACCGGGGACCAGGGCCGGGTGGGCAAGCAATTCAAGTGGGATGAAAAACCACGGAAGGTGATGGCCTTTGTCGCCGACACGGGCAGCCAACTCTGGTCGAAGGAAAGTGTCGTCGCGCCCATGACCCTGGCCTCAGATGCAAACGGGGTTTACTTCCATGATGGTGACAAGGTCATTTGCGTGAATCCGGATACCGGCGAGCAAAAGTGGGCGACGGAGGCGATCAGTCGGAAATCGGCGGTAACCTTTAACTTTGGACCCAAGCTGGTGGTACATGACGATATCCTGATCGCCGCGGGCGGAAACCGTTCCATGACCGCGATCGACCTCAAGACCGGCAAGACGCTCTGGAAGGCACCGCATGAACGCGGGGGCTACCAGTCCCCGGAAGACCTGCTCATTGTCAACGGCCTGGTCTGGTCGGCTCCTACGACCAGCGGTCGGGATTCCGGCGAATTTTTTGGCCGGGACCTGCTGACGGGAGAAGTCAAGGTGTCCTTTCCCCCGGATGTAAGTACCTACTGGTTCCACCATCGGTGCTACATCGCCAAGGCCACCACGAACTTCCTGATGCCCAGTCGTACCGGGATCGAGTTCGTGGATTACAAGAATAAGGACTGGACGATCAACCACTGGGTGCGTGGCGGCTGCCTCTACGGGGTGTTGCCGTGCAACGGCTTGACCTACGCACCCCCGCACAACTGCGCCTGCTATCCGGAGGCCAAGTTATACGGCTTGACCGCCCTGGCCGGGGCCGCGCCCACGCGCCCATTGCCTGGGGTGATACCTGATGAAGGCCGCCTGGAGAAGGGTCCAGTCTACGGGCAAGGTGCGAAACCCGTGAAAGACGATGCCGGGAACTGGCCGACGTATCGCCATGATAACGGGCGTAGTGGATCGACCCCTTTGACCTTGTCGGCAAACCCGGAAACCGACTGGACGGTTGAACTGGGAGGGCGCTTGACCGCCTTAACGATTGCGGAACAGATGGTTTACCTCGCCCAGGTGGATCAGCACACCGTGCATGCCCTGGATGAAGCGACGGGGAAGAAACGCTGGAGCTACACCACCGGCGGACGCGTGGATTCACCGCCGACCTACCACGAGGGATATCTCCTTTTCGGGTCAGCGGATGGATACGTCTACTGCCTCCGCGCGGCGGACGGGGCCCTGGCCTGGCGTTTCCGTGCCGCCCCGGAAGACCGGCGGCATGCCGCCTTTGAACAGATCGAGTCGGTGTGGCCGGTCCACGGAAATATCCTGGTCGAG
>JAPYUI010000320.1:1969-3135 GCA_029936175.1 Kiritimatiellia bacterium
TTTGCCCCGTCAGGCCGGATCATCTGCTTCAACCAGGACCGGGTATACGGTTACGGACGCAAGCCGCAGTACTACAAGTGGACCACCACCCTGGAGCACCAGCTTTTTGCGGCGGACCGGAACCTGCCGGAAATCAGCGGCCCCCTGGCCAGGGACAAAAATGCGCGGCGGGGTGCCACCCCGGGGGCTTTCGTTTCATTTCCCGTTATCCCCAAGATTGATCCGACCGGAAAAGCGATTGCAGTGGAGGCCTGGGTAAAGCCGGACAAGGGCGGCAACGGCGTGGTGGTAGCCCATGGCGGACCTGCCGAGGGATATGCCTTGTTCCTGAAGAACCGACAGCCCTGGTTCAGCGTTCGCTCCGGGGCAAAAGCGGTGAATATTCATGCGAAGACGCGCCTGGTTTCCGATGCGTGGACGCACGTGGCCGGGGTCCTGAGTCCGGATAAGGGGATGAAGTTGTACGTAAATGGGGAGCTGGTATCCACGGGGACCTCCCATGGCCTCCTGACGAAAAATCCCATCCAAACCCTCGACATCGGTTCCGATCTCATTACCTACGTCAGTGATGCCTACCCCGAGCCCGTGTCCTATGGGGGATTGATCGATAGCGTGCGGGTCTACCATTCCCCCCTACGGGAAGACGATGTAAAAACCCGGTCGCTGTCGGGCGCGATTGATGCGGTCCCGGTGATGGAATGCACTTTTGACGGTAAGAAGGTCGGCCAGGACAGTTCCCCCAACGGGATGCTGGCAAGCGCATCCGGAACAACGATTGTTCCGGGTAAAGTGGGTTCAGCGGCCCGCTTTCCGAGTACGACCACAAAGGGTGCTAAGAAGAAACCGAACCGGGCGACTGGATCCGGGGTCAAGCATCACTGGACCCGGGATCTCCCCCTCTTCGTGCGGGCGATGTTGTTGACGGATACCCACCTGTACATGGCCGGTCCCCCGGATCTTATCGACGAGGAGGAAACCTTCGCACGCCTGGCGAAGCGCGATGAAACGGTTGAAAAGGACCTTGCGGTACAGGATGCCGCGCTGGATGGAGGGCAGGGGGCGGTGTTCTATGTCGCGGGTATCGAGGACGGGGCCAAGATTTCCCAGACCACTTTGCCGAGTCTGCCGGCTTGGGATGGAATGGCGGCGGCCTACGGGAAGATTTA
>JAPYUI010000090.1 GCA_029936175.1 Kiritimatiellia bacterium
TGATAGAGATATCTTCCCGGATGGCCGCATGCGGACAACCGCCGGTTTCAACCCCGACGATCCGTTCAGGAGAGAGCGCCTCGTTGCGCACGAGGAACTCGGCATCTTCCTGGGTAAAAATGTCGTTGGTGACGACCGCGATGCGATAGCGGTCGCGGAACCGCTCACACAGGGCGCATAACAGGGCCGTTTTCCCACTGCCCACCGGGCCACCGATGCCGACGGTAAAAGCCCGCTGCTTGAAATCGCGCGCCAGGGCCGGTTCTCGCTCGTGAAAGTAGCCCGGATTATCCATCGGTTCGTGCGTGTGCCCATGATGCGCGTGGCTAGGGTCGTGGTCGTGGCTATGATCGTGATCGTGGTCGTGCATGTTCGGTTCTCCTCTAGTTTTGAAAAAGTCGGCTGTATACGCGGTGGTGGGAAGCCTGGGCGATTTCGAGCGCCGGTGCAGAGCGAAAAGCGGTTTCAAAACCCTGTCCTGCGACCGTATTGATGGTTGCAGCACAACGCGCATGCAAGTGGAACTGCAGGCGATGCCCCTCCAACGGGCCGATCAAGCCGAGGCGAATCGCGGCACTGACCTGGTCGCGGACGATCCCGAACAGGTACAGGCCCGCCGCCTCGTCCAGGCCAAGCGAAAGCCCCTTCAAACAAAGGGTCAGTACCGGTAGATAGTGGGGTGGTGTTCGGGTCGTCCGGATCCGGGTGCGGACACCCTCCAGGTTGATCTCAACCGGGTTGTGGGTAAAAAAACGCAGGAGGCCCCGCCCCTGCGTCGTACTCGCCCGGCGGATTGTGGGGATGGTCAGCAAGGCATCGTATTCCACCCAGCTGTCGTCTACCTCCGGTGCATGATAGAATGAGTGCATAAAGCGAAGATCGAACCCTCCCGCTTCGCTAATGACCGTCTCCAGGTGGTGGACAAAATCCGAGCGGGTATGAATCAAGCCCATCTTTGCAAGGCTCTCCAGGCCACTGGAGAACGCGTAGCCGCCGATCGGCAGCGCCGAGTCAGCCAACTGGAGGAGTCGAAGGCGGTCCAGCATGACTAAAACAAGTTGTACAACTGGGCCAGGGGCAGTTTCTTCGCCGGTTCGCAGGTGAGATGCACCCCATCGGCATGCACCCGGTAGGTCTCGGGGTCAACCGTGATCTTCGGGGTCGCGTCGTTGAGCACGAGGTCCTTCTTGCCGATGGACCGGCAGTTTTTAACCGCCACGGCGGCCTTGCACAGGTCGTATTTCGCAGTCACGTGGTCGACGGAAGCCCCGGAGACAAAGGCCAGTGAGTGCTGCTTAACGGTGCTCCCGAAGGCCCCGAACATCGGGCGGGAATAATACGGCTGAGGGGTGGGGATGGACGCATTGGGGTCGCCCATCTGCGACTGCACGATCACCCCGCCCTTGATGACCATCTCCGGCTTGCTCCCGAAAAATTCCGGCTTCCAGAGCACCAAGTCCGCCAACTTGCCTTCTTCTACCGAGCCAATGTGCTCATTCATGCCGTGGGCAATGCAGGGATTGATCGTATACTTGGCGATATAGCGCCTTACGCGGAAATTATCCGTGTCCATCCCGCCATCCGCATCCTCCGCGAGGAGGCCCCGCTGGACTTTCATCTTGTGCGCGGTCTGCCAGGTGCGCGTGATGACTTCCCCGATGCGACCCATGGCCTGGGAGTCGGAGGCAATAATACTGATCGCTCCCAGGTCGTGCAGGATATCTTCCGCCGCGATGGTCTCCCCCCGGATACGGCTCTCCGCGAAGGCGACATCTTCCGGGATATTCTTATCCAGGTGATGACAGACCATGAGCATATCCAGGTGCTCGTCAATCGTATTTACGGTGAAGGGCCGGGTCGGGTTGGTGGAGGAAGGCAACACGTGTGCCTCACCGGCGAGGCGAATGATATCCGGGGCGTGTCCACCCCCGGCCCCCTCGGTGTGGTAGGTGTGTATGGTCCTCCCCTTGAACGCCTCCAGGGTGCGCTCGACAAATCCCGATTCGTTCAAGGTGTCGGTATGGATGCACACCTGGACATCGTAGTCCTCCGCCACCGCCAGGCAGCAGTCGATCGCTGCGGGCGTGGTTCCCCAGTCCTCGTGCAGCTTGAGACCGAGGGCCCCGGCCTGCACCTGCTCATCCAGCCCCGCCCGTCGCGAGGAATTCCCCTTGCAGAGAAAGCCGAAGTTCAGTGGATAGGCATCCGTCGCGCGCAACATCATCTCGATATTCCAGGCACCCGGCGTACAGGTCGTGGCATTCGTCCCGGTGGCCGGACCGGTCCCACCCCCGACCATGGTGGTTAAACCCGAGGCAATCGCCTCATCGATCTGCTGGGGGCAGATAAAATGGATATGCGCATCGATGCCACCGGCGGTGAGGATGAGCTTCTCGCCCGCGATCACCTCCGTTGTCGCCCCCACGGTCATGCCCGGGCTCACGCCCGGCATGAGGTGCGGATTCCCGGCCTTGCCGATGCCCGATATCCGCCCGTCCCGAATACCGATATCCGCCTTGTAAATGCCCGTATAGTCTACCACCAGTGCATTGGTGATCAGCGTGTCCAGGGCATCGGCCTGCGGCGTACCCGAGGCCTGCCCCATGCCGTCGCGCAGCACCTTCCCCCCACCAAATTTGCATTCCTCACCATAGATGGTGTGGTCCTTCTCAACGTGTACAAATAAATCGGTATCCCCGAGGCGCACCCGGTCGCCCGTCGTGGGCCCGTACATGTCGGCGTAGGCCCTGCGATCAATCTCACGCGTCATCGTGCGTTTCCTCATGCATGAATGCTTTATCCGCGGCCCGGGCCATCGCATCATCGAGTTGGTCGGGCTGGGTGCTGCCATCGATGAGGGCATTCCCACCGTACACGAGTTGTTCGCCCGCGAGCTCCACCAGTTCAACCGTCTTGGTTTCACCGGGCTCAAAGCGCACCGCGGTGCCTGCGGGAATATTTAGACGCGAACGATAGGCCTTTTGGCGATCGAACTTGAGCGATGAATTGGTTTCAAAAAAGGGATAGTGGGAACCGACCTGCACCGGTCGATCTCCCATGTTGGTAACGGACAGCTGGATGATCGTGCGATCGGCATTCAGCCCTATCGCCCCTTCCGCGACACACACTTCACCCGGGCTCTCGGTCACCGTGTTGTCCGGGTTCTGGGCGCACGGCTTGTGCTCCAAGCCGGAACCATACAGAGCCAGGGCCGGGTCCCCGGACTCCCGGCAGATCGGCTGGTGAACGGTGACCAGCTTGGTCCCGTCCGGGAAGGTTCCTTCCACCTGTACCTCGTGGATCATCGTTGCCACCCCGGGCAACACATCATCGAGACCGAGAAAGCCTTTCCCCAGGTCCATCAAGTCCGACACGCGATATCCTTCGCGGATGTACTCCAGTAACTGGGAGGCGATCAAGGCTATGGCCTCAACGTAATTCAACTTCAGACCACGCGCGTACCGCTCCTGGGCGAGATGCCCGGCCTGGTGGAGCATCAACTTTTCAATTTCCCGGGGAGACAGGCGCATGGGGATTCCCTTAAAAAAAGACGCCGGTCCGGATCACAAGACGATCCGGACCGGCGAACAATAAAGGTATATTCGCTTAGAAGGTGAAGATCAACTCGGCCGCAACCGTGTCGTCGTCCTTCGAGCTGTCGGTGTACTCGTCCGAGCGGAACTCAAGACGGGTCAGGAGATTGTCGCTGACCGCGTAGTTCGGGCAGATCGTGTACTCGGTCTGCTCCCCACCGTCGTCCCAATCAACACTGCTGTGCCGCAAGGTCAGGGACAGCTTGTCGCTCAAGGAATAATTCACCATGACGAGGAAACCCTCTCCGTCCCCTTCGGCGTATTCGGACAAGGAGTTGTATTCCGCTGCCACGGTCAAGGCGCCGGTCTGGTACTGCGCCCAGAAGTTGGCGATGCTTTGGTCGTGTGCGTCAGACGCTCCTGCACCGTCAGCATCTGCAGCCACGGCCGCATAATCTTGACTCGCGTACCCGGCCTGGAGGGTAAGTCCTTCCGTCGGCGACATCTTGAGCTGCGCTTCGAGACTGAGATCGTCCGCATCTCTGTCAGCAGTGAACGACCCATCGACCGCGCTCACGTACAGTGTGCCCAGGTCATTCCCGTAGGTCGCTGCAATGCCATTGGCATAACCAGGATAGATACCCCCGGTGGTGGCCGAAGCCGAAACCTGGTTCAGGAAAATCGGCTCAGCACCTTCGTACCCAAGCGGGGTCAGGAACAAGCCGGCTTTGAAGCCGAGGCCTCCACCCATGTCCAGCGACACGTAGGCCTGCTCGACCCCGGCGCCAGCGCCGTTGTCGTTCAGGTCGACCGTAGCGGCCAGGCCTTCAGACGGCGTGAAATTGAAATCAATTTCCCACTGGTTGAAGCCCAGCGTATCACCGCCATCGTTTGTCTGGGCCGACATGTCGATGAACCCGGTTACACCCAGGCTCTCGCCAATGGTAATTTGAGCCGGGAGGCTCGCGACACAACCGGCCAGGCCGGTCAACAACAGGATATGTATTTTTCTCATGGTATGTATAGGTCTCTCTCAATTTGCGGAACAGGTCCGCTGGTTAATACTACGCTAAGTGTCCTTTCGGCAACCCGACTCTTCATGCCGGCACCAAATCCGTTCGTAAAACTAAACATGCAGGTACTCCTTTACCAGGTCCTCATGCAGGTTTGTGGTCTCATCCCCCGCCACGATTGTACCCCGGTTCATGACCAGGAAACGATGACTGAATGTTCTGACAAAGTCCAGATACTGTTCAACAATAAGCACGGTCAACCCTTTTTCATGGACCAAGCGCTTTAATGTTTCGCCAATCAAGGTGATGATATTGGGCTGGATGCCCTCGGTGGGCTCGTCGAGGATGAGTAGACGCGGGTCAGTGACCAGGGCCCGGCCGATGGACAATTGCTGTTGCTGACCCCCGGAGAGGTTGCCGCCCAAGCGGTTACGCATAGCCTTGAGCACCGGGAAGTACTCAAAAACCTCCTCCGGAACGACCTTGGATCGGTCGCCCCGGGCGGCCAATCCGGTGCGGAGATTCTCTTCCACGGTCAGGCGGGGAAAGATATGGCGGCCCTGGGGCACGTAGGCCATGCCGTTACGCACCCGCTTGTGGGCTGACAGGTTGGTCACGTCCTCGCCGGCGAACTCGATTGAGCCGGCCCTCGGCGCGTACAGCCCGAGTATGTTAAGCATAAGCGTCGTCTTGCCAACACCGTTTCGCCCCATGAGGCAGACGATGGATTGCGGAGGCACATGGAGGTTTACCTCGCGAAGGACATTGACCTCGCCGTAAGCAAATTCAAGTTGGTTGACTTTCAGCATACTATTTCCTCAACGACCCAGGTAGGCCTCGATAACGGCTTCATCCTTCTGCACATCCGCCATGCTGCCTTCCGCCATCATCTTGCCCTCGTTCAGCACCGTGACGCGGGCGTCCAGGTGACGGACAAAGTCCATATCATGCTCGATAACAATCAGGGTGTGCTCCTTCTTCAATTCAAGCAACAGCTCGGCGGTCAACTCCGTCTCGGCATCTGTCAACCCGGCTGCCGGTTCGTCCACCAGCAACAACTTGGGACGGGAGAGGATGAGTACGCTTATGGCCAGCCACTGCCGCTGGCCATGGCTTAGGAAACGTGCCTCGGTGTGCGCATCATCGTCCAGTTTCACCCGTTTAAGGATGTCAAATATCCGGTCCCTTTCTTCGGGACGCTCCTTTGCAAAAAGGTTTGGCCAGACCTTCTGGTTGCCCGGCAGGGCGAGCTCCATGTTCTGGTAGGTGGTCAGGCTGTCGAAGACGGTCGGGGTCTGAAATTTACGACCGATGCCACGAAGAAAAATCTCCGCCTCGCTCACCTCGGTGATGTTTTCGCCGTCAAAATAAACTTGCCCTGTCGCGGGCTCCGTTTTCCCCGTCACGATATCGCAGAAGGTGGTCTTGCCCGCACCGTTCGGGCCAATGATTACCCGCAGTTCATTGTGCTCGACCCCGATAGCCGAAATATCGAGCGCGGTAAAACCATCAAACACGGCGGTGACCCCTTCAAGGAAGAGCAAGTAGTGCTGCGACCACAGGCGACTGCCCGAGGGCAAGTGATCGACATAGGCCAGCTGCGGATAGTGTTCCACCGGTGCACCCATTATTTGGCCTCCACCGGTTTGGGGGTCGGGTTGGGTACCTTGGATTTCCGCTCCTTCAACCTGCCAGGAAGGCTGAGTAATCCACGCGGAAGGAACATGACCACGCCGACAAACACCGCCCCCAGCAGGATCGGCCAGTAATCCGGTTTCCACATCCTCAGGCCGAACACCTCGATCGGCGAGGTCAGGTTCTTGTAGAGCAGGTTCACCACCAGCGCACCCAGGATGGCTCCACTCAGGGTCCCCCGGCCGCCGACCGCCACCCAGACCACGATAAGGATGGACTCGATGGCCGCCATGTCAGAGGGCGTGATGATCTGCATCTGGGGGATGTAGAGGGCCCCGGCCAACCCGGCAATGGCTGCGGACAGCGCGAAGACAAAGAGTTTATACTGGTGCGGCTTGTAGCCGGTGAAATGCAAGGTATTTTCATCATCACGAATCGCCACCAGGATCCGCCCGAAACGAGACTGCACGATGAAACGGCAAAGCAGGTAGACCCCGATCGTGGATACCAGGCTGACCAGGTACATCACCAGCTTCAATTTTTCGCTTCCCAGGTCCACGCCGAGGAAGGTGCTGAACTGGGACAGGCCGTTCGTCCCGCAGAGGCACATGTCGTTATCGCCGAAGAAGAGACAGGCTCCAACGGTCAAGGCCTGGGTGAGGATCGCGAAATACACGCCGCGCACACGACTGATAAACCCGAAGAACCCAATGATCGCCGCCACTGCTGCGGGAATACAAATCGCCAGGACCAGGGCCACCGGAAAGGACTTAAACGGTACCCAGAACCAGGGAAGCACCGCGTCGGCCGAGGTCTCGCCGATCTCGAAGGGGTACACCAAGTACAGGGACTGCGGAATCGCGGGATTATCCAGGCTCGTGTACTGGTGGGCCATGAACATGCCCATGGCATAGGCCCCGATGGCGAAGAACAGGGCCTGGCAGAGACTGAGAATCCCCGCGTAGCCCCAGATCAGGTCCAAGCCGATAGCAACCATCGCGTAGGTCAGGTAACGGCCCAGTGTATTGACGGTCTCGATGTCAATCACCTTGGCGAAGTAAAGCCCGGGAATCCCCACCAGGCCGAAAAGCGCGAGGACCAGCAACAATACGCGGTGACGCACAAGTCTGGCAGCCCGGTCAGTCATCGGCCAGGCGCCCTTTGGGTGGAAACAAACCCGCCGGCTTGAACTGGATGAATGCGACCAGCAGCATGAGAATGACAATCTTCGACCAGACCGGGCTCAACCAGTACCCTTCAAGGGTCTGGCTGATGACACCGAGACCCAGGCCGCTGCAGATGACCCCTAACAACTTGCCCACGCCACCTGCGACGACCACGAGGAATGAATCGATAATGTAATTCTGGCCCATGTCCGGGGTGATTCCGCCGATGGTGGTGAGGGCACAACCCGCCACCCCAGCGATCCCGGACCCCAGCATGAAGGTGAACAAGTCAATCATGCGGGTATTCACGCCCATGGCCTGGGCCATCGGTCGATTCTGCATGGTCGCGCGCATATGCAGGCCGAGGGTGGTAAACTTCATCAGGCTGGCGATGCCAAGCACGACGATAACCGTAAGCAGGAAAATGAACACCCGGCCATAGGGCAGCACCATGTCCTGCATGACTTCCACGTAGCCCACGAGCCAGGTTGGACTGTTACTCGCCTGGTTATCACCGAAAACCAGACGGATAAGCTGGATCAAGACCAGGCTGATACCGAAGGTCGCGAGCAGCGATTCAAGTGGACGCTTGTACAGGTGCCGGACAATCCCAAACTCGATCAACCCACCAATACCGGCGGCCACCAGGAAGGAAATCGGCAGGGCAAAAACAAAGAACCAGTTATTCGCCTCACTGGATGTGTGGCCGAAAACGAGTTGCAGGCAGAAGGTCGTGTAGGCCCCGATCATCATCATCTCGCCGTGCGCCATGTTGATCACCCCCATCATGCCGAAGGTCACCGCAAGCCCAAGGGCCATCAAGATTAAAATAGAGCCGGAACTGAGCCCACGCTTTATCGTGTCGAACAAACTGACCCAGCCCTGGTATTTTTCAATTTGAACCATGACGGCCTCGTATGCGGGCAAGCGGTCCTCCGGAATTTCCTTGTTCCTGACCATCTCACGCAGGACCGCCAGCGCCCGGGCACTATCCAAATCACCCAACTGCCGGGCCGCCGCTTCCCGCTCTTCAGGGGGCAACGAGGCATCGGTCATTCGAATCAGCGAAACGCTTTCCAGGGCCGTGTATCGGATCTTCTTGACCGGGTCGTTTTCGTGCAGGGCGAGCAGATCGTTCAAGAGTTCAGACTTCCGGGGTGGATCGCCCAGTCGCTTGACCGAAGCCAGCCGGGTTTTCGGATTCGTCGAGGCCAGCCCGACACGAAATTTTGCGGCGCGGGCCAATTTTCGCTCCGGGCTCCCAACCTCCACCTCGATTACATCATCGATTAATGATTCGAGTGGTTGGCCCGCCTCGGAAAGGAGCGGTTCACCGCTAAGGACATCGAGCAGCGGCAGGTATTCATCGAGTTCGTCGTCCATCCGGATGTCGCCGCCGAGCACGGGGCGCCCCTGCCAGAGGTAAAGTGCCCCGGACCGGTATTGGTCAAAAAAGTGCTCGAGCCGGTGATCACCGGTGAGGACGAGGTCCTGGATGGCTTTCGCGCGAACAACCGCGTCTTCATCCGCAAGCTTCAGTACCAACGCGGAAAGATCGTCTTCCTCTGCCGCAGGTTCAGCCGTCGCCCCCGCAACCAAAATCAAGAGGCAGGCAATAATCCACAATCTTTTCATAGGGGATGCGAAAGTCTCGCAAAGAGAAAGACCCCTGCCGCCCGCAGGCGGCAGGGGTTATGAGCGACTACTGAATGCTTACTTCTTGGGTCCACCCGTGGGGGCCGGGAAGGAGCCATCTGCGTGCAGTAATTTGCTGTAGGAATCGGGCTCAACCAGGCCATCTGACCTGTGGACAATCTTGAACTGGCCATCCCGCTTGATTTCACCGATATAGACCGGCTTGTAGGTATGCTGATTCGTCGCGTGCATCTTCTTGGCACCCCCAGGGGCGTCAAATTCGAGGCCGTATACCTCCTTACGAACAGCATCTACGTCGGTGGTGCCTGCTTTCTTGCACGCAGCCGCCCATACCTTCACGCCAAAGTAAGCCGCTTCAATCGGGTCATCCGTGACGCGCTTCACCCCACCGGGCAGATTGTTCTTCATGCAGTACTTCTTGAAGGACTTAACAAAGGCCCGGTTCTCAGGCGTGTTGATGCTCTGGTAGTAGTTCCATGAGGCCAGGTGACCGACCAGGGGAGGCACTTCCATCGCACGCAACTCGTCCTCCGCCACGCTGAAGGCAACGATCGGACAATCGTCCGAGGTCAGCCCGACATTGGCGAATTCCTTGTAGAACGGCACATTGCTGTCACCATTTATCGTGGAAAGCACACAGGCATCACCCGTGGCGGCGAAGGCCTTGATCTTGCCAACGATACTCTGGTAGTCCTGGTGGTGGAAGGGCGTGTACTCCTCAACGATGCTGGAGTCCGGAATGCCGACCGACTGCAGGTAGGCCTTAAGCACCTTGTTGGCCGTACGCGGGAACACGTAGTCGGTGCCCAGCAGGTAGAACTTCTTCGCCCCCAACTCCTTGATGGCGTACGCAGCTGCCGGTACGAGTTGTTGATTCGGAGAAGCCCCGGTGTAGAATACATTCAAGGACTGCTCTTCACCCTCGTACTGTACCGGGTAGAAGAGCAGCGCATTATACTCCTCGAAGACCGGCAGGCAGGACTTACGGCTCACCGAGGTCCAGCAACCGAAGGTCACGGCGACTTTTTCCTTGGCGATCAGCTCTTTTGCCTTTTCAGCGAACAAGGGCCAGTCGGAGGCTGGATCGACGACAACGGCAACCACCGGGCGACCGAGGACACCACCGGCGGCATTCAACTCTTCTATCGCCATCAGCACGACATCCCGAAGAGAGGTCTCGGAGATGGCCATGGTTCCGCTCAAGGAATGCAGCACGCCAACTTTTATCGGCTCAGCGGCCGACGCGAAACAGGACAAGCCGATGAGGGCCCCTGCAAAACCAACTTTAATTTTACGATATACACTAGTTTTCATGGATTCTTTCTTAATGATTTTGGGTTAGTAACTAACTGGTAATATAAACATGGGATTACGCACTCACGCACGAAGGGGCAGGCACTGTCGCCCCGCACCCGTTCGGCCAAATGTCTACGCTGCTACTTGCTCGATAACACCTCTCTTCCTGGGTCCTGAATATGCTGGCTTATCACAAGCCCGCCCGCCCATCGCAGGTTTCATCACCCCACCATGGACTCCATGCGGAAAGCTATAGGCATGATGTATGCCAAGTCATGAAGTGCAGCTCTGTACAAGGGGAACCAGGCGGTGGGATATCCCAACCCTTCGCAAATATTTTTGATATTTGAACTATTTGACCGGTCTTCAGGCTTTCGGAAAGAACCCAAAGAATTGCACCTTCTGTCTTTTGGGGTCATATTTTAAATATGAAATTATGTACATTTATGTATAAATAATTGGTTAATAATACGTTTTTGTATGATGAAAAAATAAGATAAACATTTTTGAATTTTTTTTATAGATATACAAAATAGTGTTTTTCTTAGGAATTAAGGAACCATACGACTAAAAGCGTACTGAAGGGATGAAAGGACCTTCCCTGCACGGCATGGTGCGTGCTAGGAATGAGGTCCTTTATATTAAACGTCAACTTGGGATCGGTCCCGCTCATCGCATGGAGCGTAAACGGTACGGAACCGAAGGGGCACAACCAAAAGCGAAGAGAAAAACCAATGAAGAAAATTAAAAAACATTTATGTCGAATCCTGTCCGCCTATGGCCTGGTCGTCTTTACCATCTGCGTCGGAGGTTGCGTAACAACGTCAACCTCAGGAGGAGCTTCCGATGGTGACCTGGATTTAAACGCTGAACTGGAAGCTGAAGCCTTGAAGGAATTGGAGCAGGAAAAATCCTCCGCCAAGCCCTAATCTCGGCCAGGCCGAAAATGAAAAGAACATTTTTGTCGGTGGCGCTGGGGAGTGGTTTCTCGATTACTTCCTACGCCCACCCCGGGAGCGAGCTGGACCCTGCCCATGCCCTGCAGCACGTGTTAAGCCCTGCGCACCATGGCTGGGCCTTTTACGCGGCGATCGCAATGACTTTGTCACTGCTGGCGGGTGCTCTGTACGCGCAACGGACAAAGCTGCCGGTCTCGCAAGAAGCGGGGAAACCGGGCAACAACTAACTCAGGTCACCGACAAAACCGTATAGGACTGGACCTCGCTGCCCATCTCCATATCGAAGCGGGCCCCCACCGATTTGGATATCAGTGCTTTTCCCAGGGGCGATCCCGGGCTGACAATCATGATCTCCTCCCCGTCCACGATGATTTCTTCCCCCCCGGCCACCGGGGCCACAAACAGGGCCTGTTTCGTCCCATCGTCCGCCTGCAGTCGAACAAGGGCGCTGTGATCAATCGGCGTAGACGAACCAAAATGCAACAGTGGGAGCGCACCCAGGCGCAGTAATGCCTCCCTCAACTCCTCCACGCGCATGGCCTGGCCACGAGCGAGATACGAGGATTCCAGGCTAAAGGTATCATACTTGCTCTCCGCCTGGTGCCCCTCATGCGTCGCCACATCAAAGGAATTCTTCGCGGCCTCGCTAAGGGTTTCCAGTTCGCGCTGCAACTGGTCAATAAATGCCTGGTGGATATGTTTCTTGGTCATGGGGTCAGGGAATGTACTCAAGGGATTGACCGACACGCGCATTCCAGCCAACTGCGCTCCTCATCACTCATTTTGTCTGCCAATTTTTCGTACGACCATCCATTGTATGCATTCAACCAAGTCAACTCCTCTTCACTCAACAGGTCGACTTTGACCAGATCCGTATTTATGGGAAAGACGGTCAGGGTCTCGAAACGATTAAAAGTTCCAAAGAACGATTCTTCATCTTCCACGCAGAGCACGATGTTCTCAATGCGAATCCCGTATTCCCCGGTGCGATACACACCCGGCTCGATCGTCGTGGTCATCCCGGGTTTCATGCGCTCGGAACTCCGCCCACCAAAACCCTGTGGGCCTTCGTGCACTTCCAGTCCATAGCCGATTCCGTGACCGGTCCCGTGCAGAAAATCCCGCTGATGCTCCCACAAGGCCGAACGGCAGATGCCGTCCAGTTGCGCGCAGGTGGCGTTCTTCGGAAAGGTCGCCAAGGATAGGCGGATCAAGCCTTTTAACACGCTGGTATAATCGATTTGCTGTTGCTCGGTGACCGCCCCGAGTGGAACCACACGGGTGATGTCCGTGGTGCCGTTGCGATACGTGCCACCCGAATCGAGCAGCAGGATACCCTCCGGCTTGATTTCAACGTCGTTATCTTCCGTCACGGTATAGTGCGGCAGCGCACCGTTCGCCTGGTACCCCATGATCGACGGGAAACTGACATGGCGAAAACCCGGGATCGTTGCACGCAACGTCCGCAACTTCACGCTGGCCGACCACTCCGTGATCCGGGTCCCCTGCTCCAGCTCATATTCAAGCCAACAAAAGAACCGCGCCAGGGCAACGCCGTCATCGACGAGGCATTCCCTCAGGTTCTTCGTCTCGACGACGTTCTTGATCGCCTTTAAGTCCGTGACAATGGACCGATCCTCCACCACCTCACACTGCACGAGGCACCGGGAAAGGGCGTAATTGAGGTAACGCTTATCAATGAGCAGGCGTGTTCCTTCCGGTAATTCCGCCAGGGCGGCTTCAATCTCCTGGTAGCCGCGTATCCGGCACCCCCCGGCATTCAAGTGTTCAACCTGCTCGGGTGAAAACTTTTCAACATCCACCAGGAGCTGCACCTCCTCCGGGGTGACCAAGGTGAAGGCCAATACGACCGTGCTGTTTTCCAGGTCCGATCCACGCAGGTTGAACAACCATCCGGTTTCATCCGTGCGCCCCAACAGGTAGGCATCGAGCTTCTTCTTCGCCATCTCTTCCCGGACCTGGGCCAATTTCTCGCGAAAACCCAGCCCGACGTATTGGACATCCGCCACGTCAACTTTTCCCGCCGGCAAGGCCGGTCGATCCGACCATATCCGCTCCACCAGGTTCAGGTCCGTGCGGACGATAAGTTCCCGCTTCTCAAATACCTCGATCCGTTTACGCGCGGCGGCCAGGCTGGTTTCCGAACCGCTGAAGGCCACCGTCTGGCCGACGGCCAGTTGCTCCCCGAGCCAGTCGTTCAACTCCGGAACATCCTCCTCCCCCATGCGGAACAATTCGATACCCGAGCCCTCCAGCACAGCTTCCGCCATGAGGAAATAACGACTGTCGGTCCACAAGCCCGCCTGGTCCTGCGTAACCACAAGCGTCCCGTTTGAGCCATGAAAGCCGCTCAACCATGCGCGATACATCCAGGGGTCGGCGACATATTCATTGTTGTGCGGATCGGTGTTGGCCACGATGACCGCATCGACCCCTTCGTCCTGCATCGACTGCCGGAGTTTAGATATTTTTTCAGAAACCGTCATGATGTGCGACCTATGCAAGCAGCAAAGCCTGCTCCTTTTTGTGTCTTTTCACCCCTATTGCGAGCAGCAAATAAACGGGCCACCATGGAGTTGCACGTTCAACCGGGGATTCACGGGACATACTCAACACGAGCAGCCCTGGCACAGTTGCAATTCCAGATCCTTGGAACTCTTGGTGATCGCCAAGCCACCCAGGCCGGTACACCGGTGCTCCCGCGGCATGCTTTTTCCCACGCGGTCCATGGTTTCGATAACCTCATCCAGGGTGATCACCGGATCGTAGTCTGCAATGGCCATGTTTGCGCAGGTAATCGCGTTGCTGGCGGCAATGACGTTCCTTCCGAGGCAGGGAACCTCCACCCGGTTCGCCACCGGGTCACAGATCATCCCGAGGCAATTCTGCAGGGCCATGGATGCCGCGGCGACAGACTGGGCAAGGGTGGCGCCACCCAGGTGCGCCAGGGCGGCCGCCGCCATCCCCGAGGCGGCTCCGCCTTCCGCCTGGCATCCGGACACCTCTGCCGCAAAGGTGGAACGCGTCGCAATGAACAACCCGACAAGCCCGCCCGCAAGCATCGCCTTTGCGGCGTCTTCATCCGAGAGGCCCAGGGTGTCGATGGCGGCCAGGGTCGACCCGGGGAATCCCGCGCAGGCCCCGGCGGTCGGCGCGGCGAGGATGACCCCCATCGAACTCTTCACCTCCATCAAGGCCGTGACATAAACCGTCATCAGGTTTAGCATGCCCGCATCGAGTAACTGGCCGTCTTCCATCTTGGTCTTGTAACGCGCGCATTGATGCCCCAGGATCCGGTCTTCATATTCCGTTCCGCTGATCCCATCCGCAATCGAACGCCGGACGACCTGCACGATCTCTACCATCTGCGCCAGGACCTCTTCCCGGGACAGGTTGCCCCGCTCGCTTTCGTAGTCGACCGCCAGCTCCCACAGGGGGCGGTCTTGACCCGCATCGTAGGCAAGCATTTCCTCGCAGGTGCTGAAGGGAACCCGGATGCCTTTGCGCGTCGCCACGGGCAGCACGGGTGAAAGTCGCTTAACGGCCTTGGGGTTCAAGCCTTCAAGCACCGCATCCTCCAGGAAGGCCGGCGCGCGCACCTCAATCAAGCAGCCCTCGCCCTCTTCATGGACGATAATTTCATCCAGGCCGGGTAGATCCGCGAGTCGCGCGCACAGCGGAACGGCATCATCCGTATAGACCAGTGTCGTGTAACAACCACCGCCCAGCTCCACCTTGAAGCCGTCGATCTCCTGCACCTCGATCATCCCGCCCCCGGTTGAGATGGCGACCATGCGATGGGTCTCGGAAGCATTCTTCAAGGTGATCCGATAGGTGTTGGGATGGGGATCGTGGACATCGATGGTTTCGATCTGGATCTTCACGCCCGACGCCTCCAGGACCCGCGGGGAATCCGGAAGCTGCTCATCGGCCGCATCCCAACCCATCAGGCCCCCGAACAGGCCCATGTCCGAGCCCTGGCTGGCATGGGTCGTAGGCAGGGATCCATGGACATCAAATTCCACTAATACCTCAGTCAGGGAGCCATCCATCAGGTCGCGGGCCAGGCGACCGATCCGCAAGGCCGCCGCACAATGCGAACTGGAGGCCCCGCGCATCACCGGGCCGACAACGTCGTTAAATATACTTGGGATCATGATGGCTTTCCTTAGGTGACGGTGGAGACCGATCGATTGAACCTCAGCCTAGTGGGCCTATCGACAGATGAAAACAGATTGCCGCACTTAATTATACAGGGAGCCCACGGGACACAAGGCCTGGAAAAGCGCCCCTGGTGGGCACTATTTTTTCGCCTTGTACCAGTCCGGGGTCCCGAACCAGTCGTGCATTTCCTTTTCAAAGGGGGCCACCACGGCCGCGGGTTCCGGGAACTCACCCTGGTCCTGGGTTTCCACCATCCAAACCGACAGGGCGGTGCGCATGCGAATCAGCGCATCGCGATGTGCGGGATCGACGGCCAGGTTCTTTATCTCGTGCGGGTCGGCGACGGTGTCAAAGAGCTGCTCTTCGGGAACCGTGTCCGACATCAGGGCCAGGGGCGGCCCCGTCAACTGGCCTTTCCTCATCATTTCCCGCATGAGCGGCTTGATAGGAAAACATTTCTCCTTGTAGCGGTTCAGCGAGGTGAAGTGCCGATCGGGGAAATAGTTACGGAGGTAGTGATAGCGCTTCCCCCCGCACACTGCGCACGCGGTTGACCGTTTCATCGATGCGATCACGCGCGGAGAAGGCGTACTGACGCGGTGCGCCACGCTTGTCGCCAAGAAAGATGCGGCCATGCATGCCCAGTGGGCGATCGATGCCGGCAAAGCCCAGCGTCGTCGGGGTGATATCGATCAGGCTGATCACCTCGTCACTGACGCCCCCCGCCCGGTAGTTTCCCGGGGCGGGGAAATTCTTCGGCCAGTGGATAATCATCGGCACGTGCAGGCCGGTGTCGTAACACCAGTGGATTCCGCGGGGCTCGATTCGCCCGTTATCGCCGAAGAAAATCACCACGGTGTCATCGGCTACGCCATCCTTCTCCAGTTGCGCCAGGACCTTGCCCATGGTCTTGTCCATCCCGGAAATGGAATTCAGGTAACGCGCCCATTCCAGGCGCACCAGCGGATGATCCGGATAATACGGCGGCGGGGTGACGTTCTCCGGGGTCGCAATCTTCTCGTGATGCTTCTCCCCTTTCCATTCCACCCGCGGCTGCTGCCAGGTCTTGCGGTCGTAAATATCGTACTCGGCCTCGAGGGTATTGATCTGGGCGAAAAAGGGTTGGTGATCTTTCAGTTCCTCCCAGGTCCCAACATCATACAATGTACCTTCCTCGACGAAGTTGAGATCCAGCTTGCCGGAGCCCACCTGCTCACCACCCAGGGTCTTGATATTGGCGGTGGTATAACCGACGTCCTTCAGGCGGTGGGTAATCGGGCGCACACCCTCCGGAAGACGGTAACCGTCACTCCGATGCGAACGCATATTGTGCATATCCGAGCTGGTTGCGTACATCCCGACAAAAAAGGCGCTCCGGCTCGGCGCACATACCGGCGAGGTGGAAAAGACATGCGTGTAGCGCATACCCCGCGCGGCCAGGCCGTCAAGGTTGGGCGTCTTCACATTTTTCGCACCGTAACAAGCGAGGTCGAGCTTCATGTTCTCGGCGACGATCCAGAGAATGTTGGGCCGCTTGGTCTGCACCTCGGCACCGACCGAGCTCAGGACAAAACAAGCCAGCATAACCTGGCATAGAGGGGCTTTACCTTG
Source organism: Kiritimatiellia bacterium (assembly GCA_029936175.1). Lineage (GTDB taxonomy): Bacteria > Verrucomicrobiota > Kiritimatiellia > SS1-B-03-39 > UBA6053 > JAPYUI01. Next base: position 17,055 of record JAPYUI010000090.1, read on the forward strand.
CTTCATGTGGAATCCTATTTGCGGGGTTTAACGACTAAATTTTTTCGTGCTTTATGCGCACGAACGGCGGAAGCCGAATACGCGCAGCAGCAACAGGCCCATGAGACCCAAGCCCAGGCTCCCCGGTTCCGGGATAGCCTGGATAATCTGGACCGCATTCAGGGGAGCTCGGCCAAAATCCTCGGGGTCGGCATTACCAGCACCGCGAATGCGAAGATTCCGAACCGAAATATTCTCAAATACCAGGTAATGCCCGCCGGTGACATCCTGGT
>JAPYUI010000091.1:0-13078 GCA_029936175.1 Kiritimatiellia bacterium
AGCACCACTGCGTAACTGAATAATATACCAAGAATGATCCGTGATTTCATATGCTTACGCGTTGACATTATACGGGATGGAAGACGTTCAACAAGATTAACTGGTTCCGGATGCGGCGGTCGGGAAGCGGGATGATGCCGGGTCAGGGACTTGAAGCCTCGAGTCGCAGGTAGATCAACTCGTTTGATCCGAAAGACGGGCCATAGGTGAGTTGCCAGGTTTCTTGCTGGCTGCCGTCGGCCTGGGGGGATGGGGAACCCACGACAAGATGAAAACGACGACGCTATCCGGCACCGCGCATGTAAGTGGGGACGTACAGGGGGCGCATACGAGAAGGGCGATCAATAAACGTTTAGGCACACCTGCACCATACATGCAGAATCGGCCTTTGACGAAGGAACCAGGCACAGACCCCGTAAAGAGCCACGCGCGAGCTTCGGCACCGACGGTACGGACCATGCGCTCCGAGGGAACTCAGCTCAACAAGGGCGCCAGCACCAGGGCGACCACGCTCATCAGCTTGATGAGAATGTTCAGCGAAGGACCCGCGGTATCCTTGAAGGGATCGCCAACGGTGTCCCCCGTAATCGATGCCATGTGGGCGTCCGAACCCTTGCCACCAAAGCTCCCACCCTCGATATGCTTCTTGGCATTGTCCCAGGCACCGCCGGCGTTGGACATGAACAGGGCGAGCATGACCCCGGAAACGGTGACGCCGGCGAGTAGACCCCCGAGCATTTCTGCACCGAAGACCAAGCCCACCAGCACCGGCGTGCAGATGGCAAGCAGGCCCGGGGCAATCATTTCGTGGATGGCGGCCCGGGTGGAAATATCGACACAGCGCGCGTAATCGGGACGCGCTTCGCCTTCCATGATGCCGGGAATCTCCTTGAACTGGCGTCGCACCTCATTGATCATCGAGAAGGCCGCGCGACCGACCGCCCCCATGGCCAGTGCGGAAAACAAATACGGCAGCATCGCGCCGATGAACAGCCCGGCCATGACGGTCGGATCGGTCACGTCGATCAACATCGCCGGTTCACCATTAGCGGCCCGGGTAGCGTTGATCGTCTCACGGAAAGCCGCGAACAGGGCCAGCGCGGTAAGGGCCGCAGAGCCGATGGCGAAGCCTTTCCCGATGGCCGCAGTGGTGTTGCCGACGGCATCCAATTTATCGGTTCGCTGGCGAACTTCCGGTTCCAACTTGGACATTTCCGCGATACCGCCCGCATTATCCGCGATGGGCCCATAGGCATCCACCGCCAATTGTATGCCCGTGGTGGCCAGCATGCCCAGGGCCGCAATCGCGATTCCATACAGACCGGCCAGGTGCGACGAAGCCGCAATGGCCACCGCGATACAGATCACCGGCAAGGCGGTAGACATCATGCCCGTTCCCAGGCCGGCGATGATATTCGTCGCGTGCCCGGTTTGGGAGGCCTGGGCGATCTTGCCGACGGGGCGGCGGTTTTCCGCGGTGAAGTATTCGGTGAGCACGCCGATCGCGACCCCGGCACCGAGGCCGATGATCGTGGACCAGAAAATGCCCATACTGGAATACTCCGTCCCGCCAAGGGTGAACGTCGCGGGAGCCAACTTGTGGACGATGGGCCAGGTGAGAACGGTCATCACGCCCGCCGCGCCAAAGGTCCCCACGTTCAGCGCCACCTGCGGATTGCCACCCTCCGGTACACGCACAAAGAAAGTACCCACGATGGATACGAGAATACCACTTGCCGCAAGCACGAGAGGCAGGGTGACCAGGCTCAATTCGCCCGCGGCGGCCCCGAGCACCATGGCACCAATAATGGACCCGACATACGATTCAAAAAGGTCGGCCCCCATGCCGGCCACGTCGCCTACGTTATCCCCGACGTTGTCCGCGATCGTTGCGGGATTTCGCGGGTCGTCCTCGGGAATACCCGCCTCGACTTTGCCAACCAGGTCGGCGCCTACATCCGCCGCCTTGGTGTAGATCCCACCACCTACCCGGGCGAAAAGGGCGATCGAGCTCGCACCCAGTGAGAAACCCGCCATGATAGGCAGAATCGTGGATTTTACCGTAGCCACATCGGTTTCAAAAAAGTGCCCGTAGACAATAAGTAAGCCCGATAGACCGGCCAGGGCCAGGCCCACCACGCACATCCCCATCACCGCGCCACCGGAAAAAGCGACCTGCAAGGCCTCGGTCAGGCTGTTGCGTGCCCCGTTGGTTGTCCGGGTGTTCGCGGCGGTTGCGACCCGCATCCCGAAAAACCCCGACAGGCCTGAGCAAATAGCACCCACCACGAAGGAGAGGGCGATGAGCTTCTGTGCGCCCGCATAGCCCAGGAGCAGGAGACCGGCGATGACCACCACAAACAATGCCAGCACCCGGTATTCGCGAGACAGGAAGGCCATGGCACCCTCGCGGATAGCCTTGCCCAGTTCCTGCATCGTTTCATTACCAGGATCCTGCCTATTTACCCAGGTCGCCTTGAAGAAGGCAAATCCCAAGGCGAGGATACTGGCCCCCAGGGCATAATAAATCAGGCTTGTGTTCATCGTTTCTGTTCCATTCTTGCTTTTTTTATCAGGTTCTAATGTGTAAGCACCTATTACCAGCGTAGTCATGGTTCCAAGTAAAAACCATTCCTGCAAAGGATGTATCGCCGCTGGGAATAATCTACAATCAGAAACCTTACATAAATGAGCAATTCATGCGGCTGACTGACCACCTGACCTTGGAGCGACCCCTCGCTGTTTTTGATATCGAATCGACGGGAACGAACCGCAAAACGGACCGCATCATCGATCTCGCCATCCTCAAGATCATGCCGGATGGAACAGAGGAGACCTACCAGTTTCGGGTGAATCCTGGGCGACCGATACCGGAAGAGAGTTCAAGGATTCACGGCATAAGCGATGCAGATGTTGCTGAGGCGCCACCTTTTAAAGACATCGCACCTGAAGTGGAACGTGTATTTGAAGGCTGTGATCTCGGAGGATTCAGCGTGATCTTCTACGACATCCCCATGCTCCAGGAAGAATTTATACGCGCGGGCATGCGTCTTGACATTGACCAGGCCCGGGTGATCGACGCGCAAAGAATCTTTCATCGGCAGGAGCCACGGAACCTGACCGCCGCGCTTCGCTTCTACTGTGATGAAAACCTGGAGGATGCACACACTGCGATGGCGGACACGCGGGCGACGGCCCAGGTGATCGCTGGGCAATTCCTCCGCTACGACGACTTACCTCAAGATCTCGACGGGATTGACGCCTACTGCAACGCACGGGACCCCAGCTGGCTGGATAAACGCGGACGCCTGAAAGTACGCAAAGGAAAGGTCGTGATCAATTTCGGAAAATACCAGGATAAAGTCGTAGCGGACCTGGTACACAAGGACATCCAGTACCTCCAGTGGTTTGTCCGGTCAGACTTTCCCCGTGAAGCCCAGGCGATCGTAGAATCGATCATGCAGGGGGAAGATCCGGAAAAGTGGATCCCGGAAGATTTGCGGGCCTAGGCTTTTCTCCACCGGGAAGCAGGTGGAGGTACCCGGAGGCGGGTCGGCAGGATAAGAACCAGGCTCCCACGCCCGCTACAGCCGGCCCGGACCGCCCCATCCTACTCGATGATCGACATGGCCTGGGCGCATTTCCTGCACTTCCTGACCTGGGCCTTGTACTCGGTAATCAGGCTGCTCGCGGCGCGTTCGTCCCGTTCCCCGAGCACCAGGGCCACTTTCGCGGCGCGTAAACTTTTATCGAAATTGCCCGCGAGGTAATAGCCTTCGGCCAAGGTGCTCCAGACATGGTAATCGGCGGGGGCAAGGATGAGCGCATCCTGGGCCAACCGCACGGCCATTTCGCCGTCCCGGAATTCAGGATTCTTCGACGTTGCATACAGCCAGGCCAGGTTGTTCTTGGCAAAATAGTCGTTCGGAAACTCCTCGATAAGCTCACCAAAAAGCTTGATCGCCGGGATATACTTCTTGGTCTCCACCAGCGCGGTCGCCAGGCCGAACCGTGCATGCTTGTCCTGGGGATCTATAGCCAGGATGTCCTGAAAAGCTTCGATGGCCTTTTTATATGACTGATTATTCAGCAAGGTACTCCCCTTAAGCCGCAACTGTTCGCGCACGATCTGTTCACGCGTCATACTCAGCTCCTTGGGCAGACGCATCTCGATCTCAGGCAAGGGCTTGGCATCGATACCCTCAACGATCTGTCGAATATTAAGGGGTGTTTCAACCCGAACATCATCGATCGACCGCACACTGGGTGCCGTAATGGCCGCCTCGGGCGCAAGGGAAAAGTTCTTGTCGTCGCTCACCTGGGCCCGGATCACGGTAACCGGAAGACCGACGAGGAGCAGGACAAAAGGAAAAAGATCCTTCATTCCGGGCGATCCTCTTTATCCTTGGGGACCAACGAAATACGAGCGGGCGTGATTTCAAGAATCGTAACGCCTTCAGGCGCGTAAACCTCCACGGCGTAGGTGGTATCGGGAGGATCGTCCGGCGGAATGGGACCGACGAAGGCCTTAAACCGTGAGGCCTCCAAGGAGGCGACCAGGCGTTCTCGCCCCTCGGCCTTTAACTTGATCTCCATCGGCTCCGGCAAACGATCCAGGGGCGGGGCTCCGGAGCCTTGAAGAAGGTTTATCGGGATCGCCGAAAAGTTCCGCTCCAGGTTCTGGCTGAAGATCACCACTTCGGCTTCCACCCGGTTCGGCTCGATACGGTCCACCCATTCCTCGCTCGGCGAGAGCAAGGGGACACGTTGGGAGAAGGAATTGATCCAACTGCTGAGGTCGATCGGCTCGGTCTGGATAGACGTCACCTCTTCCAGGCGCTTCTGCGAACCAAAAATCTTAACCGTCTTCGGTTTGCAGGTGACCCCCTCCAGCCTATACCCCTCCTGGAGACTCCCAGTGATGACATTGGCCTTGACCGTAACGACTTTCGACCCGATCTGGTCAAGGCGAACCGTGACCACGCTGGGCACGATCTCGTACGGTCGCGCGGCACCCGGGAAGAGAACGTTCTTGGGGGTTAAGGTGACAACCTGTACCTCGTTCGTCTGGTTCTGCAAGTCGACCTGCACCTTGATCTGGGAGGACTCCAAGGCAACGACATCGTCACGGGAGCCACGAAAAGCAATCTCAAAATTATCGATGGAGAGATCCCGGATCGCCCAACCCTCCTCGACGAGGATCTCCAGGGGAATATCCCGAAACGTCTTCTCGTTGCTGGTAAACTGGTTGACCACGTGCCAGGTCAGGATTGCCAGCACCAGTGAATTAACCTTCATCCAGATGTGGTCGAGAAAGATGCGTCGTATCATGTTTCCACTCCCTGCTCGATCTCGTCCAGCGACTCCATGTTATCCGATGTGCTCGAGGATGATTCCGGATCCTTTTTGCTCGTGCCGCGAGAAAGAATCGAGGTCAGCAACCTGCGGAGTTTATCCGGATCCAGCCCCCGGCTTAAACGACCCCGGTAGGCGAAGGAAATGTTGCCCGTTTCCTCCGACACGACAACCACCACCGCATCGGTCTCCTCGGTGATCCCCAGGGCTGCACGATGCCGGGTACCCAGGGAACGGCCGGACTGACGGTTCTGGCTCAAGGGAAATACGCAACCGGCGGAGACAATGCGATTCCCATGGATGACGACCCCGCCATCATGGAGCGGAGTCCGGGGGAAAAAGATACTGGAAAGCAATTCAGAACTGACCTCGCTGTCCAGGCGCACGCCGGTTTCTTGAATAGGCCGCGTCCCGATCTCGCGTTCGATGCAGATCAGGGCTCCGATTTTACCATCGGACAGGATCGTGACCGCCTGCACAACGTCGTCGATGAGGTTCCGCTGGCTCGCATGGGACGAGAATACGTTCTGGCGACCCAGTTCAGCCAGGGCGCGGCGGATCTCGGGCTGGAAGATGATAATAAAAGCGATACCCAGGTAAACGGAGAATTGCCGGAAGAGCCAGCTGAGGGTGTACAGGTTGAGCAACTGCGTAATCGCAAGCAGGGTCACCATGAAAACGATCAGGCCGGTCATCACGGCAGCCCCGCGGGTACCGCGCAGGAGGCGCAACAGGTAATACAGGAAGCTCCAGAGTATCAGGATTTCCAATACCCGGGTTTGCGCTTCCGTTAACATGGGAATCCAGTTATTCACGGTCGTGCTCAGCTGATACCAATATATCGGCAATCCGGGCCGTGTCGCAAGATTCCTTTACGTCATGTACACGAAGAATGTGCGCCCCGCGTGTGATGGCGTAGACGAGACCCGCCAGGCTACCCGCAAGACGATCGCCAACTTCACGCCCGGTGAGCTGCCCGAGAAAGCTCTTTCTCGACAAACCGACCAGAACCGGCCGGTCCAGAGCGTTAAAGGCGGCCAATTGCGTGAGGAGTTCCAGGTTGTGGGCGAGTGTCTTGCCAAATCCAATGCCCGGATCCACACATAACTGCTCCCGGCCAAGCCCCAGGCGAACGACGGAGGCGATGCGATCATCCAGGAATCCCACAACATCGCGGGTAACATCCTGGTATTCCGGAGCCGCCTGCATGGTCCGGGGCGTACCCTGCATATGCATAAGCACCAGCCCCGCCCCGGTTTGGGCCACCAAGCCCGCCATCGCGGGATCTCCTGCAGCAGAGACATCATTGACAATGCAGGCACCCGCCCCAAGCGCAGCCTTCGCGACCTCCGCCTTGGTGGTATCGATCGAAACCGGCACCTCGCTTTGCTGGCAAATCTGCTCAATCACGGGAAGAACCCGGCGCCGTTCTTCATCCGCATCAACCGCATCCGCGCCAGGACGAGTGGATTCCCCGCCCACGTCAATAAGGTCCGCCCCTTCCTCGATCATCTCCATGGCCCGGGCGACCGCCCGCGTCCCATCCTTGAAACAGCCACCATCCGAGAAAGAATCGGGGGTCACGTTAAGAATACCCATGATGAGCGTTCGCTCGCCCAGACGCAATCGATGCTGCACACAGGACCAATCGAAGATTCTCCGAGGCCGTTCCGGGGCACAGTCGCTCGATGACATCAGGCGGGAGAAGGATCGGGGATGGGGGCATCCCCTTCGTCTGTAAGCCGTTTCTTCTGCTTGACGTCCTCGGATTCCGGCTCATCAACCGGAATCGCTTCCCCACTAAGTGGAGGCGGAGGCTCTTCCACCGACTCGGGTTCCAGTTCTGCGCGCTCTTCCGGGGAGAGAATGCGATTGTACTTCAGGATCTCGACGACCTCCCGCCCATCGATCGTCTCGCGTTCAAGCAGCAATTGACTCATGGTGTCGAGTTCAGCCCGCTTCTCGGTGAGAATCCGGATCGCTTCGGCATAACTTTGTCGAAGGATGGAAGAAATTTCCTCATCGATAAGCATGGCCGTCTGCTCGCTGAATCCCTCGGTCTTGGTGACCTCTCGACCGAGCCAGAGGTGCTCTTCGCTTGCGTGGAAGGACTGGGGTCCCAGCTTGTCGTTCATGCCGAACTGGCACACCATGGAGCGGGCGATACTCGTCGCGCGCTCGATATCACTGGAGGCCCCGGTCGTGATATCATCCATCGCAAGTTCTTCTGCGGCACGCCCGCCCATCAAGCCGATCAGCATCGCTTCGAGCTTCTTCTTGCTCTGGGTGTACGAATCCTTTTCCGGCAGTTGCATGGTCAAGCCAAGCGCGGCGCCGCGCGGGATAATGGTGACCTTGTGTACCGGTTCCGCATGTTCAAGATCGGCAAAAACAAGTGCGTGGCCCGCCTCGTGGTAGGCGGTCAGTTTCTTTTCGTGCTCGTCCATCAGGCGACTGCGTCGCTCAGGCCCCATCCGCACCTTGTCACGCGCTTCTTCAAGGTCCGCAATATCGACCGACTCGGCACCGCGACGAGCGGCATACAGGGCGGATTCATTCACCAGGTTGGCCAGGTCCGCACCCGAGAAGCCCGGGGTGCCGCGAGCCAACTGCTTCAAGTTAACGTTTTCCTTCAGCTTAATCTTCCTGGCGTGAATCTCCAGGATCTCGGCTCGTCCATTGAGCGAAGGTAAATCGACCATGATCTGGCGATCGAATCGACCGGGGCGCAACAACGCATTGTCCAACACATCCGGCCGGTTGGTCGCGGCGACGATGATGACCCCTTCCTGGGTATCAAAGCCGTCCATTTCAACGAGCAGGGCGTTGAGGGTCTGTTCACGTTCGTCGTGTCCGCCACCAATTCCGCTGAAGCGGCTGCGGCCCACCGCGTCGATCTCGTCGATAAAGACGATACAGGGTGCATTTTTCCTTCCCTGTTCAAACATGTCACGTACACGCGAAGCCCCCACCCCGACAAACATTTCCACGAAGTCTGAACCACTGATGCTGAAGAAGGGCACCTCCGCCTCGCTCGCGACCGCCTTGGCAATGAGTGTTTTTCCCGTTCCGGGAGGCCCCATCAGCAGCACGCCCTTGGGAATGCGGCCACCAAGCTTCTGGAACTTCTTGGGGTCCTTGAGGAACTCGATGATCTCCTCTACCTCTTCCTTGGCCTCCTCTACGCCAGCCACGTCCTTAAAGGTAATTTTGTTTTTCGTGCGGGTCAGCAACTTGGCCCGGCTCTTGCCAAAATTCATCGCGCCCTTGCCTGCCATGCGCATCTGGCGAACGAAAAGAAAGTACAACAGGCCCAGCAGGAGCAGAAAGGGCAGGAAACCCGCGAGAATCTCACGGACATAGGGGCTCTGGACTTCGTAATTGATGAAGGGTGCATGATCCATGAGCCACTCGGCATGGACATCCTTGTAGGGGAAATCCACCCGGAACTTCTTGAAGTCCCCCGTGGCCGCATCGTGCTCGGTTAATTCACCGGTAATATAGTAAACCCCATGACCTTCACTGACCAAGGTGGCCCGGCTGATTTTCTTTTCCGCCACCAGGTTGGTGAAGGTCCCCCACTTCATCTTCTCGCGGATACCGTTGCTGTGCTGGAAAAATTGAAAAAAGGTTACCATCACCGCGATGATCAAAAACCAGATCGCGAGATGCTTAAGCGGAAATTTTTGCGGAGAAGACTCCTTGTCGCTTTGATCTTCAGAACTCATAAATGCTTATCTTTTCCAAATTTTATCCGATTACAAGCCGGATTTACCGCAATCTACCACCCGGGCAGGTCCTTTGCAATCGCCCATTTACTCTGTAGCTCAAAGGTAATCGACCGCGATGCGAACAGAAGCATGATCGGCACTCTCCACCCGCCATGCATCATCAATCCGGTATCCCGCAAGGTACACGACTTCTTCGCCCACCACAAAGACCGGAACCCTGGAGCGTCGATATTCTGCAACCTTAAAATCTGTGAAGATGTCCTGTAGCTTTCGCGACCCCTGCATGCCCAACGGCGTGAAGCGATCCCCCGGACACCAGGAACGCAGACAAATCGACCGCCCCGCCAGCCGCTCGGCACTGAGTTGAACGCATGCGGGATAAACACCGGGTCCCGGTGCGGGATTCCGGTCAAAGCCCTGCCCCTCCGTGGACACGACTTCCAGGCCCCAATCCGGAAAGACCTGGTGCGCTGGCACCTGGAGAACCTGCTCGCCCGGGATGGGTGCGGGGGGCTGCTGGAGAAAAACGGTATTGTAGGAGCGCTCCAGAACCCTTCCCTGTCCGAGCTCCAGCCGGGCCGAGCCCTGCTGGGATGCACACAGGATACGAATGGCCTGTAGGTGCCCAGCGGTGATCAGTGCGGGGGGACAGGATAAGCGGATCAACCATTTAGCGAGGACCCGCAAGGCGAGGGCGCGATGCATTTCGCTCAGCCCACGCGCCGATAGATGGCCTTCTGGATTCATCAACTGCTCCAACTCGGTTTCAGCCAGCTGATCCAGGAAATCCAACTCCGCCTGCAGGTCACCGGCTGCCCGCGCGATGTGCGCCTCAGCACGATCGTTTACCCGATCCGTCAAGCGCGGAAGGATTTCCTGGCGAACCCGGTTTCGCAGGAAGCAGTCATCGTCATTGCTGCTATCCTCACGCCACACCAGTTCCTCGTGCAACAGCCAGTCACGGATTTCATCCCGGGAGAAGCTTAGCAAGGGACGCAGTATCGTCATCCCGCGAATCCGGCGCTCGATCGCGATCCCGGTGAATCCATCCGGGCCACTTCCACGGCACAGCTGGAGGATTACGGTTTCCGCCTGGTCACTTTGGGTATGGGCCAGAACCAGGGCGTCTGCGCCCGACCGCCTGAGCATGGCTTGAAAAGCCTCGTGCCGATCCAATCGAGCGGCCATTTCAATCGAGCAGTCACCGCCCGCCCGGGTTGCGGTGTCCACGTGCTCGACGAGGAAGGGACAGCCCGCCTGTTCCGCGAGGGCCCGGACAAAATCCTCGTCCGCTGAGGAATCCGAGCCGCGCAATTGATGGTTCACATGCCCGACGACAAAGGATACCCCCTGCCCGACCGCAAGGCGTGTCAGGAGGTGAAACAGAAAGACCGAATCCGCGCCACCGGAGACGCCGAGCAACAGCTTTCTTCGGCCTTCAAACAACCGGTGCTCGACAATCACCCGCTGAACGCGGTCGATCACCCGATGCGCTCCCGCCCCCCGACATAGTTGCGGAGGGCTTCAGGAACGATGATGCTCCCATCGGCCTGCTGGCACTGCTCCATGATCGCAACCATCAAGCGCGGCAAGGCAACTCCCGATCCGTTCAGCGTATGCACAAAGGTCACTTTGCCCGCCTCGTTGCGATAGCGAATCGACGCCCGACGCGCCTGGAAGTTTTCAAAATTGCTGCAGGAGCTGACTTCCAGCCAGGTTTCCTGTCCCGGGGCCCACAACTCGATGTCGTAGGTCTTCGCCGATGCAAAACTCAGGTCGCCGGTACAAAGCTCAATCACCCGGTAATGCAGGCCCAGTTTCTGCAGCACAGCCTCGGCGTCCGTGGTGAGCTTCTCCAGCTCGTCGTACGAGGTCTCGGGCTCGACAAATTTTACCAGCTCGACCTTGTCGAATTGATGTACCCGGTTCATCCCGCGGGTCATTTTCCCCGCCGCACCCGCCTCGCGGCGAAAACAGGGGGTGTACCCGGTCAGGCAAACCGGCAGGTCCTCCGTCATAATCTCATCCCGGTACAGGTTGGTCAGGGGTACTTCCGCCGTTGGAATCAACCACAAGTCATCGGACTCGATGCGATACATCTCTTCAGGGAACTTGGGTAATTGCCCGGTACCGGTGACCGCATCGCTGTTGACCAGAAAAGGAGGCAACACCTCGGTATACCCGTGCTCGGTCGTATGCAGATCCAACATGAACTGCACCAACCCGCGACTGAGTTGCGAACCTGCTCCTATCAAGGACAGAAAGCCACTGCCGCTGAACTTGGCCGTTCGCGTGAAATCAATGAGGCCCAGGGCTTCTCCCAGATCCCAATGCGATTTGGCTTCGAAATCGAACACCGGAGCTTCGCCGTAGGTGCGTACCACGGGATTGGCACTTTCATCCACGCCCACCGGTACGGAGGCATGCGCCAGGTTGGGGAGGCTGAGAAGAACGGCATCCAGCTCGATATCCAGGGCCCGTTGGCACGCATCGAGGGCGTCAACCTTCTCGCCCAGTTCACGCACCTCGGCCTTGAGCGAATCGACCTCCTCCAGCTTCCCCTCCTTCATCAAGCTGCCAATGGCCTTCGAGCGCGCGTTGCGCTCCTGCTTGAGCAACTCGACCTCGGCGATACGGTTCCGCCGCTCCGCATCGACGGCGAGCAGTTGGTCGATGTCAATGTCTACCTGCTTGTCGGCAAGCCCCTGCTTAACCGTCTCGGGGGCCTCGCGAATAAATTTCAGGTCGAGCAATTACTCTGCCTTCTTCTTCTCCGGCGCCTTGGGCGCCGAAGGAGAATCATCATCCACCCCAAAGCGGAGTATTTGGAGTTTCCCCTCAGCCTCCTTGGATGCACGCGAAGTGGCCGGCATCGGGCTATTTTTCCGCGTCTCGTCGAGTTTCAGTTGGAGAGGTGTTTTAACGATGATCGCCCCTTTTTTTTTAGCGGAATCCAAGCCCCCTAACAGGCAGGGCGGACAGGTGTTGCGCCCGATCTGATCCAGCGTGGCATTATCCTTATAGTCGAACAAGGCGCAGTACGGATTGGGACAGGGCGACCGGCCCATGAGAAAAAAGATCCCTCGCGTGACCTGGCGATCGATACGACGTCCATAGGTCTTGGCATCCTTGGTACGGATACCGGCGAGATTCACCACCGCCACGTGCTGCTGCGCAGCGAGGTGGAGGTGCTCCCGCTCGTTCGGGCCCGCGTTGATGAATACAATATGTGCAATCGCCGGCTTGGTGATCTTTCCCTTTAACGCCGCGGCTTGTGCCTTGTTGCTGGCCTCCTGCTTGACGTCGATCTCCGTATTCTCCACCTGCATCTGGGTATGACGCATGAGAAACTTCGCGGCCTGGTCAATAAGCTCCTGATCCTGGCCACTGAGGTTGTAAAAACGCACGGGCTTATCACCCGCATCCAGGCTGCGGGTGGTACAGCCGATAACGCAGACAAGCATGAAGAGGATGATCCATTTTCTCATATTATTCTCCGTCCTAGCAGTTCAAACTATAGGGACCTGCCGTAAGGTTGGCAAATGGTTATTCCCGATTTTCTCCCCGGAAAGACGGGTATTGGGAACATGGCTGACCGGTGCAAACGGTTCAATGGACCCTGCTAAGAAGCGATCAGGGCCTTTAACATGTCCACACGTGCCTGTGCTTCCGAAGCGGTGGGTGCCTCGGCCAGCACCCGAATCACGGATTCCGTGTTCGATGGGCGAACATGAAACCAGCTGTCTCCCAGGTCCGCAAAGACCCCGTCGATCACGTTCAACTTCTCGTCGGCAAAGTGCCTCCGCAATTTTCGCAGGATAACCGGGGCCTGGTCGCCGCGGATCGACAACTTATCCTTGATGACGTGGTATTCGGGGATTTCCGCCCGGAGGGATTGAATACTCTGCCCGGAAAGGGCCATCAGCTCGAGGAGAATGGCCATGGCCGCGAAACTGTCGCGGCAGGGATGAATCGCGGGAACAATCAAGCCC
>JAPYUI010000091.1:13178-15912 GCA_029936175.1 Kiritimatiellia bacterium
GGCCATGGCCGCGAAACTGTCGCGGCAGGGATGAATCGCGGGAACAATCAAGCCCCCGTTGGGCTCACCCCCGGCAACCGCCTGTATTTCCAGCATGGCGGAGGAGACGTTAATCTCCCCGATGGGGGTGCGCGTGACCGGGCAATTATGCCGCCCGGCGACGAAGTCAATCGCCTTGCTGGATGAAAGGTTTACCGCGATGGGACCCTTCTCATGATGTCGCAATACCTGCTCGATACCCAGGGCAAGCGTCAGGTCCTCGCCCAGCGGAACGCCGTGTTCATTGACCAGGGCCAGGCGATCGGCATCGGGATCCTGCGCGAAGCCAATATCGCAGTTGTGCTCTTTTACACATGCACAGAGGGCGCCGAGACTCGACGGCGTCGGTTCCGGTTCACGCTCGAACACGCCGGTCGGTTCCCCGTGCACGACCGCTACTTCGCAGCCGAGCTTCTCAAGGAAGGCGGGCGCGTACAAGGCCCCCGCACCGTTGCATGCATCGAGTGCAACCTTGAATTTCGCCGCGCGAATCGCCTCCACGTCGACGTATTGCAGGATCGCAGCTTCGTGTCCCCGAAACGGATCCGATAAGTGGCGAATGGCATGCAATTGGGATTCTTCAACCAGGGGGAAATTCTCCTGGTGGTAAACGTCAAACAATTCCTGGGCCGCCCCCTCATCGAGAAACATCCCGTGGCGGTCAACAAACTTGAGCGCATTCCAGGGAACCGCGTTGTGACTGGCGGTGATACAGATGCCACCACGAACGTCGAGGGACTTGGTCAGGTTCAACAAGGTCGGGGTGGACACGATCCCGGCCAGTACGGGTTCGCAGCCGACGCTTTTCAACCCCGCGGTCACCGCGTGCTCCAGCATCTTGCCGGTCGGGCGGGTGTCGCGGCCAACCACCACGGGACCGCAGCCGATGAGTACGCCGAAGGCCTGGGAAAAGCGTGCGGCTATCTGGGGCGTAAGCGATTCGCCGACGATGCCTCGAACGCCGGAGATGCCGACTTTGAGCGTGGCTTTTACCATGGAGAACGTTGTCCGATGTACATTAGAGATCCAGGATGCGGCGAACGAATTCGTTTTTCTCTCTGGCCAGGGCCATGGTGGTTGCCTCGGAAATGATCCGGATGGACTGCTCGGTTCGTGAAGCACGGGCATGGACCCAGCTTTCCAGCCAGTCCACCCGAACGCCGTCCACCAGCTCCACGGAATGGATTTCGGGATCCTCCGACAACTCGATCCGCAGCCGATCCAGCGCGTGATAGGCCTCGCTGGAACTGCAGGGGCAGGACGTTTTCACCACGTGATAGCGCGGCAACTCAGCCAGCAGTTCAGACAATGTTTTCCGACGTTTCGCCATGGCCTCGAGCACCAGGCCCATCATCAGGAACCCGTCAAAAGACCGGCTGAAGGCGGGCACGGCGACGCTCCCGTTGCCTTCGCCCCCAATCACGCCATCCTCGTCGATCAAGCGGGCCAACACATGTGCCTGGCCGACCGGGGTCTTGACGGCACGGCTCTCCCGACGGGCGGCAACCGCATCCAGGCTGCGGGTGGTACAGGTATTCGTGACCAGCACGCCCGGTTGCTTACGCAATACATGGTCCGCAATTAAGGGAAAGGTATATTCTTCACTGGCGGGTTCGCCGGTTTCACTGACCAGGGAAAGGCGGCTCATGTCGCTGTTGAGCACAAAGCCGACGTCCCCATCAACGTGACCGATGATCCCGCACAGGTGACGCGCGGTACGCGGGCGGGGTTCGGGGTCGCGGGCCAGGTACCCGCTCGGCTCCCCGTTCACGGGAATCAACTTGAATCCCAGGGCTTCAGCAAAGGGCTCGATAAAGGGGCAACCTGCACCGCCGACCGGGTCGATAAGCACGGTAAAGGATTGGTCGCGAATCGCATCGACCTCCAGGAAAGCACACAGGGCATCGAAGTACGGCTGGACATAATGCTGATCCTCAACGATGGAGCCCATGCCGTCCCAGGCCGCCTGGTAAAAATTGGCCGCGTGATAATAATCGAGAACAATCTGGCCACCCTGCGGATTCAGGTAGGCTCCATCACTTCCGATCAGGGTCATCGCATTCCAACCCGGACCATTGTGACCACCCGAGATGGAAATAGCGCCCGCAGCTCCATAGCCCTGGACGCTGTACTGGAGGATCGGGGCGGGGCAGATATCGAAGTCGATGATCTCGCATCCGCAACTCAGCAAACCCGCGACGACGCTCTCGTGAAGCATATCGCTGGAATACCGCGTGTCGCGACCGAGGAGGATGCGCCCCCCCTCGTTAAAGGTGCCAAAGGCACAGGCGAAATCCATGAGGTTTCGCGGGTGAAGCGACTCACCAATGAAGCCCCTGATGCCAAAACTGGCAAGTCGAATCCCTTTCATCATGCTTCAGACCAGGCCGACCGGGCAAACCCGATGCAGCGACCAGGCGGGCAGGGAAAGCGATACCTGAAACGGGAAACGCGTTTCCTTACATCCCGTAAAACGCAAACTCGCCGCGGCGGTTCTGGAGGTACGACGATTCATCGTGCCCGAAAGCGGCCGGCATTTCCTCGCCCAGGGTCTTCGTAGTGATACGATCGCCGGGGACCCCCATTTGCAGGAGGTAATCACGTATGGCCAAGGCTCGCCGCTCGCCGAGGGCCAGGTTATAGTCGAGGCTGCCCCGCTCATCGCAGTGCCCCTCCAGGGTCACGGTAACGCCCG
>JAPYUI010000091.1:16012-17261 GCA_029936175.1 Kiritimatiellia bacterium
GCGGCCAGGGCCGTCATCAGAACGATTCGTAGTTTTTGCATTTCTTACGTCTACCTTATTTTTCTTTTGTTTGTTACGGTCGAAACACACCCCGATCAGGGAGACCAGTCCGGCGAACTCCAGTCCTTCTGGTCACTCTCAATTAAGGCTATAGGCGGATCGCCGAGGGTGTCAAGCAACACCACGGAGGATCTGTAGTTGACCTTTCGGATACATACGATGTGGCGACCGTTCGGGCTCCAGCTCGGGTCCTCGTAGCTCTTGCCCCGGAGCGCGTCGCTGGCGGGGGAGATCATGGTGACCTTACCCGTCTTGGGATCAAACACCTTTACCCCGTAGGTGTCGCGACCCATGAGGGTGGAAAAAACAATGCGGCCGTCGCTCCCTACATCCGGCTGGACATTTTCCACTCCACCGGTCGGCAGGGGCGTCAATTTCCCACCGCGGGCACTTACGCTGTACAGGTTCGGGCGACCCCGGTGACCGGAAACCAGGATCAAGCGTCGGCCATCCGGGGTCCAGCAGGGACTCGATTTCGGGGCCATAGGCGTGTTAGTGATCCTGGTTAAACCGTTATTGCTAAGGGTTTTAACATAGATTTCCGGTTTCCCGTCCTTTGACAGTACCAGCGCGAGTTGCCGTCCATCCGGTGAAAGGGCTCCGCCGGTGTTCATCCCTGGATAGTGAGCCATCCGGTCCCGTTTACCATTGCTGAGCAGGATCCGGTATACGTCCGGGAAGCCCATGAGGTAGGAGGTATAAAAGAGGGTATTGGGATCATTGCCCCACTGGGGACTCAGGCTGATCGACTTATCGGACGTAATCTGGACCCTCCCCCGCCCGTCCGCATCACAGATGTAGAGTTCCTTCTTTCCATTGGCCCGGCCAATAACGGCTATCCGGGTACGCGCCACGCCTTTCTGTCCCTTCAACTCCTCGACCATTTCGTCGGCGACCTGCTGGGCCAGGGCCCGGACCGTGGCCGGTGTAGCGCGGTGCTGGTAGGATTTCCCGAAAGCGACATCGTTGGTCGGGTCCACGGCGCTGATGTCCACCTGCATGGCGACTCCATCCACCACGGCCCGGCCGACCAGTTTATACTGGGCGGGGCCTCCTTGTTTATTTATAAAACAACCGCTCAGCGACAGGTTGAGCTTCAAGGTGTCAACAAAGGCCCGGGCGAGGGGGCCCGAACCGGCTTGATAGGCGCTCCAGTCGAGACTGGACTTGTCACTGCCCGCTTTCTCCA
>JAPYUI010000321.1 GCA_029936175.1 Kiritimatiellia bacterium
CTGCATTTGTTCATAACTTGGACAGCATCTTGCTAAGGATGAGAGGGCAACGAGTACAGGAGAGACGTATCATCACGATTCAATTCAGATGTAAGGTGTGCCAGAGCGCGTTCGATGTGGACGAGACCATGGCGGGAAAAAAATTTGATTGCCCGGATTGTCGCAAGAAATTGCAGGTGCCGCAGGAGTCGGATGAGGTCTCGGCATTCGATTTCAATCCCCGCATGCGCGATGTGAGTGAATGGATCGAGTCGATCGACTCGCTGGAATTCTGCAAGGAAGCCCTGTGCAGCATGGTGGCCCAATTCAACTCCACCGTGAATGCGTACCGGAACCTGTGCCAGGATATGTGGCTCCGTGAACAGGCGGAGCTCAAGCGCCAGGCGGAGTCCTGGGAAAACGAGGCTGCGTTGATCGAGCTGCGCGAGCAATTGTGCGCGCTTGAACGTGAAAACACGGCCCTCAGACAAGGAGGGATCCTCCCGGTGGATGGGGAAGCTCGGGACCCGGTGCTTGAGGGCAGCCATCTGGCCTGAGCCTCGCCCCCCCCTGGCAGTTACCTGCATCCCGCCTGGTTACAGTTTGGTCTCTTCCTCGATCCTGCTTCGCAAGCGGGACCACGCATTCCCCGGAATGCCATGGGCCCATTTCCTCCCGGTCGCTTTCAGTCGCAGCGTCGACCCCGGGGGATACGGGGCCTGGTATGCATCCCCCCGCGATACGTATTCGGTGCGTAGCAGGATTACATCGTACGGTATCGCAACCGCGTCGCGGTGAAGCACCACCGGCGTTTCATCCTGGCGCGATACGGGAATCCAGAGCTCGTGGACGACATCAAGTTCCTTGTACTTCCCGCTGCGGTAGGTGGGGCCGACATAATAGGTGGTGCAGGCTACGGCTTCTCCCGCGTAGGTGTAATAAAAACGGTTGAGGTCCTGCATCGGTTTCGCAGCATCCGTATCCGCGAAGTCGTCATGCAGGCGGGCGGTATAATACACACGCAGGCTCAGGCGCCCCGGTTGTGTCGGGATCCGCCATGCACTGCCTTCCTCCACGCGAAACACGGGCCGACTTTGAAACCCGGGATGCTTTTTTTTGCCCGCCACGTGCCCCCAGTCGCGATGCCACTCGGAATACCCGTATACCAGCATCTTGACCCGGGATACGTAGTTGGACACGCTGGGAATCTCGCTGTAGTATTTGTAGTCATAGCGGATGGTTGGCGTCGCTTCGAAGTGAATATATTTCAGGGGTGGCAGGGGGTGGTCACTCTCGATGTACAGGTCCGGTGATGCCGGTCGCGGGAGCGAGAATATGTTCGGCCCGCGGTTTAAGGTTCCCTCCCACAGGGGTTTTCCGCCTCCGGATGTAATGCGCACGGGCTGCGTTTTCGTTCGCGCGGCATGGAGCTCCAGGTGGACCATGTCCTGTTCCGGTCCCGTGATCGGTATGGTCATGCGCGCGCGCGCGCGGGGGATGACTTCCTCCAGGCTGAGGGCCTCGAAGGGCATTTGCTTGACCCAGCATTTATCGCTCTCCGGTTTGAGCTCAAAATGGTTCTGGATGTCGTTCCGCCAGACCGAGGGCATCCGTCGGTCCCTCCGGTCATACAGGTTGAGCAGGTAAAGCGGCAGGTCCCGGCCCTTCCGGGTGAGCGGTAGTTCCGGCGGATCGTCGATCGCCCAATATGGGAGCACATGCAGGTCGCGCGGGCCGTAATTCTCGGCCCAGCCCCGCAGGGCATGGCTTCCGCAGACGAGGGCCGCAGCATCCGGCAGCTCGCGATCGATCCACCGGGTGAAGCGTTGCGTATCCCGCGGCGTGCGCCGGGCCCGGTTGAACGCATCCTCGGCCAGCGACGCGTGCAGGCAGAGCCCGCTGAGGGCCAGGACGAGGCCCGCCGTGCCCACTTTCAGCACCCGGGGTTTATTCCGGCCCAGGTACCGGGCGGCATCGTCGATCCAGCTCGCGGCAAAGGGGAGGAGGATGAAGTCCGCCATCCAGATGTAGCGGGGAACCGGCTTGATGTAGCAGGCGTAGAAAAGGATGAAGGCGAGGGCTACACTCAACAGGAGCAGCGTGCGCAAGCGGCAGGTCCGCCAGGACTGGACCACGCCGATCGCAATCAGGATCCAGACCGGCCAGGGCAGGATAACGAGCATGAGCTTGAGCTGGGGCAGGGCGTTATACGATGCATTCGCGAGGGATATTGTCGTGGTGCCGGCACCCTCCAGGGAAAGGCTGCCGCTGGAGAGCATCAGGTCCATCTGGCCCGATTGGTAGAAGCGCTTGCCCTCGAGTAGATTCTGGCCGAAGAGCGGCAGCAGCCCCGCCAGGCCCCCGGCCCCCATCAGCAGCACGGCCTTCACCCGTTCCCGTGCGGGTCTTTCACGGGCGACCAGGAAGAGCGGGATCGATGCCGCCGGGATGAACAGGAACACCGCCAGGCGGAACCAGATGCCCAGTCCCAGGCATGCCCCGCTGAGGGCGAGCAGGCGCATCGGTCGTTCGCTTCGCGTGGCGAGGATACCGAGCACCAGGCTCAGCAAGGCCAGGGTGTGTGCCGACATGTCGCGGTACGGGAGGCAGTACATGCTGATGTGGTACCGCAAGTTGGGGATGCCGAAGAGGAGGAGGAGGAAGAGCAGGAAGGTGATGGGCGGGCCGCGTGCCGCCCGGGTCAGGTGTAACAGCCAATAGACCATCAGCAGGAAAACCGGCAGGAGCAGGCCGTTGAAAAAGTAAGGCAGGTCCGGGTCGATGGCATGCATCAGGGCCAGGCTGAACAGAAATCCCCCCTCGGTCAGCAACTGGGTAAATGCCGCGGGCTCACCCGCTGCGCGTGCCCGGTGGGCCTCCAGGTTATCCGCGAAGTAGCCCTTGCGGATCTTGTTCGCGTGCACGATGAACTTGGCGGGATCGCTGTACAGCCAGGTGGAGGTGTGGCTGATGCCGAAAGCCAATAGGCTCAGCACCAGGAGCCCCTTGATTATATACGGCGGAGCTTTAGTCATCGCGGGAAATCAGCATAGGCGGGATGATACGGATTTGAACCGATTTGGGTAGGCAAAAGATCGGGAAGGGAAGGGGAGGGCT
>JAPYUI010000322.1 GCA_029936175.1 Kiritimatiellia bacterium
CGACTCGCGCTGGTGGAAGAATTCGCTCAGGACGACGTCCAGCGGGCGTGAAGTATCGACGAGCGCATAGTCAACCTGGCTGGCCACGCATCCGTCGCGGAAGGCGGTCAGGTATTCGTTCAAGTTGGCAAGGTAGTCATCCCGGATGCGCTCGGGCTGCGTAATCAAGGGTTCTTCACTCTCCAGCCCGTCGAATTGCCAGGTCCCCTTGAAGGGAAACTCGAGTTCATGCGGGTCGAGGGTATGCAGAACCATGACGTTGTGCCCATCGAATCTAAGGTGATCGAGACCGGCCAGGACATCATCCACATCGGAAAGGAAATCAGAAAGAACGATCACGAAGGATCGTCTCTTCATCAGGAGGGCGATGTCGTGCAATTGCCTGGCGATGGTCGTTTTGGGCATCGGCCTGGTATCACGGAGGAGTTGGTCGATTCGAAGCAGGATTCCCATCGTGGAACGGGGAGGCAAATAGGCTCGAACTTCGGAATCGAAGATGGATAACCCCACGGAATCCCTTTGCTTGAGAACGAGGTAAGCCAGGGAAGCTGCCAGGAACTTGGCGTATTCGAGCTTGCTGACTTTGCCCGAGCCATAGGTCATGGATGCGCTCGAATCAATCAGGATATGACAGTCGAAATTGGTCTCGGCCTCGTAAAGCTTGGTATAGTAACGGTCGGAACGGCCATAAACTCGCCAGTCGATGGTACGTAAGGCATCTCCCGGGACGTATTGCCGGTGATGGGCGAACTCGGTGCTGAATCCCCGCAACTGGCTGCGGTGGCTACCCACGCGCAGACCTTCTACTACCTCGCGCGCAATGAGTTCGAGATCACCCAATTTCTGGAGGACCTCCGGATCGAGGTAATTGGTTTTCGGAAAATGCTCGGACATCCGATCAATTAACCTGTTCGGTATACAGGTCTTCGCCCGCGGGTATTTCTTCCAGAAGCTTCTCGACAAGGGAATCCGAGGTCATTCCCTCCGACCTGGCAGCGAAATTCGGGATGATACGATGCCTCAAGATCGGCAGGCAAACCTCTCGAACGTCATCCGTGGACACGTGGCAGCGACCCCGCAGCGCAGCCCGAGCCTTCCCCGCAAGAATAAGATTCAACGAAGCCCGCGGCCCGGCCCCCCAAGATATCAACTTCCTTACGAATTCAGGAGCACCCGGTTCGTCAGGGCGCGTTGCCCGAGCCAATGCGGTAGCGTATTCGAAGACGTGGTCCGCCACGGGAATACGCCTGACCAGATGTTGAAACTCAAGGATGGTCGGACCGTCCACGACCTCCTTCAACTGGGGCTCCTCGTCGTTCGTAACGCTGCGCACGATGTCAAGTTCTTCGCTCTTGGTGGGGTACTTGACCATGATATTGAAGAGGAATCGGTCGAGCTGGGCTTCCGGCAACGGGTAGGTACCCTCCTGCTCGATGGGGTTCTGGGTGGCCAAAACGAAAAACGGCTCGTCTAGCTCGAAGTCCTCACCGCCCGATGATATTCTTTTTTCCTGCATTGCCTCCAGAAGGGCAGCCTGGGTCTTTGGAGGCGTACGGTTAATTTCGTCGGCAAGCAAAAGATTAGTGAAGACCGGTCCCTTCTGGAACTTGAACCTGCGTTCATGGGTCTCCGGGTCCTCCTGCAGCAACTCGGTCCCGGTAATGTCCGAGGGCATCAGGTCGGGAGTAAACTGGATACGCTTGAAAGACATGGACATCGTCTCGGCAAGGGAGCTTACGAGCAATGTCTTGGCCAGGCCTGGAACACCCACGAGCAGGCAGTGCCCACGGGCGAATATGGCGATCATCATTTCATCAATAACGTCGTCCATGCCCACGATCGCCTTGCGTAGTTCAGATACGATCGCATCCCTTGCTTTGCCGAGATTCTCCACGGCCTCCACGTCATCGGTCTTTTTGGTTACCAATTCTTCTCCTTAAATTAAGTTAAATAAGCAGGCCAAGTTCCTGCTTGAAGAGATGGTAGATGAATCCCAGATAATTGCGATCTGTCGTGTCGCTTATTTGCGTACTTTTTATGTCCTTTTGCGACACGTCCGGCTTGTTTCCATCTTGACGATGGGCCTTTAATGCGAATCGATGGAACGCCACTCGGGGGCGGGGGCAAGGAGAGGGTGGCCCCTGGTTGCTTATCGCCCGGGGCATCGCTTAGGGTGGCAAAACGCCCCTGCTGTGTTGTGGGACATGGCCGACCCAGCCCAGACGCTCGCGGCCGTACTGGTTGGCAGATCTGGATCAGGCCCCACCCCCCGGTTCTACCCACCAAATGAAAGAGAATGCGAAGAAGAAGAAACCGCCGAAAATCAGCGATGCCAGGATCCGTCCATCCTGAATAAACCGACCAAGAACCAGGCCACTGAGAATCAATCCGCCGGCTACGAGGCACAGGTATTTAAAAATCCTGTTTCGGCGCACAGTCGCCTGGTTCACCTTCGCCCTGCGAGGCCGGCCGCCACCATCCCCCCCGACCTTGAAGCCTGAAATAAACAGAGGCAGCCAGATAAAGATGCCGAGAACGAGCAGGATGAGCCCCGGGAGATTCGGATTGCTACGCTCCCCCTCCAACACCGCCAGGCAGACAATCCCGGCCAGGGTGAGGGTCGCGGCCGTCGCGCAGAGCAGCTTATTCAGGAAATTCATCAATCTTACCTTAGTCCTCTATCTACTCACCACCGCCCCCGCAATCGCCTCCGCCACCTCCGCCGCCGCTACCGCCACAGGATCCTCCTCACGAAAGAATATGCGAGGGTATTACCCAAGGCAAGCTTCACGGATCACCGAAAAGGGTCGGGCTGCTCTCTCTGGAGACTAAGGTCGGGAGGAGAAGCCTCGGGTGGGTCGGTCGGGCCCCCATCTCTTTAGATGGGGCCGTACCGACCGCCAGGTCCGTACCTCCATCCGGGGAAAAATAAATATATTTCAACCCCTCTCAGAGGCCTCTCAACAGCCCCCTGCCAGGGGGTATCTACGCGTCAATAGCGCGTCAATAGCGACTCTGGGAGCGGATGCCAAAAAAGAGACCCCTGCACAACTCGTTGTCGTGCAGGGGTTTTCGTGGTCGGGGCGA
>JAPYUI010000323.1:0-1269 GCA_029936175.1 Kiritimatiellia bacterium
GGGGTTGAAACCGGCGGTTGTCCGCATGCGGCCATCCGGGAAGATATCTCTATCAATATCGATGCCCTTGAGGGCCTCATGGAGAAATTCGAAAGCCAGCTCGATATCCTCTTTGTCGAAAGCGGTGGCGATAACCTGGCGGCCCATTACAGCCGAGAGTTGGCGGATTACACGATCTACGTAATCGACGTGTCGGGTGGAGACAAGATCCCGCGCAAGGGTGGGCCGGGGACGACGCAGTCCGACCTGTTGGTGATCAACAAGACCGACCTGGCTGAGCTGGTGGGTGCGGACCTGGATGTCATGGACCGCGACTCGACCAAGATGCGTGATGGTGGCCCCTTCGTTTTTGCCCAGGCAAAAAACAACGTGGGACTCGATGAGATCATCGTGCAGATTGAAGCGGCCTTGCCGGAAGGCGTGGTGCCGGTCGCCTGATAACAGCCATCCCCCGAGGGGCTAGTACTTTCTCTCAAGCGGGTTAAAGCCCAGCCATGCATCGTCCTGCAGGGCCTTGAACAGGACTGTGAGCATGGGGTTGAAATCCTCCCGTGTATGCGCGAGGGCACGCACGATGGACAGGTTTTCCTTCTCCACCGGATTCATGCTCACGATCAGGCCGGGGTAGGGGGCCGTGGGTTGTTCGCTGAGCTCACGGACCTGGGGGATTTCCTTGAAGGTGGTGAAGGGCATGAGCAGGGGCTCGAGGGTTTCGCGTACGGGTCCGGCGAGGTAGAGGTTGAGCATCAGCGCGCGGTCGCCGAAGCGACTGGGGTGACCCGGTGCTGCTTCCCCGGGGACCGACTTGAAACGGTCGATGCAGGCGATTCGCCCCTCAACCTGGATGCGCAACTCGGACGCCCAGCTCTGGTAGTCAAAGGATTCCCCGCTGTCGCTGCGACCGGATTGGATCCAGTCCGCCAGTACCAGCGAGCTGTCGGTCGCCAGGTCCCAGTTTTGGACCTGGCGAAAGCGGCTGTCCGCGTGCATCACCAGCGGGTCGGGAACCGATACCACGAGCGCACGCGCGCCAAGCCTGCCGTTTATCAACTGCTGTGCGTCGTGTGAGTCCAGGTGCTTGAATATCCGGTTATTCGCCTGTGAGCCGACGAACACCCGGGCCTCATCCCCGCAGTCTATCCGCAGTCGGATGGTATCGCCCTGGACCATTCCACCCCCGTACGAGGATAAAAAAACCATCGCCGCATCGGACAGGTTTGCGGGGTTCAGGATCTTCAGGGGAGGAATGCTGCGCGAGGCGACCACGCG
>JAPYUI010000323.1:1369-3085 GCA_029936175.1 Kiritimatiellia bacterium
CGGGCACCCGTCTTGTCCACCTGGTACTCCGTCAATTTCCAGTCGCCCTGCTTGACGCAACGCGTCCCCGGTCGACCGCCACCGCAGTAGGCCCCGTAAAGGGCCTCCCGCACCGCGTCCTTTCTCCCCTCGAGCACGGGCTTGAAGCTGATGCCCTCGGAAGTGGCCGGAGCCTTGATGCCGGCAAGGTCACAAAGGGTGCCCAGGACATCGAGGAGGTAAATGTTTCCCTTCGCACGCGATCCGGCCTTGATCCCCGGCCCCTTAACAATGAAGGGAATGCGCCAGGTATGGTCATACAGGTTCTGCTTGCCCTGTAAGCCATGGCGGCCAATGGCCATGCCGTGGTCGGCGGTGTAGATCACGTAGGTGTTATCCAGTTCGCCCATCGCATCGAGCTTCCTCAGCACCCGCCCGATCTGGATATCGATATTTTCACTGCAGGCAAATTGTCGCCCGATCTCGTTGCGGATGGTCCGTTCATCGCGCCGCTTCCATACGCCCTTTACCCCTACCTCGTCTCGCACGGTGGTATGCCCGTGGTCGAAGGGATGCGCAGGCAGGTAATTGACGGGAAGCCGGGGTTGCCTGGCGTTGGCCGGCGGGATGGTCTTCGGGTCGGCATGATTCACCGCGCCGTATTTGGCTAATAATTCAGGTTTACCATCCCTCACATCATGCGGATGGGAAAACCCGAAATAGATCAGGAAGGGATCCGTGTCCTTGGCTGATTGGCGTTGATTGAGATAATCCAAAACCTGCTCGGCATGCCAGGCGCTTCCTTTTTCATCCGTAGCCCCACGCCGCGTTCCATCATGGCGTACCTGAAAAAGCTTGTTGGCTGCATCGTAGCTGTTGCCGTTCTTGCAGGTCCGCATGGTGTCGTAGCCGGCCTGGTTGAAAACCGCCGGCAAGGTGTACTTAACCAAATCGGGCGGAACCATCTTTGGGTTGTTCACGTGCGGGTTCATGGTCCGTCCCGGCTTGTCGGGAACATGCCAGAGGGTGCGGCCACTCATGATCATGTGACGCGAAGCGGTGCACACGCCCCCGACCCATGAGCCCATGTGGTGGGCACCATCGAGCACCATTCCTTCTGCCGCCAGTCGATCGATTGTCGGTGTCTGGAGTTCCGACCTGGGATTGTATGTTTTCAGGTCAAAGGGCGACTGGTCATCCGCAATAATAAAAACGATATTGGGACGATTTTTCGCTGCCTGGCTGATTTCAATCGTGCCGAAAGAAACCACCAAGGATAGGATGCCTGTCAGGATTGTCTTCATCGTATGGTCGCTTTGGGGTTGGAAGGCGTATCTTCTTTATGCCGCTTCTTTTTTTTCTTTGTTGCAGATTTTCCAAACGGGAGCTCGAATTCCTTTTCCTGGGCCGGACCGGGCGTGCTGCGCCCCCGATCGAAATAGCGTTGCATCAATTGCTCCAGTCGACCCACCACCTCCGGGTTAAGCCTGGCAAGATCCCTGGTTTCACTGATGTCTTCCTTCAGGTTATAGAGCGCGCGATGGCCATTGCGAAAAACGATGTATTTCCACGGCCCTTGCCGAATCGCCAAGCCTTCTGACGCCTGATGAATGGTTGCCTCCCGCAGGGGACCCTCTGCTTTGCCCGCCAGGGCCGGCAGGATACTGATACTATCCTCAGCCGCATTCGCGGGTAAATCCACCCCAAGGATATCCGCACAGGTGGCAAAAAAATCGT
>JAPYUI010000092.1:0-4902 GCA_029936175.1 Kiritimatiellia bacterium
TACCGACAATCCTCAGCTGGTGATCATCTCCACCCTTGAGGGCAATGCCAAACATGTCGTTGGTATCATTTTTTGCATCACGCGTCCTGCCCCCCGCAATCCTCTTGCCCTTGGAAAAAACCTCAACATCTGCAGCCACCCGCTCGCCCCCGGGACGATCAACAAGGTCAATGAAAACCCGCTTGGCTTTCCTTCCCGCGTAGCGGTCAGTAACATTCTCTGCCTGCACATAATCAATGCCAAGATTCCACACCAAGGGGAAAAACGTTTCGGCTTTTTTCCATGACGAGGCATAAATAGCATGACGCGGGTCATCCTTGACCGCCTTCGCGGCACTTCCCGCAAACCATGCCTTTCCGAGTCCTGCAGGGTTGTATTCACAGGCCCCGGTATACTGCCACTCACGACCGTCCCAGACCTCCACCCAACTGTGATTGCCCCGTTTATTCGACCACATCGGCGTGCCCACAAACCGCGCCGGGACACCGACTGATCGGCAAGCATCAATCAACATCACAGACAGGCCGCTACAGGAGGCGAATGTTGCTTCCATGGATTCATACGGGCTTTGGTCGGGTTTCGGGCGTTTACTCGCATGATAACGCACCCCGACAATTCCCCATATCTCCTTGTTGAGAACCTGCGCCGCCTCACCGGGTGTCTTGCAATCCTTGACCAATGGCGAAAAACGACCGAAGAAATCCTTGCGCCAGGCATCACGACGCTCATTGATGCTTGCATAGGGCAGAACATCATTAAAAAAGAGCTCTTCCCTGATCGCTTTCGCCCACGGAAACTCTGCACGGGCCCGGTAAGCCCACTTGATATTCTCGGCCAGGTAATCGGCTTTCAACTTCACCAAGTCATGTTCAGGCATGTAGGAAACCAGGAATGCCATGCCGGCTACTTGTTCATTGGTGATCCTGGCAAAAGCTGCCCGCAATTCAGAAACATTATCCCCGGCCCGACCCAGGGCAGACGCAAGGCCTTCAACGTAAACCTCCGGTATTTTTTTACCGGATACCTCCAACCCGCAGGCAGTGATCCCGGGCCATACCAACAATGAAAAGAACAGGAATAAAAGCCGCATGTGCCTAAGGGCCGTCGCAAGACAGGTTTGGAGCGTCAACACCCCTACCCTCATTTTCCACTAGCCATCCTCCTTGCCGTGACTTTTCCGCTCGGGAAGAGCCGCACAAGCCCCTTTGCAGCCGAAAACCCTGCTGAGCAGGTAACGATTTCTGCTCACCCACATATACAACTTCTCAGCAACCCAAATCACTCCCGGAAACCACAGGAAAATGCCAAGGGGAAATAATACCGGCATCCGCAACCCAAGGAAACGGAAGGCCCGTGCTCCCCGATAAATCCTGCCATCGCTTGTCACGGCATGGATCGCCTCATGCAAATCCTCGCGGGAGATACCCGGAGCCAGGTCTGTTGTCCGGGGATCATTAATCGGCAATAACTCCGCCTTATTAAACCAATCCATCCATGTCAGCAGCCGCATCTGGAAAGTGCAGAGCGGGCAATCACTGTCGTAAAGAACGCAATGTCTGGAACGGGACACGTGTTGAGGATAAGTCAAAATAACGCCAGAGTCAAAGACCAGGACAGGCCGCAAGCAAAAGAAAAGGTGCATTTCCCCACTCCTCCTCAAGCCGGCGTTACTTAATGCAGTAAACCGCCTGGTTGGACCGCAGGTAAAGAGCGCCGTTACTGATCGCGGGTGAATTCCCGAACTCGGAAGAATCAGATGCGATAATGTTCTGGCCAAGCTGCTTAAAGGTGTTCCCGGCTGCCAGGACAAAGGTTCCCGCATTGCGGCTCACGAGATAGATAACCTTCCCCGCCTTGACCGGCGAGGCGTAGAACCTTGGTGCATCGGTCCGGCTCTCCAGGCGGGCTTTAAACACCTCCTCGCCCGTCCGGGCATTCAGGCATTGAGCAAAGCTGTCGCGACTCGCCCAGAACAGGTACCCGTCCAGGTACACGGGTGTCGGCACATAGGGCGTGTGTCGCGCGTCCCATACCAGGTGCGAGGCAGAGACATCGCCCTTCCCGCCGAGCTTCACCGCGATCGCACCCTTCTTGGGAAAGCCCCCGAACGCATAGGCATGGCCGCCGCCAACCACCACACTTGGCGAAATATTTCCACCGTAAGGGCTTTCGCACAACCAACGCAGCTTCCCGCTTTCCGGATTCAAGCCCCACACTTCATTCGGCAAGGCCAGCAACAGGGAATCGCGTCCGCCCTCGCTTACGATCCGCGGCGTTCCGTAGGTCATGGGCAGGGCATTTCCACTTGCTTTCCATGCCGGGGCCCCGGTCTTCTTGTCGAAGGCATAGAGTGCTGCGCTTTCCTCCGCGGCATTGACGATGACCAGGTCCTTGTACAGAATCGGGCTCGCTGCAGATCCCCAGCGTTTTCGGGTGCTCTGGGTGCCGAGGTTTTTTCGCCAGAGCTCCTCGCCGCTGAAGTCATACACGATGACACCGGTCTTCCCATAAAACACCGCAACCTGCTCACCATCCGCGACCGGGGAGCTACTCGCATAGCCGTGCTCGGTAATGAATCCACGATAGGGATCTTCCTCGTGCTCGGCGATGACGATCCGCTCCCACAACTGCCTGCCACTCAGCGCATCAAGGCAGATCAGGTGGCGTTGCAGCTTTGAAATATCCCCCGGTGCCCGACGATCCATACCGTAACCGGAGTAGCAGGTAACGAAGAGTTTTCCCCGACTGACGATCGGGCTGGAATTCCCGGGGCCGGGCAGGTCTTTTTTCCACCGGATATTTTGCGTTTCACTCCAGGATACCGGTACCTGTTCAGCAGATATACCGGCACCGCCCGGACCGAGGAAACGAGGCCAATCCTCCGCCGAGGCGAGC
Organism: Kiritimatiellia bacterium; assembly: GCA_029936175.1. Lineage (GTDB taxonomy): Bacteria > Verrucomicrobiota > Kiritimatiellia > SS1-B-03-39 > UBA6053 > JAPYUI01. The sequence continues at coordinate 2,896 of JAPYUI010000092.1, forward strand.
AGGGCGAAGGTACAGATGAGCAGGGATACGAGCGATCGTTGTGTCATGGAATCTCCAGCTAAAACGTTAAGGATATAACGCACAAGCCATGCAATTATTCTACATTCTCTGAAACAAACGAATAAGCAGGGTCACCATGCCGCTGACCAGGATCATGCTGGTGATGGGAAAGAAGAACTTCAACTGGGGTTTGTTTACCACGATATCGCCGGGCAGGCGACCGAGGGGAATCCTGGAGAAGACCGGCCAGCCGAGGCCGATCAGCAGCACAACCACTCCGACGATAATAAGGGTTTTCTGCATCGTCCAGTTCAACCGGCTCGCCAAGCCCCATCCGGGAGGCCAAGGTCTGGGGCTCTCCAGGGCCTAACCACTGGAGGGAAGATAGCGGTAATACACCTCGAGCATCAAGATGTTCAAGGCCGTCCTGTACACGGAGGCGTCCGAGCCACCCGCGCCATTCTTGTAGTTGATCGCGTTGCCGTGGCCTCCGGCTCCGCCACAGGGCGGCCAGCTGCCATCACCGGCCTGGGCACCCAGGATTTCATTCTGGAAGACCCGGTTGTAGCGCGTCCATGTCACGCCGCCCCGCTGGAATGCAGCCTGCGTGTCATAGTACCACGCGTACAGGTTGGCCTGACCACCCTTGTATTCAAACACGTCCATCCGGTCGAGGATGTTCTTCAGGCCATCCTTTGCCTCGGAAGAGCTACCCTGTTTCCAGACCTGGAGGCAAAGAACACCTGCACCGTTCAACTGGTTCCTGCGGTCGCCGGCATTGCGATAACCGAATTGCCCATCCCTGCAAACACGCTTCATGTTGCCCACGGACTTGTCCATGCTTTCCTCGACATCGGTGATGGCAAGGCCGGTCAGGTAGGCGGATTTCAAGGCCTGGACCTGCCAACCGCTTACCGAGGTGTCACTGGGTGTTTCCTTGCTGTAGCCGTACATCCAGCCACCATCACTGCCCTGCCCGTACACGATGGTTTCAATCGCCTTGATAAATACCGGTTCGATGGGGTCTTCACCGGTGAGGGTGTACGCTTCACCCAGCGCATAGGCGGCAATGCCATGCTCATAGGCCCACGAGTGCCCCCCGGTCAAACTCAGCTTGCCCTTGGACTCGCCCAACTGCACCAGGAAGTCGATCGCCTTGCGAACGGTCGTACCGAACTCGGGCGAATCCGGGGTTTCACAATGCCCCAGGTACGCGAGCAGCGCGAGTCCGGTCATCCCGGCTTTATACGCCTTGCCCCAGGAACCATCCCCGTTCTGGGTGCCCTGCAGGAAACGAAGGCCCTGCAGAACCGCTTTCTCGCTTTCCGCCTTGCCGCCGGATTTCTGCAGGCGTGCCAGGCGACCACTTGGACTGCATCGGCTGGCCATGGCGGGCGGGAGACCGAGGCCGCCTGCACCACCACCGAGACCCAAGCCATTCCCGCCACCGATACCGAGTCCGCGACCGGAGGCCCCGACGACGGAGAAGTTGCGCTTCACCTTCTTCTTCACCTTCTTCGGCTTCTTCTTGATTTCAGGAACCGCAATGTCGGATGGCGACATCGAGGCGAGGCGCGGCTGCAACTTGGGCCGCGCGCTGCGCTTCTGCAATTGCTGCACGCGCACTTTCATCTCGAGCTTGCGTGGTTGCAACTTCGGGCGCGGAGGGGGTTCGCCTTCGAATACCGCCTCCTGCTTGGGCGCATAAATCAAGGCCACGGTAAAGGCGAAGATGATCAGGAGGACTACGTGGAACAAGATACTGATCAGGGTGGAATTCTGGTTCCACTTCTGTGCCGCTGATTTGCGCTGCGGAGCGGGTATTGCATGATCCATAGGTCTTTTCCTTGGGCGTTCTAGCTTAATCTACCAAACTCGGTCATTGTTGTAAATAACTCATTCAACGGCCTTAAGCCGTAAAAACAACCTCAAACCCTTTTTGAAGCCCCATCTCAGGCAGGAACCCTGCGCAGGGCCCGGGGCCAGGTACCCACTTCCAATATGCAG
>JAPYUI010000092.1:5002-17076 GCA_029936175.1 Kiritimatiellia bacterium
TTCCTTCCCTTTCTCATCTCAACCATTGCGCTCTTCGTGGATGCGAAGATGAAGTGGGCCTGGGGCCTGCTCTGGATCGGCATCAGCATTCTCGTCATCGAGGTGCTCAGCCGTATTCGATTCGGGCTCGAAATGAAACTTTCACACCTGCTCATCATGTTCGTCACCTTTGCTGCCGGGGCGGGCTTAATGATCCGCTCGTATCGAGACGAACGGATAGCGAAGGAAGCAAAAGACCCGGGGCGGATCGAATAACCATGCGGGAATCGATCCGATTGCCGGTCATCCGACCGATGCACATCCAAGTCCATACAATTTTTCTGATCCTGTGCTGCACGCTGAACGGGTGGGCACAGGCACCAAGCCAACAAGAGACCCCCGGGGAAGGCGAGGCACCCACACTGGCCTTCGGTGAACGACCTTTCCTGCAATTCACCACCGTAGATACCGCCCGCCTTCGCTGGAGCCATCCGGGACCGGGTCCGGCCCGGGTCACCTACGGGCGAACGGCCGCGATGGAGCAGCAAGCAGAAGCCACCCGGGCTGGTGATGCATTCACCGTGAACCTGGGTGGGCTCGCCCCACAAAGCCGCTATCACTACCGCATCGGGGTTTCTCACCAGGGCCTGACCCGCTGGAGTCCTCCCTACACCTTCGACACCGCGATGAACTTCAGCCCCCTGGACATGGGCCGACAGCCCCCGGATGAAAGCTGCCAGGCACTCGTCAAACGCCTGCTCGAGCTCGCCGGAACGCGAAAGGGATACGCCATCGTCCTCGGATCGGATACCGGGCGCCTCGCCCTTGAACTCGCGCGCCAGAGCCAGTTCACCGTGATCCTCTTCACTCCGGATACCGCCCGGGCCCAGCGCATGCGATCGCTGCTTTATTCGCGGGGCGTATACGGGTCACGGGTCGCGGTGCAGGTCGTCGAGAACCTGGGCCGCCTGCCCATCACCAGTTGCCTGGCCAACCTTATCGTGTCCGACAGCACCGACAATGAGGGAGGCACACCCGCGAAAGAGATCAAGCGCCTGCTCACGCCCGGGCGCGGCGTCGCCCTCCGCCTGGACCGCGCAACCGACACGATCAGCAAGCACATACGGCCGCCGCTTGAGAACAGTGGATCGTGGACCCATCAATACGGCAACCCGGGCAATGCCGCAAGCGCGGGCGAGTCACTCAGCGGCGCGACGTCCACCGATGATCTCCAGGTCCAGTGGCTGGGCCGACCCGGGGGCGACTTCGGGATCGACCGGCAACCGCGTATGCCTGCGCCACTCTCGGTCAATGGTCGGCTCTTCCACCAGGGGATGAACCGCCTGATCGCGCTCGATAGTTACAACGGCCAGGCGCTCTGGGAAATGGAGATTCCCGACCTCCGCCGGCTGAATATGCCGCGCGACGCGGGGAACTGGTGCGCGGATGGAACAAACCTCTACCTGGCCCTGGTGGACCAGGCCTGGATCCTCGACGCGCAGACGGGTGAGCGCCGCCATCTCCTCACCTTGCCGGGCACGGCGGATAGCCCGCGCGAGTGGGGATATATCGGCAGCCTCGACCGGCTCGTGTACGGCAGCACGGTGAAAGCCGGATCCTCGTACAGGAAATTCTGGGGTAAAGCCGCCTGGTTTGATGCGAACAAGCCCGGGCCCGGCACCGCCCAGATTTGCAGTGAGAAATTCTTCGCCTATGACAAGCAGACCGGCAAGCCGGTCTGGTTTTACGATGACGGTCTTATCCTCAACAGCACGATTGCCCTGGGCGATAACCGGGTTTACTTCGTGGTCTCCAGGAACAAGGCGCTGGAGGCCGAGGCCAGCGGACGCATCAGCTCCCCAGCCCTTTGGAAGGAGCAGTACCTGGTAGCCCTCCATGCACAAACCGGCAGCCTCGATTGGGAACAGGCCATCGATACCGAGGACGGAAACCTGACCTTTTACCTCCAGCACAGCCCACACGGCCTGATCATTTCCGCCTCCAACACCCAGTATCACCTGTACAACTTTGACCCCAGGAACGGGAAGTTGAACTGGCAGACCACCAGCAAATGGGCGGCAAACCACCACAGCGGTCATATTCAGCATCCCGTGATTATGGACAAAACCCTCTACCTTGAACCCAGGGGTTTTGACCTGGAAACCGGCAAAGAAACCGTCTCACGCATTGGGCGCCGCGAAGGCTGCACGACCTACGTCGGCTCGACCAACGCGCTGATCTATCGAGGAAGTGGTCGGCGCATATCCATGTGGGACCCGGTCTCCGGGAAGACCAGCTCCTGGAGCCGCCTGCGCCCGAGCTGCTGGCTGAATATCATAACCGCCGGCGGCATGCTGCAGATTCCCGAGGGTGGTGCCGGCTGCTCCTGTGGAGGCTGGATGGAAACCTCCATCGTGTTCACGCCGGAAGCCCTGCTGGAGGAGGCCGGGAAGGAATGAACAGGCGACACATACGAATCGGTCTCTGCCTGCTCCCGCTGCTGGCCGCCGCGGATGACTGGCCCACCTACCGGCACGACAACCGTCGCAGTGCAGTGAGCCCGGAAAGCCTCCGCCAACCCCTGCAGGAAGACTGGGTATACCGTGCGCCCCGCCCCCCGCAAACGGCCTGGGCCGGTCCCGCCCGGTGGGATGCCTTTTCCGGGAACGAGGGGCTCCAGTCCATGCGAAATTTCGACCCGGTCTTTTTCGTTACGGTGCAGGACAGCCAGGTCTTCTTCGGCTCCTCGGTCGACCACGCCGTACACGCACGCGATGTGCGTACGGGGAAGGAGAACTGGGTCTTCTTCACCGGCGGCCCGGTCCGCCTTCCACCGACCTGCGCAAACGGCAAGGTCTACTTTGGATCGGACGATGGATATGCCTACTGTGTTAACGCGGACAAGGGCACATTGATCTGGAAAACCCAACCGCTCAAGGAAACCCGGATGATCCCCAGCAACGGGGCCCTGATTTCCAGGCGACCCTGCCGAACCGGCGTGCTGATCCAGGGCACCCACGCGTATTTCGGCGCATCCCTTCTGCCCTGGCAAAGCTCCTTCCTCTGTGCCGTCGATGCCAAAACAGGCAGCAACCAGGGTCCCGGGTGTTTTAAAACCCAGGCGTCCGAGGTCACCTTTCAAGGGGCCCTGCTCGCCTCCTCCTCCACCCTTTACGTGCCGCAAGGGCGCAGCGCTCCGCTCCGCTACGACCTGCACACGGGCGCGAATCGCGGCAGCATCTCCGGTATGGGGGGGGTCTTCTGCGTACTCACGGCCGACGACCAGATCCTCGCCGGGCCGCAAAACCAGAAGTCGCGCGAGTCCCTGCTGCGCATCGGCATCGGCAAGAAAAATGATCCCGGGCTCGTGACCTTCCCCCGGGCTGAGCGCGTGCTCCTCGCCGGCGAGCAGGCCTATATTCACCAGCGCGACGAACTCGTGGCCCTCCATGTTGAAAGCTATCGCAAGTGCCTGGCCGCGAAAAGCGACCCGAGTCCCAGTTATCGCTGGCGCAAAAAGCATCCGGTACCCATGGGCTATATCCTCGCTGGAGACCACCTGGTTGTCGGCACGGAAAACCGCGTCACCCTGTACCGGTCCGCAACCGGCGAGGTCACCTGGGAAGCCGACATCCAGGGCCGCGCCTACGGCCTTGCCGCGGCCAGCGGACGCTTGTTTGTCAGCACCGACCGGGGACACATCTACTGCTTCGGCCCCCGGGGCTGAGAAAACGCGGGCTAAGGAGTAGCCTGGGCCGTCCTTGGCGCTCAGCGTGCCGGAGCGACCGGGCGCTCGCGGGGAATGCGCCCCCGGAAATCCCCGACGTAGTGCCAGGGCGCGCGAAGATCCAGGTCGATCTCGTGTACCACGACGGTTCCCCAGGTCTCCGTGGTCGCGACGAGCTCGCCCGCAGGGGTCCACACGCCGGTACGCATCCAGTCCCGGTCGGCCTCGGTGTAGGTACTCGTGATGAGGTAGAGTTGGTTTTCAATCGCGCGGGCCTTGGCGAGATCCGGATGTCCACCCCAGATGGGCATCGCGATCAACTCGGCTCCCTGCTTGCCCAGCTCGCGGGCAACCTCGGGGAAGTGCACATCGTAACAGACCATCATCCCGAGTTTCCCGAAGGGTAAATCGAAAACCGGGTATTCCGACCCGGGCACCACCCCGCCCTTGATCTCCTCGCGCGGAATGCAGACCTTGCGATACGTTCCCGCGACGGTTCCATCCGGGGCGATGAGCACCGCCACGTTGTATACCAGGGCTTCCGCCCGCTCGAGCAGGCCGACGACAAGGTACAATTCATGCTCTTTTGCCAGGGTGCCGAAGTATTCCGTGGAGGGACCGGGAATCGATTCAGCGGTCTGGAAGTAGCCGTTTTTCAAGCCGCGGCCACAGAGGGTGACGCACTCGGGAAGCACGACCAGTTCCGCGCCCTGCCGCGCGGCATCCGCGATCAGTGGGGCAAACATCTCGCAGTTGTCCCGGGCACTTTTGCCCTTGCGCGGGCGAAAATGCACAGCCCCGACGCGAACGGTGCGCGGCGTGGGGGGATCGACGAGCGTAAAGGATCCATTCCGCCAGCGGATGCTGCCACCCGGGGCCCAACGGAGCTCGAGCTCCACCCGGGCCTGGGTGGCGCGGGCGGGAACCGGGTACGTTCCCTCAACCGTGGTCCACTCACCCGGCGTCTCCAGGTCTGCAGGATAGACCGGGCGGGCCTTGTCATCGCCGTCCTGGACCAACTCCCCTTTGTCATCGGTGAAGGTCAGCTTGACCACCGCCGATCGACGCGCATGGGTGATGGCATCGATTCTTCGCTGGATGGTGAATCGGCAAAAGCCCTTTCCCGCAAGGGGGAAAATCTTCACCCATTGGCCCTGGCTGGGAATCCGGGCGTCGCTGGTAGCGACAAGCTCACCCGCATCCCCGACGGAGAAGTCCGGGGAAATCTCGGCACGCGGGGACTCGGTGAACCAGCCCTCGTGCTCGAGGCCGAGCGCCCAGGGTATCCCGCAGGACAGGAGCAGTCCCGGGATGATCGCGCGCCTGATCTGAAGTGTTTGCATCATGCTTTCCATCCGGTATCGGGCCAGCCTGGCGGTTAAAAGTCCTTGAAGGGGCCACGGGGTTCCGCGCTGTTCATCTCGCTCAACCACGCATGAAAGGCCGCCTTGACCCGGGCCAGCACCTCCGGGTGCGTTTCCGATACATCCTTCTCCTCACCGGGGTCTTTCGACAAATCAAATAATCCGCCCTTGTCCCCCATCTCCACCCACTTCCAGTTCCCCACCCGGGCGCCGAGGAAATCCTTCCGCTTCCAGAACATCTCCGCCCGGGTCGGAGCCGCTTTCCCCTGCAGCACGGGCAGCATGTCAAACCCGTCCAGCACCAAGCCGGGAGGCACCTGGGCCCCAGCTGCCCGCAGGAGCGTCGGCACGATTTCCAGGCTGGTCAGGAAGGCATCGTTCACCACCCCCTTCGGCAATCGACTCGGCCAGCGGATGATGCACGGCACCCGCACCCCCCCCTCCCAGGTCTTGCCCTTGCCCCCGCGCAAGGGCCGGTTATCCGCCCCGCCACCGCCACCGTTATCCGAGAAAAAGATGACCACCGTGTCGTCCGCGATGCCTTTATCATCCAAGGCCTTGAGCAGGTTTCCGATCGAGGCATCCATGCAGGTCAGCGCGGCGCGATAATCCCGCAGGCGTTTCGCCCTCGTCGGCACCGTCGCGGATTTCCCGTACCTTGTCCCGTCCTGGAAGGACTCGTCCACCGGCGGGTACATCCGTTGAAACGTTTCTGGGGCCTGGACCGTTCCCCTGATCCGGGGATCCAGCGAGGAGGAACCGTGGGGGGCATTAAAGGGCACGTAGAGGAAGAAGGGCTTCGCGTGATGCTGGTCCAGGAAGCGAAGCGCCTCCCGCTCGAAGAGGTAGGTGCAGTAGGTTCCCACGTCTTCCCTGGTCGGCTCGAGATCGCGCACCATGCAGTGGACCCCGTAGCGCTCGTGGGTAAAATAATCGATCCCGGTGTTCACGAAGCCGTAGAACGTGTCAAAGCCCCGACGCGTGGGCAGGTATCGTTTCAAGGCGCCCAGGTCCCACTTGCCGAAGATACCACTGGTGTATCCCGCGGGCTTCAGCAAACTGGGCAGGAGAAGTTCCCGTTCGTCCATGCCGCCTATGCGCTCAAAGCTTACCGCGTACTCCTCGGGCGTGTACCGGTGCCCATAATCCGGGGCCTCGTTTCGAATCATATCGTACATCCCGTTGCGCTGGGGATAGCGCCCGGTCAGCAGGCTGCCCCGCGAGGGGGTACAGGCGGGCCAGGATACGTAGAAGTTGCTGAGGCGAACGCCCTCGCGGGCGAGGCGGTCAAGATGGGGGGTGATGAGTTCTGGATTGAGACAGCCCAGGTCATTGTATCCCTGGTCATCGGAGACGATCAGGAGCATATTGGGCTTTCCCGCGAGAAGAGGGAGCGCGAAGCCCAGGAGGACCAAAGCGGGCAGGTGCTTCATGCGAACAGGATGCCTGAGGCAAGCGAGCGGGGCAAGTGTAAGATCGCACAGGGAGACTTTCGCCTTCCTATAGCAAAGCGCATTCAGTATACAATTGACCTTTGCGTGGTACACTGGTGCAGAAGGTTTTACGTACGTTATGGTTAGAAAATCACTCATTCTAGGCACGATCTGGCTGGCAGGGCTGTCCATCGGCTCCGTGCGGGCCCAGGTCGTGATCTCAGAGTTCCTCGCCTCCAACAGCTCCTCCATCGTCGATGAAGACGGCGAAAGCTCCGACTGGATCGAGCTCTTCAACACCTCGTCCAACGTGGTGGACCTCGCCGGCTGGCACCTCACGGACCGCAACACCAACCTGACCGCCTGGACCCTTCCCCAGACCCTGATCCAGCCCGGCGGCTTCGTGCTCGTGTTCGCCTCGGCAAAGGATCGGGCGACCGCCGGCTCCGAGTTACACACCGACTTCCAGCTGAATCGCGACGGCGAATACCTCGCCCTGGTGAAACCCGGCCTGGCCATTGCCACCGAATTTTCCCCTGCCTTTCCCGAGGTCCAGCAGGATGAGGCCTATGGGTTTCCCATGGATTCCGCCGAGACCATCGTGATCGAGGAAACCGACGCCGTACGGTGGCTGGTCCCCCCGGACAATACGCTCGGACTCAGCTGGAACACCGCGAACTTCGATGACAGTGGCTGGACCAGTGGATTGAGCGGGGTCGGCTACGAGACCAGCCCCGCCGATTACCAGAACCTGATCAACAGCCCCATCCCCACCCAGACCCCCACCGTTTACACCCGCTTCAACTTCACCCTCGTGACCGTCCCCAGTTGGAATGCCCTGACCCTGCGCATGAAATACGACGACGGGTTTATTGCCTACCTCAACGGCAGCTACATAAACGGCGATAGGGAGCCCGGTAGCGCACCCGCCTACAACAGTACCGCGTCCAGCAATCACAACGACTCGGAAGCGATCAGCTTCGTCGATTTCGACGCGACCCATGTGCTCGGGCAACTCCAGCCGGGGAACAACAGCCTGGCCATCCACGGGCTGAACGTCAGTACAGGGAGCTCCGACATGCTGGTGCGTCCCCAGCTGGTCGCCAAGACAAGCAACCTCAACGGCAACCCGGCCGGACCCTTCAGCGTGCCGACCCCCGCCGGGATCAACCCGACAGGAGTTGTGACCCCGATCACCTTTTCCGAGGACAACCGCCTGTTCACCAGTAGCCTCAGCGTGACCCTGTCCACGATCGTTGCCGGGGCCGATATCTATTACACCACGGATGACACGAGCCCGACGACCGGCGACATCCTTTATACGGGACCGATCCCCGTGACCACCCGGACCATCCTGAAGGCCTCCGTCTTTTTCCCCGGCGGGGGGAACAGCGAGCCGGAAACACGTCGCTACATCAAGGTCGATGCCAACGTGCTCGGTTTTGACTCCAGCCTGCCCCTGGTCGTTGTCGACACCTTCAACGGCAGCATTCCCAGCGATGGCCAGCGACTCGGCATTTTCTCCCTGATCGAGCCCGATGCGAGCACGGGCCGCACCAGCCTGGGTGACCCGGCATCGATCACGACCACCGCGAACCTCTCCATACGCGGCAGCAGCTCGGGGGGCTTCCCGAAGAAGCAATACAAGATGGAACTGGTGGACGAGACCCTGACCGAGGTCGGGTCCGACCTCCTGGGCATGGGAAAGGAGTCGGACTGGATTCTCTACGCACCGGGCCGCTATGACCGGAACATGATCGCCAACAACTTCATCTATGAACTCGCCCGGCGCATGGGCCAGCCCGGCATGAACACCCGCTTCATCGAGGTGTTCCTGAACGACGACAACGGGACGGTCAGCACGGCGGACTACGACGGCATTTACGTGCTGATGGAAAGCATCAAGATCGACAAGAACCGCGTGGACATCCCCAGGCTCCAACCGACCGATACCACCGAGCCCCGGGTCAGCGGCGGCTATATCACGAGCGTCGATCGTTCCGACAGCAATCAATACACCTTTAACCGGGACCCCAACAACCGGATGGGTGACAGCAACAACATGAACGTCATCAACCCGAAGAATGACGCGATGCCCCAGGCCCAGAAGGACTTCATCCGCGATTTCACGGTCGAGGCCGTGAATGCCCTGTTCGGCCCCACGCCCGAGGACCCGGTGACCGGGTATCGCGGCTTCATGGATGCCCAGGCCATGGCGGACTACCAGATGCTGAATGCCCTCGCCCACAACGTGGATGCCTTCCGGTTGAGCGGCTATTACTACAAGGAACGGAACGGCCTGATCAAGGGCGGGCCCCAGTGGGATTTCGACCGCACCCTGGAATCCTCTGACGGACGGGACAACGACCCCCTCGTGGTTCGCGGCCTCACGAGCAACGGGACGCTTTACTTTGAATACGGTTGGTGGGACGGCCTGTACAGCAGCGAGGAGTTCCGCATGCTCCACCAGGACAGCTGGTACGCCTGGCGGCGCAGCGTCTTGAGCGAAAGCGAGATCAACCAGCTCATCGATGATCTCGAGGCGGAAATCTCCGAGGCCTATGCCCGCCCGGGGAACGAGGACCTGGATGAATCCTCGCGCTGGGCGGTCAGCAACTACGGCTCGCGCTTCGGTTTTGGAAACCTCAGCGGCGAGATGGACCACCTCAAGGACTGGCTCGGCACCCGCCTCGGCGCCTTTGACGATGCCTTCGGAAAGCCGCCGGTCCTGAATCAATTCGGCGGCACCGCCCCCATGGGTTTTGACCTCACGATCAGCCTGCCCGCGGGGGCTGCAGGCACGATTTATTACACGCTCGACGGCACGGACCCCCGCCTGGAAGGCGGCAGCGTCTCCCCGAGCGCACTCGTGTACACCGGCCCGGTTCAACTGAACGGAAGCACCCGGGTATTCACCCGTATCCAGTACAGCAGCGGCAACGAGGCCGGGTTCCCCTACCAGCACACGGTCGACTGGAGTGCCAAGTCCGCAACCCTCTTCAATATCGATCCGCCCGCCACCTCGAACAACCTCGCGATCACGGAAATCCATTACCATCCCTACCGCCCGAGTGCGGCCGAGGAAGCCAGCGGCTATACCGATGCCGACGCGTACGAGTTTATCGAGCTGATGAACCACTCCGGGGCACCGATCGACCTTTCCGGGGTGGCCTTTACCAACGGCATCAGCTTCAGCTTCGACGACAGCCCGATCATCCTGCTCAACCCGGGCGAGCGGGTGGTCCTTACGCCCGAGGACGATGCCTTCACCGCGCGGTATCCCGGCATCCCCTTCGCCGGGCGCTATACCGGGCAGCTCGACAACAACGGCGAAACCCTTGCCCTGGCCGGCCGGGATGGACAGGCCATCCAGGAGATCAGCTTCGCCGACGGCGGATTGGCGGACGGGCTCGGCCATTCGCTGAGGGTCCACCCCGGGGCGGAAGGCAGCTCCCTGGCAAGCGACTGGCTCCCCTCCTGCGCCTTCCACGGCACCCCGGGCAGCGCGGGAACGAGCGATTGCCGCGACGTGGTGATCAACGAGGTGCTCGCCCATACCGACGCCCCCCTCTCCGACCGCATCGAGTTGCACAACCCCGGTGCCCTCCCGGTGGATATCGGCTTCTGGCTGTTGAGCGATTCCACCGACTACCTGAAATTTCAAGTACCGGGCGGGACCATCCTGCCCCCGGGTGGCTACCTCAACTTCGACGAAAGCGACTTCAATCCAAACGGGGACTGGAATCCGAGCCCGGCCGGACCCGTCGACACCAACCGGCATTTTGCCTTCAATGCCTCGACGGGCGACGAGGTGTACCTGGTGGTGGCCGACGTCAACAGCAATGTCACACGGGTCGCCGACGCCTATTCGTTTCGCGCCACGCTGAACGGCGAGTCCCTCGGCCGCTTTGACAACGGGGACGGTAACTTCTACCCCATGCGGGAACGGAGCCCCGGGGTGGAAAACGGGCACGTGCGGACCGGGCCCCTGGTCATCACGGAAATCATGTACAACCCGAGCGCATCGACGAATGACTTCGACCTCGAATACATCGAGCTCGGCAACATCGGCAGCCAGGTCGAGGACCTGGCCGGCTGGGCCCTCGAGGGCGCGGTGGACTACACCTTTCCCGCGACCACCCTGCTGAACCCGGGTGCGAGCCTCGTCATCGTCGGCTTCGACCCGAACAACGGGGCCGTGTTGAGCACCTTTCAAAATGCCTACGGGCTCATCACGCCGCTCGGCCCCTGGTCGGGCCACCTCAACAACGCGGGCGAGACCCTCTGGTTGCTGCGGGCCGACGATCCGCCGATCGACCAACCCCTGCTCACGCCCCTGGTCGAGGAGGAACGCGTGAGCTACGGCGCGACGGTCCCCTGGGACAGCGCAGCGGACGGAACCGGGCTGGCCCTCGGCCGCCTGGTGCAGAGCCACTTTGCCGACACGAATGCCAACTGGTCGGCGCAGCCGCCCTCGCTGGGGCTCATGCCGATCCAGGTCTGGATCGACACCTATTTCACCCCGCTCGAGCAGGCCAACCCCGCCATTGCCGGCCTGCCCGCGGACGCGGATGCCGATGGCCTGAGCAATCAGGAGGAGTACCTCCTCGGTACCCATCCCCGCGATGCCGGGTCGGGCCTCGTCCTGGCCAGCGGAAACGGGCCGTATACGCTCAGGTGGCCCTCTGTCCCGGGCCGTTGCTACCACATCGACTTCCACCCGGCCCTGGATGCCGCCCCCTGGCAACGCCTGCCCCGGCTCCGTTTCCTCGGCACCGGCGGCCTCCTGGAGTGGACGGATACCGATCCCGCACGGGTGCAGGCGGCCCCCAGGGGCTACTACCGGGTCGTGGTCGAGTAAGCCCACCGCCCGGCTTCCACCTGCAGCATCCGGTCCAGATCGCACTTGCATGCCCTCGTGAATCCTTAATGATCCACCGCGTGAGCATCCTAACCCGTATTCTCCTTTGTGTCCTCGCCTACGCGGTCCAGGCCCAGACAAACGCAGGGATCAGCCAGGTCATCCTGGACATCCAGCACCTGGAGCAATCCGGCGACCTGGATGCGGCCTTGAAAGCGACCGATGCCGCCCTCGCCGACTTTGCGGAGGGGAGCGACCAGCAATTGCTACAGGCCACGAAGGCCCGGATCCAGCGCGACCGGGACACCGCCATCGAGATGGATGCCGCCATGAAAGCCCTCGTGGCCGACCGGACCGGCACCCTGGAGGCAACGCGGGAAACCCTGCGCAAGGCCAACCGGGCCGGGCGGCATTACCTGCGACAGAAGCTGAAGTCCGGGACCGAACGGGAAGTCGAGATCACGGGTGATCTCCTGGTAGCGCTCAACGACCCCTTCGCGGCCGATCTCATGGTCGAGCGACTGAAAGGCGCGCCGGACTGGAGTGTATTCCTGGTCCCCTACCTGGCACAGATCAGCCACCAGCTGAACGCCCGGCACCTCGAGGTCCTGATCCAGGCCGCGGAGCGGGAAAACCTCACCCACACCCAGTCCGTCGTGCTGGTGCTCGACACCCTGGAAAACCTCGCAGACCTTGGCTTGCCCGCGACA
>JAPYUI010000093.1:0-7928 GCA_029936175.1 Kiritimatiellia bacterium
ATCCGGCCAGGCGGGAAAAGGGGCAGGTGATCGCGCGCCGGGGTCCTCCTGGGAGCAATGTTTTCATAGCTAGCCTGTGGTGAACCTTACGCCAAGAGCTCGGGAACCACGTTCCCGCCATTTACGATCTCGATCGGCCGGTCACCCGGAGCCATAAGCTCCTTTCCGGCATCGATGCCGAGCTGGTGGTATACCGTGTGCGCCAGGTCCTGGACGCTCAACGGATCTTCATCCGGCCCGGTTGAGGTCGCATCGGATTTTCCGTGTACGTAGCCCCGGCGGATCCCGCCACCGGCAAGGGCGATGGAGAAGACCCGCGGAAAGTGATCACGGCCACCGTTGGAATTGATCTTCGGCGTGCGGCCGAACTCGGACGTCACCATGACCAGGGTCGAATCGAGCAAGCCGCGCTCATCCAGGTCGCCGATCAGGGCGGCCAGGGCCTGGTCCATCGGGACCGCGCTCTTCTTTATGTTGTCGCTGATATTGGCGTGATGATCCCAACCACCTGCGGTCACGGACACCATGCGCACACCGGCTTCTACCAGGCGTCGCGCCATGAGGAAACGCTGGCCTGCCTGGTGGCGGCCATAGCGATCGCGCACCTTCGCATCCTCCTTGTTCAGGTCAAAGGCCTGGCGCGCTTCCGGGCTGCTGATCAGCGAGTACGCCCGCTGGTAAAAACTGTCCATCGCATCAAGCGCGTCAGATTTTTCCATGCTCTTGAAATGATCGTCCACGATGCCGAGCAGGCTCCGGCGACGATTGAATTGCTCGGGGGTTACCCCGCTTGGCAAATTCAGGTCACGCACCTGGAAATTGCCCTGGGCCGGATCGGAACCCAGGCCGAAGGGGCCGTAGGCCGTGCTCAGGTAACCACTGCCCGCAAAGGTATTCGGCTGTTTCGGCACACAGACGTACGGTGGCAGGTTTTTCCGCGCGCCGTACTCGTGGGAAATCACCGAGCCGAAACTCGGAAACTGCAATGCCGGGCTCGGCTTATACCCGGTGAACATGTTGTGGGTACCGCGTTCATGGGCGGCTTCGCCGTGGGTCATCGAATGAACGATGGTCATCTTGTCGGCAATCTGCGCGCATTTCTTCATGGACTCGCCAAAACGAAGGCCGACAACCTTGGTGCCGATGTTGCTCATCGGCCCACGGTATTCAATCGGGGCATAGGGCTTGGGGTCCCAGGTCTCCTGGGCCGCCATACCACCGGGGAGGAAAATATGGATGATCGACTGGGCTTGGCCCTTCTTTGAGCTCAGCTGGCGGGCGCCGGGCGCTGCCTGCGCTTCCATTTGAAGCAATTGCGGCAGGCCCAATCCGATTCCACCGGCCAGGCCGACGAACATGAACTCGCGACGGGAGGCAGGGGGTGCAGGTCTCTTTGGATTCATGAGATTTTCTCCAAAATAGGGCTATTCGCCGTTGATTTTCTGGCGAGCCACCGAATGTCTTTATACTATTAGCTAAATACGGCCCAATTCCACAAAATTTTACACTAATATGTGCCTTTCAACAGCTGAAACCAAGGGGTGTTTTGGGGGACGTATACCGCTCCAATCCCTTGAAGTATGTGGTTTTTCCTCGTTTTAGGACAGCCGCTTGAGGCTCATGCGGGAAGTCCCGTGAGGATTCTACGCAGATCTATCTCTACTGGGACTCGGGCAGCCGCTGGATGCAGAGATAGCGCCTCACGATACCGCCTTTGAGCCATTTGGACCCCTGCATGGTGCTTTGCTGGGTATCGCTCAGCTCGACACCCCTTCCACTCTTGTCCGTGGGGGTCATCAGGTTGCTGCGTCCACGGGTGTGCCCCGCATTCGGATCCAGGTGATGCCCAATCTCGTGCGCGAGGGAACGCGGGTTCCCAAAGGGACCGAACTCGATGAGCGTCGTGCCGTCGATGGGCGCAAGCGGCGCACCGTAATCGGCATCCATGGATACCGCCTTCCCTCCGCCGATGTTACGATTGAAGATCCCCACGACCAGGCAGGGCCGTCCATTCATACTGGTGCTGACCGATTCCGCCGCGAGCACGCGCCGAACCTGCCGCATGGAATTGCGGATTTTGGCCTCACTTGACGCCGCACGTTCCATTTGGTTCCCGGTGACCATCACGGGCGCAATCACCTTGTCGAGATAAATGCAGGCGCTGTCCATCACTTCGTTAAGGTGCCTGTGCGCGTTGTGAATCTGCTCGTCGGTCAAGGCCACCTGCCCGGTCCGGAGGCTCGTCCGCACGTACATTACGCAGCCGGTATACATCATCTTGGAAGAACACAGGTAGGTGCCGTTGACACCCAGGCCATTGCTGATCGGAACAACGGGGCTGCCAAAGTACGGGTGGACCGTGTCCGCGGTGAGCGTCATGAGGTCGAGCCGGCCTTCCTGGCTACCCGGTCCTTCCCCGCCAGGGATCGTGTCATACTGCAGGAGAATTCGGACGGAACCACCACTGGCCGGGGCCGACTGGTTCAGTGTGACCTCGATGAAGTGCTCCGGACCCTCGGTGTAGCCCCCCACCGTCACCGCGTCCTCCGGGTCACCATCGACAATGCCGACCAGCGTCGCCAGGCCCCGCATCCCCTCGTCCGCATAGATTTCGAGATGCGCCGTATTGAAATCCCAGCCCTCGGCCAGGTGCAGGTCCACGGGAATCGTCAGGCGCACCGAATCCCCGGGGGCCACGGCAAGGGCCGGACATTCCTCGGCCGGGCGGATACCAGCCACCGGGAACACCACATCGAAGGTTTCGCTGAAACCGCTTATGGTATCGGTTGCGGTAACCGGGAAGCGACCGGGAACCGTGGAGCGCAGGAGTAATTCCGCCTCGTGACAGGCGTTGTACCGCAATTCGAAAGGCAGGCTCGTGACCACCTCCATGTTGGAAAAGTCGCTTCCGAGCGGATTTCCCTCTTCGTCCTGGAGGCTCAGGGTCACCAACCGGGGTGTAACGCCGTCCGGGAAGACGAACGCGCCCTGGACGATCTCCAGCTCGACCGCCGGCCCGGGCGGGATATAGAAGGCGGTCGAATTTTCGATCTCGAGCCCGGGAATCTCTACCAGCACGTCCGCATCCCCGGCCAGGTCGCTTTCCAGCGTGGCCTGGTAGACGCCGACGGATTGGCGGACCAGGTTCTGCGACACCACCTCATCCAGGCCAAAGCCCGCACGGAGCACCAGGCTGGGAGGATCTGCAGCCTGCCCGGACGCATCGCTAACGTTTACGTCCACGACCACGGTCGCGCCCCCCCCGGAGGTACTGCGCTCAGCATGTGCGTTCACATTGATTGTATAGGGTGGCAGGCAAGGATCCGCCGCTGCATCGATATGCAAATATCCCGCGCCTATTTCCAGGTCTACCAGGGCTTCCCGGCTCGGGCCAGTACTTATTGGCTGCCACTCCGGGTCGACCAGGTCGCGCGTATGCATCAGGGAAAACGGTGGCGAGCCGCCCCTCCATTCCAGGTTGAGCAGGTCGCCGACTTGGTGTAGCCGGGAAACCGCGAGCTCGCGACAAGCCGTGAAAGAGGCCTGACCCGTCCCTCCATCTGAGTCGGTGACGAATACGGTTACGGTATAAGGCCCTTCGCCGACGTAGTCATGGCTCCCCACGATCACCCGGTGGACGGGATCAACGATGCCGGACTCAACCACCCCATCGCCCCAGTCGATCTGCGCCACATGGGTATCTTCAAACCCAAAATCCAGGAAGTCCAGGTCGTCGAGGGCAAGGGGCGCATAGGGCGGGATCATCCGCGCGCCGGTGCTTACAATCACCGGTATGCTGTTCTCCACCGTGACCAGAAAGGGATCCTCGCTGACCTGCCCCTGGTTATCCTGTACACTGAGCTGCCCGGCAAACAGGCCGTTCTGGGTATAGAGGTGGCTTGCCTTGACGGTTCCCGTAACTTCATCAACCGGTGCCGTCTCGATGGTACCGTCGCCCCAGTCTACCGTGGCGGTGTAGGGCGAACTTTCGCCATCAAAGGATTGTGAGAGATCCAGGAATAGGCGGGTGCCTTCCACGATGGTCCGGTCCGGTCCGGCCGAAACCGCAAAGGATCCGGGCAGGGCGGGCACACTGACGTGGGCAACCATTATATTCGCCCCCGCACCGGACTGGTTTTCGGACGCAGTCCACACCGTCACCCAGTGGCCCGGCCGACCGGCGGCAATGGAAGGGCTGCTATCCTGGTAATCGTCAAACAGACCATCCGAATTGACCGGTCCCGGCGCCGACCAACTGGCACCCGCGTCGGTTGAATGGGCAAACACAAGGTCCGTGTCGCCCGCACTCGCTCCGAACAATGGATCACTGCTGTCCCATGAGATGATCCAGTTGCCTTGCCCGTCCGTGTCGATGGACGCGTTCATCTCGTCCCCGGTGTCCGAGGCGGCAAAGGAGGACACCGCCTGCGGGGCGGTCCAGGTTGTACCGTTATCGCTCGAGCGGGTGTAGAGGATATCCAGGTCCGTACCGATTGTATTCCCCAGGCTACCGTCCGAATGCCAGGCGGCCAGCCAGTTCCCCTGCCCGTCCGTGACCAGGTCAGGCTGCAGATCATGCGCCTCGGCCCCGTCAGAAGTCGCGTTGCTGTTCAAAGGTTCCGGGGCCGTCCAATGGGTGCCCAGGTCATCCGAGATCACGTAGACCAGGTCGGCATCATCAAGCAACGTGTTACCATGCGGATCCTTCGACACCCAGGTGACGAGCCAGCGGCCGGCACCGTCCGTGGCCACGACCGGATCGAGATCATCCCCGCTGTCCACCCCGGCGAGGGAACTGAGCGGTACGGGAGCCGTCCAGTCCTGGCCATCGTTGGTGGAAACCGAGAACACGACGTCGAGATCGGTGCCGATGGTATTGGACAGGGAATCGTCGCACATCCAGACGGCCATCCAGTGACCGGCGCCATCGGTGGCAAGGGACACCCCGTAATCATCCCCCTGGTCGGATCCGGCGGAAGGGGAGAGGGCTCGGAGCCCGGACCAGCTTTGACCGGCATCATCCGAAATCATTATCAGGATATCCCGGTCCGTCCCGATCTGGTTCCCGAGGTCCCCCGTTGAGTCCCACACGGTGATCCATCGTCCATTCAGGCCGGGCGCAGCGACCGGGCTGCTGTCGGAGCCGACATCCGTACCCGCATTGGACTGCAGGGTCGAAGCACTGCTCCAGGTCATGCCCCCGTCACTGGACTGGGAATATAAAATATCGTAGTCCGAACCGGAGCCCTGGACATCGTCGTTGGAGCGCCAGACGGCCAGCCAGTTGCCGTTGCGATCCGAGCTCAATTCCGGGGTGTCATTCTGCGCCTGGTTGGCCGAATTGTCGTTGAGCACGGAAGCGGGGCGCCAGACCACCGGTTGCTCCACGGTCACGGTCAGGATGTCACTGTCCGTCCCCACGTTGAGATCGTGGTCGGATGACCAGGCGACCTGCCAGTGTTCCGGGTCCGTGGCGACCAGGACCGGGTGAATATCGGTGGCTTCCCCTGTCAAGGCAAACGCCGCGAGCGGAACCGGCATCGACCAGCTTTGCCCGTGATCCGAGGAAAGCGACACCTTGATATCCGCATTGCTCTCGATCGTCTCGCCCGGGGGTTCTTCCGATGACCAGACAGCCATCCAGCGCCCGGCCCCGTCCGGTGCACGCTGCACGGAAAAATCCTGGTCCCCATCACCCTGGGCGTTCCCGTTCAGGGCGGCGGGCGCGCTCCACGTCAGGGCACCGTCGACCGAGCGGCTGCACAGGATATCCTGGTCGGATCCAAGCCCATCAATCGGTTGGCCGGATTCCCAGGCGACCAGCCAGGTTCCCGCCGAGCCATAGCGCACCTGGGGTAAACAATCCTGGCCCTCGTCCAGGGGATCAGCGAACAGCTCAACCGGGTCCGTCCAGGTCGCGCCGCGGTCGTTCGAACGAACGACGCGAATGTTGCTCCGGGAAGCCGCATGACTCCAGGCCAGGGTCCAGGTACCCGCCCGATCGGTATCGATACTGGGGAAAAGGTCCAAGGCGCTGGAACCGGTACTCACCACCGTGGGCAGGGTCCAGGTCAACCCGTTGTCGGAGGAGGCCGCCATGGCCACGTCCTGGTCACTCCCGCCACCATCGAGGTTCTCCGTGGTGTCCCAGACAAGCACCCAGTTCCCGGCCCGGTCGGTGGCCAGGTTCGCGTTCATATCGATCCCGGCATTCGAGAGCCTGGTGACCAACTGTGGGGGCGACCAGGTGAGCCCATGGTCAGAGCTGCGCGCGAGGAAAATGTCGTGGTCCGTACCGGAACCTTCGCGACCGGCATCGGAATCCCAGGCCACGATCCAAACCCCGGCTCCATCCGAGGCCAGGTGGGGACGAAATTCATCGCCCGTATCGACCCGGGCATCCGCGTTCAGGAAGGCTGGCACAGACCAGGTCTGGCCACCATCGGTGGAGTGGGCCACGTAAAGGTCCAGGTCCGTCCCGGTTTCGTTATCGTTACTGGAGGACCAGACCGTGACCAGTCGTGTGCCGTCGGTGGCGATGGTCGGCATCTGGTCGACCCCCAGATCTGTGGTCGCGTCGGTATTGAGCGCTTGTACCGGTAAGTAGCCGAGTTGGGAAAAACACGGGGCGGCACCTCCGAACAAAAGACCGCATGCCAAGGCGACCGAAAACAGGCGCAAGCGTAACAAGCAAAAATGGATTCCATGATCACACATAAACCATCCCCTTCGATGAGGATGACCGCAACTATGCGTATCTCTCGTGGGGAAAGCAAGCATGCAGCTGTAGCCTTCCCCACCTGCCGTATCGAGGCTTGTACATCCTGATTTTCCCCGGTAATACGGGGATATGAATAAGAATACGGAAGCTTTTCTTGAAAATCTGCTCAATGCCATCGGCCCATCCGGCTATGAGGCCGAGCCCGCACAGGTCTGGGAAGCCCGGGCAAAACCCTTTTCCGATTCGGTCACCCGTGACCTGCACGGCAATACCGATGCCGTGATCAACACCGGGGGAGATCCCCGCGTGATGCTCGCCGGGCATATTGATGAGATCGGTTTCATCGTCACCCACATTGACGATAACGGCTTCCTGGCCTTCGACGCGATCGGGGGATGGGACCCCCAGGTCGCCCAGGGCCAACGCGTGCACATCCGTGGGCGGAAAGGCCACCTGACCGGGGTCATCGGCAAGAAACCCATTCACCTGCTGGACAGTAGTTCACGCACCAAGGTGGTGAAGCTCGATGAGATGTGGCTGGATATTGGTGCCCCTAACAAGAAAGCCGCCGAGAAACTGGTCGCCATCGGTGACCCGGCGGTACTCGCCTACCGGTACGAAAAACTGAACAAGCAGCTCGCCGTGAGCAAAGCCTTCGACAACCGCGCAGGTGCCTTCGTGATCCTCGAAGCCGCGCGGCAACTCTCCCAGCTGGAACCAAAAGCCGAAATCCACGCGGTGGCGACCGTCCAGGAAGAAATCGGCTTGCGCGGGGCACGAACCTCGGCCCACGGGATCAAGCCCGACATCGGCATCGCCGTCGATGTGACCTTCGCCACGGACCACCCCGGCATGTCCGATGCGACCAAGGCCTGGAACAACTGCAAGCTCGGCGGCGGCCCGGTGATCACCCGGGGGCCGAACGTGAATCCCACCTTGTTTGAACTGCTGGTAAAAACAGCTGAAGAAGAGAAGATCCCGTATCAACTCAACGCCGAAGGCCGCGGCACGGGAACCGATGCGAATGCCCTGCAAACCAGCGGCGCCGGCACCGCCGCCGCCTTGATCAGCGTGCCGAATCGTTACATGCACAGCCCGGTCGAGATGTGCAACCTCGACGACTTGGAAAATTGCGCGAAGCTTATGGCGCAGACGGTTGCACGGATCGAAAGCGCCGAGCAGTTTATCCCGTTCTAATGGCCATGCC
>JAPYUI010000093.1:8028-15606 GCA_029936175.1 Kiritimatiellia bacterium
ACGAACTACTCCAGCCCCACCAGCACGTCAAAGCCCGGCAAGCCTTCTGCCAGGGTCACGGCAAGACTTTTTGAATCTCGCGCCACGCGCGCCTCTGCCCGCGCGGCATGTCGCAGCCCACGTAATTCCTCCAGTTCCGGCGGCCCTTCCAGCCCCGTACTTTTCAGCATTTCATCGCCCGCAGAAATCATCGCCTTGGCCGTCACCAGGTCAAACAAGGCCTCATCCACCTCGTGACGCATCTCGCGTTGTTGGTTGAGCAGGCGAAGGATGCGCAATTTATGTCCATGGATCGTCGGGACCAGCACGTGTACCTGCTCCTCCATGGCATGGATGCGCAACTGGTGCTCTTCCACCTGCTGGTGAAGCTTCTGGAAGGCCAATACATTGCGCGTGTAGACCGGGTCCTGGCGGATGACATCGATCGCCAGTCCCTTTGATTTCAAGTGATCGATTTGCGTTTTTGTTTCCCGGGCCGCCTGGTATTTCAACGCCTCCAACTGGTTTAACTGCCGGGTCGAATCGTGGATCTTGTGAACCTGTTTTTGCTGCTGGACGATCAACTTTACCAGGACCTTCTTGTAGCTCTTGATTTTTGCATTGCGTCGATCCAGGGCCTTGAACAGACGCTTTCGCAAGGTCCTTGAGTCCCTTGTAAACACGTCACGATCACCGCTTAGAAAGCGTAACACGTCCTTAAACAGTCCGGTGATCCGACCGGGCACTTGCATCAGGAAATCCATCATAGGCACTTGCAATACTTTTGCCCCTCCCTTACATTCATCTAATCGTCGTCGTAATAAACAAGATCTTATGACAAAAGTCGCCAACTGCCTACTCCTTACCTTTGTTTCCTTCTTCATGGTTTTCAGCTTTACCGGCTGTGACCTGAGCACCAGTTCAGGTGCCATCTCACCCGAGGATCTGGACCAGGCACTCCAGGAGAGTTTGGCCGGCTTGGAGAACCAGGCGACCGCGGCCAAAAGCTCTTCGTCATCTTCCTCGTCTTCTTCCAGCAGCTCCAGCGGCGGCGGGAGTGGCGGGTTTCTCTGGAAACCCGTTTCGGAAAGCAATGGCAAATTGGTCATCCTGCTGCCGGGCAGCCTGCGCGGGAAGGTCTCCGGTTGCAGCATCAGTGGCAGCTTTGGTTCGGAAACCGGATCCTTTGCCGGGGACACCCATAACGGGAGGCGTCCGCATTACCGCTTTTCCAAGTCGGGCGGAAGCTATGGATCCAATATCCGGGTAACGGCCCGAACCACCTCGGGGACCAAGACCTGGACCGTCCCGAACGGTTCGTCACGCCATACGGAGTAAGCGCGTTAACGCCACGCTCACCTTTTAAACGCACACCTCACGGCGCGTTGGTTTTTTATTGGGGCTTTCGCCCCGCTTCCCTATACAGGCTACCTATGTCCCTGTGGATGCTATTCACCACCTCCTTCCTGGTCGGGTTTTCCGGCGCGATGATGCCGGGACCGATGTTAACCGCGACGATCAGTGAATCCCTGCGTCGCGGGTTCAGGGCCGGCCCCTTGATCGTACTCGGGCACGGGTTGATCGAGGGGGCCCTGGTCATCGCCCTCGCGGCGGGGATTGGTCCTTTTCTCGCCGCACCCGGCGTGACGCGTATCATTGCCCTCGTCGGCGGCAGTGTCCTCATCCTCATGGGGCTTCATATGGCGTTCCAGGGCCGGAAACTGCAACTGGACCTACCGACCAAGGACCCCATCGCAGACGTGACGGGCCCCGTGCTCGCCGGCATCTGGACCTCGGCCTCGAATCCCTACTTCTTCATCTGGTGGGCGACCATCGGCTTGAGTTTCATCACCGACGCACGGCCATCCGGTGCCCACGCCGTCGGCGTGTTTTATGCCGGACACATTCTTTCCGACCTTGCCTGGTTCAGCTTCATTGCGTGGATGGCGGCCAAGGGGCGACGCTTTTTACCCGACCGCGTGTTCCGCAGCCTGGTCATGGTCTGCGGGCTCTGCCTGGTCGGCCTGGGGGCCTGGTTTATCCTCGCTTGACCCGGCCAGGGGTACCCGGGGTGTGCAAGCCGGGCTGTTTTGATAAAGCGGGGCTCACTGCTCCGCCAGGAACCGGTCCACGCGCTCCTGCTCCCGCTTGATCAGGGCAAAGCGTTGCCGCATCACGTCCCGGACCTTGCTGATTTCCCGCTCGATCCCCTGGCTGCGGCGGGCCTCGTCCATGAAGAAGGTTTCGCCCTCGCGAAACAGGTTTTCGTCGCGCCCGGCGACCATCCAGGTATGGCCGCAGATGTAGTGCTCGGGCACCTTCACCTTGATCGCGTCAAAGTGCTGCCGGTACCACTCGAAGACCCTTTTGCGCTGCCCCCGCATGCCGGAACCGTTCCGGGTGAAGGCACCCCATTCCTGTGGCCTCACTTTTTCGGTCAGCGAATAGCCGAGGGCCTGGTCCTTGATGGCCGGGTCCTCAAAGGAGGCCAGTCCGTTTTTCAAATACTGCCGGTGCGCGGGATTCTCGGTCGATTCAAAGGCCCCGCGGTATCGATCGTAGAGGGCCTGGTCCCCCTCGAGTGCGGCCAGGCGAATCCATACCGCGGCCAGGTCGGCGTTGACCGCACCCGGTTCGTCCAGGAAACGCTCGGCCTCCCTGCGCGCCTGCCGGAGGATGGATGTATGGCGACCCACTTGCCCCAGCAGGCCGATCAACCGGGCCCGGGTGGTGATCGTGAAGGCCGTTTCATTTTCCGCCGGCAGGCGACCAATCCGCTTCATCCCGGGACCCAGGACATCCCGTACGAATGCGGCAACGTTTGTCCGGTTGCCGTCATGGATAAAGTCCCGGGTGAAATCCTCCAGCTTGCCCGCCAGGTCGGTGAGGACCTCCGGAGCCGGATCGCGCTTGAAGTCCTGCAGCGTCTTCAGGTAGCTGTCCGATAACATGCCGCCCCCGTGAAGCCGGGCGGCCAGGTTGTCGAGGTAATCCAGGCGCTCGCGCACCGAGAGGTGCTTGATCAGCCGGCCCGGGAGCTCCGCGAGCTTGTCGCCTTCCAGGGTCCAGAGATAGTAGCCGCGGGCATCCGCGTTCGGGTAAAAGGCCCCGCGCTGCATCAGCGAAATCGGGACCTCCAGGTTCACGTATTGCTCACGCCGGCTAAGCAGGACCCGCTGGGTGAAATCCTGCCGGCCGGTGGAATAGCGGATGACCACCGGGATGGTCCAGGTGGTGTCGTACGCCCTTTCATCGCTCAGCATGACGTAGCGCTGCTGGCTAAGCTTTAGTTGATTATCGCTCACGCGCTCGATTTTCACCAGGGGAACGCCGGGCTGGGTGGTGAACGCCTTCATCACCTCGTTCACGCCCTCTGCGCCGACATCCTCCATGGCCGCAGCGAGATCAAAGGCGTCCGCGTTGCCCCATGCGTGGGCTTCCATGTACTGCTGCATGCCCGCACGGAAGGCCTCCGCACCCATCCAGTTCTCGAGCATGCCGAGAATCGCACCCCCCTTGCTGTAGGAAAGCGAATCAAAGAGCAGGGTCTTGTCATAGGCCCCGTCCACCTCGCGTCGAATCATCTTCGCCGAGGCGAGCATATCCGCCTGCATCGCCCTGCGCCGGCCCCGGAGATCGGCGGTTTGCAGGTCGAATTCCGGGTAGACTTCCTGTGCGACTTTGCGCGCCATCCAGGTCGCGAAGGACTCGTTCAGCCAGATGTCATTCCACCAGCGGGGCGTCACCAGGTTGCCGAACCACATGTGGGCCAGCTCGTGGGTGATGGTCATGGCCGCCCCGCGCTGCTTGGCGATGGCGATGTTATCCGCGTCGTGCAGCAGCACCGAGTCCCGGTAGGTGATCAGTCCCGGGTTTTCCATCGCGCCAAAGTTGAATTCCGGCACCGCGATTTGATCGAGCTTCTCGTACGGGTAGGCCATGCTGAAATAGTCCTCGAGCGGCTGGAGCACCCGGGGCGTCATCTTCGCCGCGAGCCCGGTTCGCCCCGACTGGCCCCTTGGCGCGAGGATGCGCCCGGGCACACTCATGCCCTCGACCGGGGTCTGTTCGAACGAACCGACGGCAAAGGCGACGAGGTACGAGGGCATCGGGGGGGATTGCTTGAAGCGGAAGCGCCTCCTGCCCTCGACGGTTTCCTCCCCGGCCAGGGGCATGTTGGCGACCGCCATGACGTTGGTGGGAACGCTCAGCTCCAGCGTCCAGGGAATCTTGAAGCCGGGCTCGTCGAAGCAGGGGAAGGCCCGCCGGGCAAATTCGGGTTCCATTTGCGTGAACAGGTAGGCCTCGCCCCCGTAGGCCACCTTGTACAGGCCGGTGCCGCGTCGTTCATAGGGACGTTCAAAGGCCAGGCGCAGGGTATATTTTCCCTGTGGGAGTTCCTCCGTGAAGTCGGCCCTGACCAGGTCGTGGTCGTTCGTGCTGAGCTTGACGGCCCACTCCGTTTCCCCCTGCCTGAGATCCTGGATCAGGATATTGCAGCCGTTCGCGTGGAACCAGACCGAGGAGCTCGCCTGGCGAAGGTGCAGCAGGATCTCCACCATCCCCGAGTAGGATTCCGCCGTGGGGTCCACTTGCAGGCGAAGCGCCTGTTCCAGCGGTTGAACGTGCGCAGGGAGGCGCCCCTTCTCGAGATCAGCCGAAAGATGGGCCGGGAGCAGGCAGAGGAGGATACGGGTCAGCTCTTTGTACATAGGATGTCATTATCCCGGTTTCACCGGATCGGGAAAGGTAAAAATCCGGATCATGCCATCCGCCAACTCGGACCTTTTCCTTTCCCCGGCTTTCGTGTATTCCGGGGAAGCCATGAAAGGCATCCCTGATATCAAGGAACTCCCGCCTCCACCGGAGGGCAGGACCGGCTGGCCCTGGACCGAGGGGTCCCACCCCCTGCCCGAGGGCGATTGGCCGTCCATCACGATTGCGCTCCCCTCGTTCAACCAGGGGATCTACCTCGAGCAGTGTATCCGGTCGGTTATCCTCCAGGCGTACCCGAATTTTACCTTCCATCTCCGCGACGGGGGCAGTACCGACGAGAGCGAGGCGATCATACAAAAGTACCTCCCCTGGTACGACTCCTGGGAATTCGGGCCGGATGGCGGGCAGTGCGCGGCCATCAACAGCGTCTTGCTGGCATCGGACGCGGAGCTCGGCGGCTGGATGAATACCGACGACTTTTACCGGCCGAACGCCCTGCAACACCTGGCCGAGGCCGCCATGGCCGGGCCGGAACATGTCGTCTGGGCCGGGAACACGGAGGAAATCGATATCGAGGACCAACACGTGCGATTCTATCCGCCGAAGATCGGCGAGGTGGCGGACCTCGCGCATTGGTACCTGAAGTTCGGCTTTCACCAGCCGTCCACGATTTTCCGCCTGGACCTGTTCCGGGAGCTCACCGGGCTCGACCCGGAAATCTACACCTGTCTCGATGTTGAACTCTGGTTGCGCATGCGCGCGCGCGGCAGCTTCGGGACGACGGACGAAATCATTTCCACCGTCCGCAACAATCCTGAAGCCAAGGCCTTCAAGTTTGCGCGTCGCCAGATGGTGGAGCTCCTTGCCGTCATGCACCGCAACGAGCAACTGGATGCCGGCATCTGGCGACTGGGGGTATTTGCAGATGAGATCGAGCGGGATACCCTGCGAGCGATTCACGACCGCGATGCGGAGGTCAAGGAGGAGGTCCTGCATCAATTCACCTACCGGGAATTGATTGCCCACCTGAAACATCGTTTCGGCGAAAAATTTAAAAAGGAACAGGCATGAATCGTCGGGCCTTCATCGCTTCCGGCCTTGCCGCAGCGGCGGTTCCCGCCGCGCCTTGCCGCGCGGCACGCGGCGGAGGTCGGCCTATCGGGGTGTCGACCTATTCCTTCTGGCATTTCCGGAACAAGGCCTACCGGCCGATCGAAAAGTGCATCGACCTCGCGGCGGACATGGGATTCGACGGGGTGGAGATTCTCCAGGTGCAGATGACCGATAACACCAACGACTATTTCCAGAAAATCAAGCAGCGGGCGTTTACCCGCGGGCTGGACCTGATGGGGTTTTCCACCCACCAGGACTTCGTCGATCCCGACCCGGCGGAGCGGAAAAAGGCCGTCGAGCACACGAAGTTGACCATCGACCAGGCCTACCGGCTGGGTATCCCCACCCTGCGGATCAACACCGGCCGCTGGGGGACGAGTAAGAATTTTGACGAACTGATGGCCAACCGCGGCATCGAGCCCCGCCTGGAAGGCTACACGGATGACGACGGCTTCAGCTGGGTCATCGATTCCATCGCCCGCCTGATACCGGTCGCCAAGGAATGCGGCGTCACGCTCGGCCTGGAAAATCACTGGGGCCTCGGGCTCACGCCGGAAGGCGTCCTGCGCGTGGTCGACGCGATCGATTCACCCTGGTTGCAGGTGACGCTCGATACCGGCAACTTCCTCGAGGATCCCTACACCCGCCTGGCCAAGCTCGCCCCGAAGACCGTCCTGCTGCAGGCCAAGACCTACTTCGGCGGGGGGCGCTGGTATACCCTGGACCTGGATTACGCCCGGGTGGCAAAGATCATGTCCGATGCCGGGTACCGGGGCTACGTGTCGCTCGAGTTCGAGGGCCTGGAGGACGTACTGACCGGGGTGCCCAAGAGCCTGGACCTGCTGCGCAAACATTTTTAGCGCCCGGCCGGCACGATACTCAGCCCAGGATCAGCTCAATATCCCCGACCACATCGGCCCCCAGGACCCGGTCGCCCGCCTGCGCGGTTTCCCGGATTTGGCTCGGCTTCCGGCCGCCCACGATCGCGGAGCTCATCGCCGGGTGCCGGAGTACCCAGGCAATCGACAACTGGGCCATCGTGATCCCCAGCCCCTCGGCGACCAGTTTCAGCTGGTCCACCTTGGCCAGGATCGCCCCCAGCTCCGGCTGCTTGAACATGGGATCCTGCCCGCGGTGATCGTTCCCCGGCAGGGCCGCAACCCAGTCGGCTGTCACCTTTCCCGTGAGCAGGCCCTTCTGCATCGGGCTGTAGCAAATAACCCCGATCTCCTGGTCCGCGCAAAAATCGAGGATCTCTTTCTCGATGTCCCGCCGGAGCATGCTGTAGGGCGGCTGCAGGGAGGCGATGGCGTGGATCGGCAGGCAACGCTTCATCTGGTCCACGCTAAAATTCGACACCCCGATGTGCCGGACCTTACCCGCCTGCACGAGCCCGGCCATGGCCTGCCAGCCCTCTTCAATATCCTCGTCGGGCTGGGGCCAGTGCAGTTGATAGAGGTCGATCACCTCCACGCCCAGGCGTCGCAGGCTGTCCTCGCATTCCTGTCGAATCGAATCGGCCTTCATGCAGCCCATCGGCTTCCCATCCGCACCGGCTATGCGCGCACACTTGGTCGCAACCAGGGGCTTCTCGCCCAGCTCCTTCAGGGCCCGGCCGAGGACCTCCTCGGCGTGGCCGAAGCCGTAAACCGCGGCGGTATCGACCCAGTTGACACCGGCATCAACGGCCGCGTGGATGGTATCGATCGAGGCCCGGTCATCCTGGTCCCCCCAGCCAAAGGCCCATTCGCCGCCACCCTGGGCCCAGGT
>JAPYUI010000093.1:15706-17002 GCA_029936175.1 Kiritimatiellia bacterium
CACATGGCCTGGCTCTTCGAGGCGGCGGGGATCGACTGCAGCCTGCTGGCGGGCGGCTACAAGGCCTACCGGGGCTTTGCCCGGGAATACATCGACCAGCTCCGGGACCTGCGGGTCCTCGCGGGTTCCACCGGGAGCGGGAAGACCGCCTTGTTGCACGCCCTGGCCGGGCAGGGCGAACAGGTCCTCGACCTGGAAGGCCTGGCAGCGCACCGGGGCAGTGCCTTCGGCGGGCTCGGCCTGCCGGACCAGCCCACGACGGAGCAGTACCAGTCCCGGGTCTTCGAGGCCCTGTATGTGCTGGACCCGCGGCAGCGCATCTGGGTGGAAAGCGAGAGCAAGTCCGTCGGCCGGGTCTACCTGCCCGAGGGCCTGTGGGAGCGGATGAACCAGTCCCCGGTGGTCACGATCGAGGTCGCGCACGCGGTCCGGGTGCAGCGGATTCTCGACGAATACGGATCTTTTCCCCTCGACCAGCTCGCCGACACCGTCCGGCGGATTGAGAAGCGCCTCGGGGCCGACAAATTGCAACAGTGCCTGGATCATCTCGCGGAAGGCCGGGTCGCGGAGACGATCGAGATCCTCCTCGGCTACTACGATGCCAGCTACGCCAAGGGCCGCGCCCGGCATAAAACCCAGGCGGAACAGGTTATCGTGCTCAAGGGAGACGACGTGCAGGCATGGGCGCGGACCCTGCTCGCCAGCCTGGATGAAGAGCGGGCTTAGGCCGAGCCGGGCTCAGTCATCGTACAGCACGCTGTACAGTTTCCAGCCGATCACGCCACCCACGATCGGTGCCGCGACAAATACCCAGACGATCTTGAGTGCATCCCCGCCCTGGACGATTGCCGGGCCCAGGCTGCGTGCCGGGTTCAGCGAGGAATCCCCCAGGTGCGCACCGACCAGGTGCGCGACGAAAAGGAAACCCCCGATGGCGAAGGGCGCGAGGTTTGCAGGGCCGTCCTGGCGCGTGGCGGCGAAAATAGTGAACAGGAACAAGGCCGTGAGCACCACTTCCCAGCCAAGCAAGGCACCGATGCCCATGTCTTCCGGGTTTCCGTTGGCCCCGAGACCGTGTTCCGCCAACTGGTAATCGGGCAGGCCCGTGAGCAGGGCGTAAAGGACGCCGCTGGCGGCCAGGGCACCCAGCACCTGGGCGATGAGGTAGCCCGGCAGCTGCTTCTTGTCCAGTCGACCGCTCAGGACCATCGGGATGCTGACCGCCGGGTTGATATGGCAGCCGGATACCGGCCCGATGACCATGACCAGCACCATCAGGGTGAAACCGAACGCGAA
>JAPYUI010000324.1 GCA_029936175.1 Kiritimatiellia bacterium
GGTGCACCGGTTGTGCCGGCCCCGGCCAGCCATCTTGACTTCGGCGTCCGGATAGGGTCGAGTCCCTATACGCGTAGTGGTTGCCATGGCCACAATGGACCTCCCGACAATGAAGCCTATACAGCAAACCGCCGCGATACTCCTCTGCTCGATCGTCCCGGTCTTCGGCCAGATGGTCGTGCAGGATATTCACCCAGGGCCGCAGGAAAAGCCCTCCCGCGTCGTCCTGCCCTATGTTTTCCAGAGCGAGACCTTTGATACGGCGGCGGGCATCTTCGGGGCCTGGTCCCGTTTCCCCCAGGAGCAGTCGATGGTCTACGCCACGGCTTTCGGTTCGGGTAACGGTTCCTGGCGAACCTGGGTGGGTGCCTACGACCTGCAGGTGCCCGGGATGGAGCGCCTGTTTCTCAAGCCGGACATCATGTGGACCTCCTACGAGCAGGTACGTGCCTATATCAACGGCAACCCGGCCTTCCCCGATGGACGGGCCGGCGCGCACGATTCCGACCCGGGTGATTTTATCACGGACGGGGCCGAGGATGGCTCGGCGAGGCTGGGCTTCCACTACGTGCTGCCCGTGGCGGCCGGGCGGGAGCATATCATCCATCGCGTACAGGTCGACCAGGGCATGCGGGTATCGGAACCGATCGGGGGGCGGTCGTGGAATCCCTTCACGTCGGGCCGTTCCACCCTGCTTGCCGAGCCGTTTTACCGGCGCCAGGAAATCGAGCACGGCGGCGGAACGCGCACGCTGCGCAGCAACGGCGTCAAGTTTGCCCTGCGCCATGACAATACGGATTTCGTGTTGAATCCTTCCCGGGGGTCGATCCGGAGCCTTGCGCTTACCCGTGACTGGGGGACCTTCCAGAGCAGTGGGGCCTGGACCCATCTCGAGCTGGACCTCCGGAAGTTCCTTGACCTGGGGAAAACGGGGCTGCATCGCCAGCGCGTGCTGGCCCTGAATGCATGGTTTTCCGATGTTCCTTCATGGGAGGAGGAAAGCACGGATGGCGTGACCCGTGCCGCGCGGCGGCCGCCCTACTTCGAGGGCTCCGTGCTCGGGGGATTCTACCGCATGCGCGCGTACCCGGAGAACCGCTTCTCCGGTCGGTCCGCCGTGTTCTACAGTGCTGAACTGCGCGCTATTCCCCGCTGGAACCCCCTGGAAAAGGTCTCGATTTTCGGTGCGCCGAGTGTGGAGTGGTGGCAATGGGTGCTCTTCGGTGAAGCCGGTCGCGTGGCGGGAGACCTTGACCTGGGCACCCTGCACACGGACATGAAGCTGGATGTCGGCGCGGGCGTACGTATGTTCAGCGCGGGACGGGTGGGCCGCCTGGATGTCGCCTTCTCCGAGGAGGGCTGGTCGCTCGTGGCCATGGTCGGCCAGGCATTCTGAAGGCGTATACGGCCCATTCAACCAGGTCGCGGGTAGGGATATAAACATGCCGCACGGGTATCCTCTGAAAACCGTTTTACGTGGACCCGGCCTGTGCTAAAAAGAGGCTTCGCAAGCCGCCAGGGAAGACTAAAGCCATGTTGAAAAGCCGAATCGGGTTGGTGTCGCTCATCTGCATCTGTTTCATCGGGTGTGGCCCGAAAACGCTCGAAGAAAAGGCCGCGTTGGGCGATGCCGATGCGCAGTTCAAGCTGGGCAAGATGTACGCCACGGGCGAGGGCGTTCCCGAGGACGATGCGGAAGCGATCAGGTGGTATCGCCTGGCGGCGGAGCAGGGGCATGTCGACGGGCAGAACAGCCTCGGCGTAATGTACAGCCATGGCGAGGGCGTGCCCAGGGATAACGGGGAGGCCCTCACGTGGTATCGCAAGGCGGCGGAGCAGGGCTATGTCGCCGCGCAGTTCAACATCGGCGTGATCTACACCCGCGGCACCGGCGTAGCACAGGACTTCCAGGAAGCGGCCAGGTGGTATCGCAAGGCGGCGGAGCAGGGGGATGCCCCTGCGCAAGTCCACCTCGCCGTGATGTATGCCATTGGCCGGGGCGTCCCCCAGGACAACAAGGAAGCGGTCAAGTGGTATCGCCTGGCGGCAGATCAAGGGGATGCCTCAGCGCAGGTGCGCCTCGGCAGAATGTACGTCAATGGAAACGGTGTTCCGAAGGACGACCAGGAGGCCCTCAAGTGGTATCGCCGGGCGGAAGCCCAGGGCGATCTCGCCGCGCAAGTCTACCTCGGCTGGATGTACGTCCACGGCGCGGGTGTGCCTGAAGACAACCAGGAGGCCCTCAAGCGGTATCGCCTGGCGGCGGAGCAGGGCTATGCCACTGGGCAGCTCTACCTCGGCTGGATGTACGCCCAGGGGATTGGCGTTCCGAAGGACAACCAGGAGGCGAAGAAGTGGTATCTTCTCGCCGCGGACCAGGGGAATGTCACCGCGCAGTACCGACTCGGCAAGATGTATGAAACCGGCGTGATCAGCACCCTCACCCCTGGCGACGCAAACGCCAGGGAGGCCCTCAAGTGGTATCGCCTGGCGGCGAAGCGGGGGAAAGACACCGCGCAGGTCGAGCTCGGCTGGATGTACGCCAATGCCCGGGGCGTGCCGAAGAATAACCGAGAGGCCCTCAAGTGGTATCGCAAGGCGGAGGACCAGGGGAATGCCGCCGCGCAGTACCAGCTCGGCAGGGTGTATGCCCAGGGCAGGGGTGTGCCGAAGAGCGACGAGGAGGCCCTCAAGTGGTATCGCCTGGCGGCGGAGCAGGGGCATATCCCGGCTCAGGTTCGTCTCGGTGAAATATACGAGGTGGGCCCGGGTGTGCCCCGGGATGACGACGAGGCACTCAAGTGGTATTTCCTGGCGGCGGACCAGGGGGATGCCGGTGCGCAGTACCAGGTCGGCTTCCGGTATGATCGCGGCATCGGGGTACCCGCGGATGACGAGGAAGCGCTCAGGTGGTATCGCAAGGCGGCGGAGCAGGGCCAGGCCGTCGCGCAGTTTACGCTCGGTACCAAGTACGCCAATGGCAGGGATGTGCCCCAGGACGACGAGGAAGCGCTCAGGTGGTATCGCAAGGCGGCGGAGCAGGGGTATGCCATGGCGCAGAAAAATCTCGGCT
>JAPYUI010000094.1:0-1472 GCA_029936175.1 Kiritimatiellia bacterium
TCAGCGCTGGCGGCCTGCGCTTCATGTTGGGGCCCTAGGGGCCTGTAGAAAAATCGACGGAAATGCTTTCAACCGCTTGTTTTCCCTTTTAAATCCCCTGTGATGAACCCGACATCCATTCACCTTGCCATCGATCTCGGCGCCAGTAGCGGCCGGGTCATCGGCGGGGTTTTCGCCGATGGAAAACTCGAACTCGAAGCCGTGCATCGCTTTGAAAATGGCCCCACGGAGGTCGACGGCCACCTCTACTGGAAATTCGAGGATCTCTGGAGCGCGATTGTAGCGGGCTTGAAACGCGCCTGCGAAAAGTACGGCGCGGGAAACATCCGGAGTATCGGGGTCGACACCTGGGGCGTGGACTATGCCTTGTTCGATTCCGATGGCGAGATGCTGCATGCACCCTACCATTATCGTGATACGCGCCTTGACCCGATGATGGAAAAAGTCTTTGCCTCCGTCCCCAAGGCCGAGATCTTTGGCTACACCGGTCTCCAGTTCATGCAGATCAATACCCTCTACCAATTGGTGGAGGAATATCCGCGGGTCACGGGAGTGGACAAGCTGCTCATGGTTTCAGACGTCATCAACTACCGGCTTACCGGGAAGATGGTTTGTGAGCGAACAAATGCGAGTACCACCCAGTTTTACAACCCGGCCACGCACGAGTGGGCGACGGAGCTGCTGGCGCGCCTGGATATTCCATCCTCGATTCTTCCCGACCTGGTCGACCCGGGCACGCACCTGGGCGAACTGAAGCCCGAACTCATAGAAGCCACCGGCCTGGCCGGGGTCCCGGTCTACACGGTCGCCAGTCATGACACGGGTTCCTCCGTGGTGGCGGTTCCGGCGGAGGGCGATAGTTTTGCCTATCTCAGTTCCGGTACCTGGTCACTGCTCGGCGCGGAACTTTCCGAGCCCCGCCTGGGCCCGGATGTCCTGGCGGAAAACTTTACCAACGAGGTCGGCGTTGAAAAAACGATTCGCCTGCTCAAGAATATCAACGGCCTGTGGATCCTCCAGGAATGCCGGCGCGTCTGGAATGAGGCTGGCGAATCGATTGAATTCCCGGACATGGTTGCGTTGGCCGAGGCCGCCCCGGCCCTGGTTTCCCTTATCGACCCGGACCACGCGGCGTTCACCGGCGTCTGCGATATGCCGGCAGCTATCGCAGCTACCTGTAAGGCACAAGGCCAGCCGGTGCCGGGCGATAAAGCGGCGGTGGTGCGCTGCGTGATCGACAGCCTGGCCTTGAAGTACCGGGATATCCTCGATCGCCTGGAAGGCCTTCGTGGGGGCGATCCACTGGAAGTCCTGCACATCACCGGCGGCGGCACCCAGAATAAGCTGCTGAACCAGTGCGTGGCCAATGCGGTGAATCGAAAGGTCGTTGCCGGCCCGGTCGAGGCCACCGCCGCGGGCAATGTGATTATGCAGATGATGGCGACCGGCGTGGTTGCCGACTTGTCCGCCGG
>JAPYUI010000094.1:1572-9529 GCA_029936175.1 Kiritimatiellia bacterium
AACTTGGAATGATCCAGCATCAGGATTTTCCGGTCCGCGATCGCTACCATCTTGCGTTTCAGCATCGCGTGTACATCGTTGGCATCGCTGAGCCCCCGCGCCGCGTCCAATCCGCGACAGGAAAGAAAAAGTTTATCCACGTGAAACTCGTCCAGGGCGCGTTCGGCGATGGGGCCCTGGAAGGACAGCGAAGCCCGGGACAGGGTCCCGCCGGTGTGGATGATTCGAATATTCTGGTGCTTGGCCAGGGCCAGGGCCACCTGGACCGCGTTGGTCAGTACGGTCACGGAGATATCCTTGAGGTACTGCGCCATGAACCAGGCGGTCGAGCTGGCATCCAGCAGGATGGTATCACCCTCCTCCACCCGCGAGGCTGCTTCCTTTCCGATCGCGCGTTTCTCTTCCACGTTTTCGGCTTCCCGTTGCCAATGCGGTATTTCACGTGAACCGAGATCAATCGGTACGGCTCCACCGTGGCTGCGCTGCAATTTCCCTTGGTCCTGGAGCAGGTGCAGGTCGCGCCGAATGGTTTCTTCCGTGACCTCAAAACGCCTGGCCAGTTTGCCGACGCGAATGCTGCCCTGCGAATCGAGGAGGGTGAGAATCTCGTGTTGACGTTCGATGGCCAGCATAGGTGCGGCCTACTGGACGCTTTTCAGCGTCTCTTTTAATGCCCGCGCAGATGCCTCGAGGCCCTGCTTTTCCTTGGGCCAGAGATCAATTTCAACCTGGTCGATCACGCCCGCGCGACCCACCACGGTGGGTACGCTCAAGCAGACATCGCGGATTCCGTACGCGCCCTGCACCCAGGATGAGACCGGCAACAGGGCCTTTTTATCGAGGGCCATCGCATGGATGGACTCGGCGATGGTTGCACCAACCGCCCATCCGGCCCCGCCTTTGCGGCTGATGACTTCCGAGCCACTGCCCTTGGTGCGGGTGAATAATTGGTCCTGCATATGGGGATTGAGCTCCTTTAACCCGGCCAGGGGCAGGCCGCCCACGGTTGCGGATGACCAGATCGGCACCATGGAGTCCCCGTGCTCGCCGAGGATCAGCGCCTTCACCTGGGTTGGCGCGAGGTCGAACTCCGTCGCGATCAGGGAGCGAAACCGCGCGGTGTCGAGCATGGTCCCGAGGCCCATGACGTGCTGCCAGGGCAGGTCCAGGGTTTCTGCCGCGAGCTTGGTCAGGATGTCGACCGGGTTGGAGACGACAAAAACCTTCGTGTCCGGCTTGTGGCCTGCGTCCTGGATGCTCTGGAGGATCTGTTTGAACAGGGAAACATTGCGGTTGATCAGGTCCAGCCGCGATTCATCCGGCTGGCGCCGAAGACCGGCGGTGATGACAAAGAAATCCGAGTCCGCGGAGCGGGTGTAGTCACCGGAGTATATTTTCTGGTCGGCGAGGGCAGACGCGCCGTGCATCAGGTCGAGGGCTTCGCCCTCAGCCAGCTCGGCATTCGCATCCAGGATCTGTATTTCCGACACGATGCCCGCGCATTGCAGGGCAAATGCGGCGTTGGATCCCACGCGGCCACCGCCGCCAATAATCGTTACTTTCATATTCGTCCTTTTCGTCCTTCCGTGGCGCGGAGTGGAACTCCGTGAACCGCAAAGCGGCCATCGTCGCCTACGGATTTATTTCAATCGTTCCATAATCAGGTCGGTAATCTGTTGAACCGCAGACTCCATCTCATGGTCCGCGGGTTCCGGGGCCTGGTTCGTTGCGGGCGTCTCGCACATGACCCCGGGATGGAAATCCGCATTATCGCAGAGTTCGCATTCTTTCCAGTCCGACCGCTTGTCTTCCATGCCCAGCACCCCGCGCAACTCAATCAGCTCCTTGGCCTGGCCCTTGGTGATGGTTTTCAGGGGGCGGCCGAGTTGGGATGCGATCCAGATGGTCTTGCAATAGGAGTCGGTGTTCTCCATTTTCCAGTAGGCGTCCTCGACGTCCTTGCCCCAGCAGATCACCCCGTGGTTTTCCATCAGTACCGACATGTGCTCGACCCCCGCTTCACCCACGATATCGGCATTTTCCGGCGTGCCCGGCGTACGGTATTCCGCGTAGCCGATTTGGCCCAGAAAGACCTCGGCTTCCGGAATCATGCAGGTTGGCGGCACGACGCCGGCCACGGCATACGCGGTTGCGTGGGGCGGGTGCGCGTGCACACAGGCCTTGGCCTTCGGTTGGCGTTTCATGATGCCGAAATGGGTAAGGGCTTCGCTCGTCCGTTTGCGTTCACCCGCCAACTGGTTGCCGTCGAGGTCCACCAGGCAGATATCCGAGACCTGCATGAAACCCTTGGAGATCAGGGTAGGGGTGCAGAGCGCGAGATTATCGCCGACGCGGACCGTGATGTTCCCGCCGTTCCCATCGACGAAGGTCATCTTCCAGATGCGTTGACCGATGTCGACGATGCGCTCCTTGATCGCTACGATTTCGGGCGCGTTAAAAAACGCGGCGATCTCTTCCGGTGTAGACGCGTCCTTGCCCGGTTCCCAGGTGTATTCGAAATTGGGGACCGTCGGTTCCTCGCCAGTCGGCGCGGGTGCCTGGGATGTCCTTTTGTTCCTGCGGGCCCAGTCCTTGATCGCGTCGCGGGCCGATGGGGTCAGCAGGGCATCGTCTGGAATGGCGTCGACGGTGCCGCCTCCCCGGATCAGTTCGTCTACTTCACGGGCTGTATATAGTTTTTTCATCGTAGCTCGTCCAATACTTGATCAGCATCCACGGCGGGGACCCTAAGGGGCTGTCGCCGTCAGGTGCTTTCCAGCGGCTGATAATTAAATCGATCAATAATTCCTGCGTTAAATGCATCTACCGGCGTCGGCTTCAAAAATGCCGCCGCGGCTTCACCGCTTTCGCTATACCCGATTAAATCACCGTCGGTTGCGCCAAGGTTGTCGTACACGACATTGCTGTTTCCCGTGGGAAACGGAGGATCCAGTGAGGCCCCGGCCAGCTGTTTCCCGGTCACCGGCATAACCACCAGGTATTTCCCCCCCTCGTATGAAGATTCCATGCTGCTGAGCACGATTTTCCCAATGACCTGGCCGATTCTCATGCCTCGGCCTCATCCAGGATGCAGGTGATCATGAAGCGCGCCGGGGAGTGGGCATCGCCAACCCGCTCGCGGATGCCCCGGCCATCGGTCGTAACCAGGACCCGCTGGTGCAGTCCGGCATTCAACCCGTCCAGGGCAAGGAACGGTTCGCCGGTCATCTCATCGGCCTCATTGATCGCCTGGCACATGGCCAGTCGCCAACCACGGAGGCTTTTGTGCTGGATGGTGCAAATCGCGTTGCCTTCTATGCGTGCGAGAATCATTAGAACTGGTTCAGATTGTTCACCATCACGCAGCGGCGTTTGCGGGTGAAGGTCATCGGGGTGGTAATGCCTTCCCCGGTTGTTGTCGCGATGGAAAAGCTTCCGTACCCTTCACCGCCGCTGCCCAGGCCGGCGAGGCAATGGCCGTTCTTGATAAAGAGGGTCGAGTCCAGGGCTTTCGCCATGGCGGTCATGTGCTCCACGTTCAGGGAGTGGATCATCGATGAGTGCTTGTAGCCGTGCTCGGAGATCTTTGCCTGTGCGATCCCCTCGTGTACATCGGAAACCCGGATAATGGGAATCATGGGTGTCATCTGTTCCTCGATAACAAACACGTGGTCGGCATCGGTCTCTGCAAAAAGCATTGGTGTATCCTCGGGAACGCTTAGGCCGGCGCGCTGGGCAAGGACGCAGGGATCCGCCCCGATCAGTTCGCGGTTCAACACCGCGTGTGAGCATCCACCATCGTCCTCGCGGAAGGTGAAAACCTCGCTGGTCAGGGTCGCGAGCTGCTGGCTGTTCAATTTGCGTGCGCCCGCTTTTTCAAAAGCCTGGAGGAAGCGATCGTAAGCCGCATCGACCACGAAGACCTGCTTTTCGCCGATACAGAGCAGGTTGTTGTCGAAACCGCCGCCAAAGATAATATCCTCGGCGGCCTGGTCGATCCGGGCCGTTTCGTCCACCACGACCGGTGGGTTGCCCGGGCCGGCGCAGATGGATCGCTTGCCGCTCTTCATCGCGGCATCGACCACGGCGGGTCCCCCGGTCACGCACATCAAGGCAATATGCTCGTTGTTACAGATATCGTTGAAGGACTCGATGCTGGGCTCCTCGATGATGGTTGCCACGTTGGGGATGCCGACCTCCTGCTCGATGGCCCGGTTGAAGGTGCGGATCGCTTCCGCCGCGCATCGTGCGCCGCTCGGGTGGGCGTTGAACACGACCGTGTTGCCGGCCGCAACCATGTTAATGATGTTGCAGGCAATGGTGGGAATGGAATGGGTCACCGGGGTAATCGCCCCGATCACCCCGAAGGGCGTGTGCTCCTCCATGGTGATGCCCCGGTCACCACTCATCCCGTAGGGCTGGATCCATTCGGTCCCGGGAATTTCCGGGATTCCTTCGAGCTTGGCGACCTTGTGTTCGAGGCGCCCGATCCTGGTTTCGGCAAACTCCAGCTCGCCCCACTCGACGGACTTGTCTGCGCAGATCGTTTTCACGATGTTGACCACCTTGGCCCGGCCTTCGAATCCCTGCAGGCGCAGGGCCTCAAAGGCATCCGCCGCCGCCGCCGCGGCTTGTTCGGCGCTGGTAAACACACCGTGCTTCCCGTCACCGAGTGCCGTTTTTCCGCCGCATCCACAGCTGCCCGGGTCCTGGTTGCAGGTGCATTCCGCTTTGCCGCAGGCGCAGGGGCTTTCTGCCGGGGCGCTCGTGTCATCCGGCGTGCCCAACTGGTTCAGCACATCGCTGACAACATCGCGAATCAGGGTTTCGTTGAGTGTGCTCATCGTGGTTTCTCCGCTGCCTTATGCTTCTGCTTTGTATACCTTTTTGCCGAGCACATCGACGGCGTCGACGATGCCGACGACCGCCGCGTCGATCGGCATGCTCTTCAGGCCCGAGGCCTGGCGTGCCGAGCTTCCCTGGGCAAACAGAATCAACTCATCGACCCCCGCACCCAGGTTGTCCACCGCGACCAGGGTATTCTGGCCGGGACGCAACCGGGACGGGTCTTTCTCATCGATCAGCATCGGACGGATGAGCAGCAGTTTCCGGCCACTCATCTTGTCGTCCTTCTTGGTCGAGACGACCGAGCCTATGACTCTGCCGAGAAACATCGGCCTACTTCTTTCCCGATGGGGGTTTCGGCAGGATCTGGTCCACGTCGCCGTGCGGGCGCGGGATGACCTGTACGCTGACCACGTCACCGATCTCGTTGACCGTTTGTGCGCCGACATCCACGGCTGCTTTCACCGCTGCTACGTCACCGGTGATGACCGCAGTGACGAGGCCGCTTCCGACCTGCATCTTCGGGCCGACCAGCTTTACGTCTGCGGCTTTCAGCATCGCGTCGGTGCCGCTTACCAGCCCGACCAATCCCCGGGTTTCCAACAGTCCAATGGCTTCCTGACTCATGTTTCTATCTCCGTTCGGTTTCTGTTTAAACTATCGGCTCGGCGGTCGTCCGCTGAGCCTGTAAAAGGCGCTTTGTTTCGCGCGCCACGATCAATTCTTCGTTCGTTGGGATGATGAGGACCTTTACCGCCGAGTCATCGCGCTGAATTTCGCACTCGGTGCCGACCTGCTTGTTTTTTTCGGGGTCAAGTTCCAGGCCGATGCAGGTTAAGTTGGCGCAAACCGCTTCGCGCAACTCGGGATCGTGCTCGCCGATACCCGCGGTAAAGACAAGGGCTTCGAGGCCGTTCATCTCGAGATGATATTGGCCGATGTATTTACGGATACTGTAGACGAGGTGGTCGATGGCCAGGCGGGCATCGCCGTCCCCGGCGTTCTTCGCTTCCCGGAGGTCGCGCATGTCATTTCCCGCTCCGCAGGAAAGTCCAAACAGGCCACTCTCCCGGGTCATGGCGGTCTGCACCTCATCGATACCGAGGTTGAACTGGTCCATGATGAAGGGCACCGCGCCCGAGTCGAGATCGCCGACCCGGTTGTTCTGCGGTAGGCCGGATTGCGGGGTGAAACCCATGCTGGTCC
This sequence comes from Kiritimatiellia bacterium, assembly GCA_029936175.1. GTDB lineage: Bacteria > Verrucomicrobiota > Kiritimatiellia > SS1-B-03-39 > UBA6053 > JAPYUI01. Next base: position 7,624 of record JAPYUI010000094.1, read on the forward strand.
CGATGGCTATGCCGCTGTGTATTCCGGTGAGGGAGCTGCTTCCGCCGAGGTGACAGGAAATCACGCGCAGGGGTTGGCCGGCGAAGTCGCCGGGGCCGTCTACGTAGAGGCCGCGCACGCGCTCTGCGACGTCTTCGCGTTGCATCAGTTCTGCAGAACGCTCGGCAACGAACTTGTGGCTCGCGCCGTGGAACCCGTAACGCTCGAGGCCGGCCTCGCGCCAGTCCCTGGGCACCGCATAGACCTTCGCCGCTTCCGGGACCCATTGATAAAACGCGGTCTCGAACAGCGCGACCCGCGGTGTGTCCGGGGTGCGCTCGGCAAAGGTTTGGATCCCATTTGCATAAGGCGGATTATGCGCCGGGGCGAGGGAGGCGAAGCCGTTTAAGGCCTCGAGCACCGCGTCGTCATCGCACACACAGCCCGACAGGTTCCGACCCATCACGGTTTTAAAGCCCACCGCGTCCAGCTCGTCCAGGCTGTCAATGGCGCCGTCATTGAGGAGGGTGTTGAGGCAGTCGTCGACGGCCTCGTTGTAGTCGCTCACCCGCTCGTATCCACCCTTGGCGAGCACGGCTTCATCACGACCGTCCATGTCGAATAGACGGTACTTGAAGGAGGTGCTGCCGAAGTTGGCTACGAGTATTTTCATGGGGTTTGCTTATGGGTACGTGTACTCAAAAAGAGCGGGCATGATGGATCCCGCTCCTGCGAGTGCCGTTACATCCAGTCGCCCAGGTCGCCGAGATCGTCATGCGGGCGCGGGATCACGTTCACACACACGATCTGGCCCACTTGGCCGCCTGCTTCTGCACCCGCCTCGACGGCGGCCTTCACGGCGGCGACTTCGCCCTTGAAAAACCCGGTAGCGAGACCGCTTCCGACTTTGTCCCAACCGGTCATCTCGACGTCAGCCGCTTTTAATGCGGCGTCTGCCGCCTCGAGTAATGCGGTCAAGCCGACCGTTTCAATCATGCCTATTGCTAAGTTGTTAGCCATGGGTTTTCTCCAGTTAAGGGGGTTAAATTACTTAATGCCGAATTGTTTCAACAGGTCCGCGTTCGGACGTGGAATCACGTGGGACCCGGAGAGCTCGCCGACCTTGTTGGCCGCCTCTGCCCCGGCTTCGACGGATGCCTTTACACTGCCGACGTCTCCGCGAACGAGAATAGTGACAAATCCACCGCCGATTTGGATCAGCTTGGAAATAGATACGTTGGCCGCCTTGACCATCGCATCTGCTGCTTCGACGTTACCGACGTAGCCCTTGGTTTCTACGATGCCTAATGCTTCACTCATGGTTTACCTCTGGTTTGGTTTACGCGTTAGATTTATTTAATTAACTCGACCGGCGAATGCGCATTCAGCCCGCAGGCGTTCGCCTCGTCCGTATCGATATGAACTTCGAGTTTAAAGTGGGGGTCGACGCGAACGAAGATGCGGTCGAAGGTCACGCCGACCTCGCCGCCGACACGGAGTTTCATGTAGTCGCCCGGCTCCACGCCGTAGAAGGCCGCATCCGCCGGCGCCATGTGCACATGTGGCGCTGCCCGGATCACGCCCTCGTCCATTTCAAAAAAGCCGTTGGGACCCATGAGCATGCAGCCCGGGGTCGCGGGAATATTTCCGGACTGGCGAACCGGTATATCAAAACCGAGTGCGACGGAATCGGTGAAGGCGAGCTCGACCTGGTTGAGGTCGCGACAGGGGCCCAGAATGCGGAGGTTGCTGATCACCCGGGAACGTGGGCCGACCAGGGTCACGGTTTCTTTCGCGGCAAAGGCACCGGGCTGATACAGGTCTTTCATCGGTGTCAGGGTTGCGCCGGGTCCGAAGAGCGTTTCAACCGCCTCCGGGGTCAGGTGGCAATGGCGGGCACTGGCGTTGACCAGCAGGGGGCTCGGGG
>JAPYUI010000094.1:9629-10984 GCA_029936175.1 Kiritimatiellia bacterium
CCCCTAACGCAGGCGGAAAGCCCGGCCCCGGTCAACGAGCTCCACGAGAGCGGGAAAACGGTCGCCCCAAGCGCCTTTGGGGGCGTGTGCCAACCCCTTTACCCGGTCTCGGGCATGAAGGTCGGCAGGTAGGCGCAGGTGGATGGGGGCATTTCACCCCGGACCTGGCTGAAGTGCAATTCGCAGTTTCGCGCCCCGAGGGCGTACATGCGGTGTGCCAGTTCGGGGCAGTCGACGGGGAGGAGGAGCACCAGGGTTTCGCCTCGGCGCTGATTCAATTCGTGCGTGATGAGGGCGCCGAGTTGATCGGGTTCTCGCGCGAAGCCGGGTCCGAGCATTTTGCTCCCGGGATCGATGATGGATACCACGGCACCCTGCAATTCGCCATCATCGGACTCGAGTACGGCCACGTGCCAGCAGCCGGGCTTGTTTTCGATGAAGTACCGGTAATCCTTCGTGCGGTCGATACCGAGCAACTCCTGTTCGAGCGCGGCGATGGTCTCGGCATCCTCTGCGATCGCGTCGCGTATAAAGCCGCCGCTGAGTTCCGCTTCGGGGAAGCCCTTGGCGGGGATGGTGATGAGCAGGTCCTGGAAGGCGCGCTGGGGGACAAAGCCGCGGCGACTGTAGAGCGAGAACGAGTCCAGGTTCAGCGCGCTGGAGACGAGTCGCAGGGGCAGGTTCAGGGTTTCGGCGTAGTCGATAATCCAGTCGAGCAAGCGGCCTGCGACGCCTTTTCCAAAATGGTCGGGATGGACATTCATGATGCCCAGGGAAACGTGGGTCGATCGGGGGTGGTAAAAGCAGGAGCCCGCGATGTCACCGGTTTCCATGTCCTCGGCAACCAGGCAGCAGCCGGGGTCGAGGGCTTCATAGACTTCGCAGAAGAGCATCTGGTCTTCCGGCGGACCGCTAAAAATTTCGTTCATCCCGTGGGAGCGGTACCAGTCGTTGGTGGAGACCGTGATCAGGCGGGCGACGTCAAGCCATTCCTCCTCGTGCATGGGTCGTAGGGTCAGTGTATCCATGGGGCCATTGTAGCGGAAAGTCCGCGCCTTGTGAATCCGGTGTTTTGCATCTGGCCCGGAATAAATGCGGTGCTATACCGACCCGCCGTGATCGATTTCATCCAGTCGATAACCGAAGCCGTTGCCGTGGATACTGCTTAGATCCACCACGCCTTGCCGCCGTCGATAGATCCCCGGGTGCACCGCGGCCTCGGCATTCGAGGCCTCGGGGTAAAACTGCATGCCGTTCGTCTCCACGCCCATGATCGTGCCCGCATGGGCGGCGAGCAGGACGTGCGGAATTTGCGCCAGCATGGGGTTGGTCAGGTCCTGGACCATGAGATCCAT
>JAPYUI010000094.1:11084-16975 GCA_029936175.1 Kiritimatiellia bacterium
CAGGGCGATCTCGCCGATGCGGACCATGCGCGCGTAGTCCCAGGCCGCATCGTTTCCCCGCAACTTGATTTTCAGGCAGGTCAATCCATCCGTCGCAATCCATTGCTCCAGGGTAACCGGGTAGCCATCGTCCGGTTCGCTTCCGTCGAGGTCCGTGGCGGCCAGCGCGTCGAGGCCGCCGACCAGGTGCCAGGCGGGGAGTACATTCGGTCGCGGGTGGACGAGATAATGGTCCGGATACAGGCCGGAGAAGTTCACCTCGCTGCCTTCAGCCGGCTCGATGAAGGCGCTGAGATCCCGGTTGAGGTACGCGGCGTTGTAGGTTTCATACACCGGGCACCCGTTCAGCTTGCCGTAGGCGTCGTGCACGGCGATATCGAAGAGCGAGCAGCAGACGAGGGCGGCCAGCCAGGGCATGGATTCGCTCCGCTCGGCATTAAAGCTTTCCCATTCGTGCTTTAATTCCTGCCGGATGAAGTCGTGGCCGATCTCCAGTGCGTGTCCCGAGCCGGTCGCCTTCGACCAGGCCGTCGCGAGCTGATGGGTGAAGGCGACCAGGGCCTGGTAGCGCTCCTCGTAGGGCCGGGTGCTGGGCCAGACCCACTGTACGCTCAAGGGGGTTTCGCCGACGCCTTCGCCCTGGGTTCCGTCGCTTTTCTCGGCGGTGACGCAGGCGCGGGCGACCGTAACCGTGGTCAGGGTCTCGGTGCCGAATTTGAGCGGCACCCGGGTGGTGACGGGAATACAGCTGATGCGGGCATCCCGGATGCAGATGTCGGTGTCTTCAGGCATGTGAAACCCTTAGCAGGCTGCTGGAATCGGTGCAAGGGTCGCTGTCCGTACACGTCTTCCCCGCCCATCTTTTTTATCCCGGCGATTCGCTGTCCAGGCAGCGATTCAGCACGTTTCGGACGATGCCACTGCACACCGGGTCGGGCAGGAGCGCCCCCCCGAAGGAGATCGACGAGGCGGAAAACACGCCGCCGCGTGTGCCCGCCGCTTCGCGGATCACCATGTCGGCACCGCCATGCGGGTTGAGGCCTTTCGCGATGCGATGAAAATCCCCGGGTGCGGTTTCCGTGAGCTTGTCTGTTTCCCATCCGGACGCGCCTTCACCGCGCAAGCCTCCCTTGAGTCCCGGCCGGCTGTGCACCCACCCGTCACCGTCACAGGTATAGTGGCCATTCAGGGTGTACGTTCCAAAAAGGGTCCCGGCCTCGACCCCCAATCCGGCCAGGGCCCAATGCCGGGGATCCTCGACCGTATACGGCGCGGCGGTGCCGTAATCGACCATGGAGAAGCGCACACCGATCAACTGCGACTCATCGGCACAGGAGTCCTCGAAATACAGGCTCGAGCAACGATGCGAACCGTCATCGTAGTATTCCACCTCGCGGTAGATGCTGTTGCCGGAAAGGTTCAGGATCCAGCCCCCTTTTTCGCCATGCCAGTCCATCACCCCCTGGTACATTTCCCTGGACCAGTACTCGCAATGGGTACTCAGGATGATGGCGCGATAGGCGTCCATCATGCCGGGATCCCGGTGCAGTTGGTAACCGGCGATCATGTCGTAATCCAGGCCCTGTTCCTCCAGCCAGGCGATCACGCGCCACTCCCCGCCGGCGAGGTGATTGGCGAAAGGTTCCCGGGGGTCTGCTTCGTCCAGCCCGCAATACGGGAACGGTCGCTTGATGGAGAGTCGGTGCAGCATCCAGGGCTGGGTCGCATAACGCGATTCAAGGGCGTGGTACCACGTGCGCGGCAGGATCCTGCGAACCAGGTTCTTCAAGCCGTTCAGCGGAAGGTATTGCCTTGAGGCCTCCTGCTCGTAATTCCGGTAGCGGCTGCGGCCTCCGTAGGTGTTGTACGATAACCAGTTGTTGGTGCTGGCCAGTACGAGCAGCCGGTTTTTCCCCTGCTGTTGCTTCGGCGTGGAGACGATCAGCGCGAGGGCAAAGACGTCGTCGCCGGATTCGAGCAAAAGGCTGTACAGGCCGGGCCGGGCGGATGGCGGGATGGTCACCCGCGTGGCCGGCTTCCAGTCGAGCCCGTTCTCCACGAAGGGGCCATCCGGGACCTGTTGTTCCAGGGGGTCGAAGGAGCCGAAATGGGCCATTTCTTCCCGGTCCTTTCCATGACGGTAGAGCGTGATGCTGAAAGGTTCCGGCGCATGAACGTACACGGGCAGGTCTTCCCCGGGTTCCCACCAGAACCGGTCGAGGTAGCCGACCAACCGCTTCTCCAGTAGCCTGACATGTTCGAGGGCGCTCTCGGCCTCGAGTGTTTTCGGGGTGAATCCCTCGGCCGAAATCCTCACTGGCCCCTCCCCGGGGAGCTGGAAGCGGCCCTTGGCATCGCTGTGCACGGTCTCGACGGAAAGGCCGGTGCCATCCAGCCGCTCCAGGCGGGCGCCGGGAATGGCCCCACAGCGGGCGGCATTGCATACGCGACCGGAGCTCATGATCCCGGTGGCTCGCAGTAGGGAAAACAGCTGTTCCCGCGCGCTTTGTCCTCACAACTCATCTGCTGAAATTTGCCTTTAAGGGTGCTGAAAGGCAAGGTGAAAGGGGCCGGGCGAAATCCCTGCCCGGTACTTCCTGTATATGCCCTGGCCCCTGGATGGAGCCGGACGCCGCCCTACACCTGGTCGGGAATCACGTACGGTGCCCGGTACGATTCTTTCACCAGGGCGTTGGCCGCCTCAGCATGCTCCCCGGTGAAGCGTTCGGTCTTGGGATCGAAGGTCAGCCAAGGCCCGAGCGTTGGTTTCTCGATATTCAGGTCCACCCCGTTGGACTTGAGGTGCTCGGCGGTGGATTCCCAGGTCAGTTTTGCCTCTTCACTCGAGTTGCAGGCTTCCGCGACTTTTGCCGGGTCCGCCGCCTGTCCAACCCGGTAGCTGTTGTTGCCGGTGTGCAGCAGCAGGCAACCCAGGTGACCCTGCTCGACGTCGGCCTTCAGGCTCTTGTGATCCCGGCTCTTGACGGCATCGAAGTAATTTTTCATGTGGCTGCCGCCGCCATCTCCCTTGAGCTGCTTGATCGTGTTGCCATCGTTGTCGTAGACCTTGCCGCCACCACGGGTCACGCTGAAGAAGCCTTTTTCACACTTGATGAGGTTGGTGAAGCGGTGCCCTTTCCCGAAGCGCCGATACACGGAGGTGCCCGTGCCTTTCCCCGATTTGGGGTCGATGTAGGGCATGTTGCGACTGCCGAAGATGATCGGCACCTTCCAGTCCATGATGATGACCTCGGTATTGGGCGTGTTGGCATCATCGTTATACTTGAAGCGACCGCCCACGGCCATCATGCGGGTGGGGACGTCCTGGTCGATGCGGAGCACGTGGTGAATATCGTCGATCACGTGAATCACCCGGTTGCCCATGTCCCCGTTGCCGTAATCCCAGAACCAGTGCCAGTCGTAGTGGAACCTTTTCCGCATCAGCGGAACCTTCTCCCGGGGGCCGCACCAGAGGTCGTAGTCCACGCCATCGGGAACCTTTTGTGGCTCGGTGGTTTTACCGATCGACCCGCGGTGGGCATACCACATGGAGTGGACCCACTCCAGCTCGCCCAGCTCTTTCTTGTCGAGCATATCCCGCATCTGGATGAGTGCCGGGTCCGAGCGCTGCTGTGTGCCGATCTGTACCATGCATTTGTATTTACGCGCGGCCTCCACCATTTTCCGGCCTTCCCAGATCGAGTGACTGGCGGGCTTCTCGACGTAGACGTCCTTGCCCGCCTGGCAGGCCCAGATAGTGGCCAGGGCGTGCCAGTGGTTGGGCGTCGCAATGACAGTCGCATCGACATCCTTGTCGTCAAACAGTTCCCGCATGTCCCCGTACTTCTTGACGACTTCACCACCCGCCTTCTTGGCGGCATTCCGCCGCTTGGCCTCATCGGGATCACACACGGCCACGACCTGTGCACCGGACTTCATCGCCCAGCTGACATGGCCGGTTCCGCGTCCCCCGCACCCGATCACACCCACCTGCACGCGTTCGTTGGCGCCGAAGACCCGGCTGTTGGGAAGGATCAGCACCGAGCCGAACAGGGCCGAGCGGTTCATGAATCGTCTACGGGATACCGGTTGTTTCATGGGGGTGTCCTCTATCTGGGTTGGCAGTTGGATGGCGCGATATTTTCAGGTCGGGGGGATCGTAGTGGTTTACCCCGCTTCTTGCAAGGGGTGTTCGCCGGGCTGGACCCCTTTTAGTGCTGGCGGGGAGCCCTCTCCCGGGCGGGGCCCTTGCCGGGGCATCGCCGTGCCCCGCATGGTCCATCTTCGATGCGCGTCCTGCAGACCGTGGCGCAGGTTCGCGCCATTACCGGGCCGATGATAGGCCGTATCCGGCTCATCCTTGCGAATCCCGCATCTGCGCTGCCGATGTGGAGGAATCATCCGCGGGCCATGGAAAATTCGAACCTTTTCTTTGTGTACCTGCTGTTGATACCCATACACTGTGCAACCGTTCCCGGGTGTGCCCGGCAATCCCCCTGATGGAGAACACGATGAAGGTATATGTAGGTTGGATAATCGTACTGGTAAACCTGTGTGGCGCGGCGACCGCGGACGATGCAGGGGATATCCGGCAGGTGATGGACCAACAGGTCGAGGCCTGGAACCGGGGGGACCTGGAGGCCTTCATGCGGGGGTATCAGCATTCACCCAAGCTTCGCTTTGCCTCGAACAACCACGTGTCCTATGGCTATGAGGAGGCCCTGGAAGGCTACAAGAAGGGTTTTCCCACCCGGGAAAAGATGGGTCGCCTGGCCTTCACGGATCTCGATATCCAGCTCCTGTCCCGGGATGCAGCCCTGGTCTTTGGCCGCTTCACCAACCACATGAAGGGGGAGAAGGAAAACCCCACCGGCTTGTTCACGCTGATTTTCAGGAAGACCGATGCCGGTTGGCGGATCATTCACGACCACTCCTCGGACGCGCGGAAGAAGTAAGGGTTCGGATCCACTCCTTCCGCCCGGATGGTCTTCCGCCGTGAGCGCCTGGGCAATACGGCGCCTATTTCCCTGCCAAGCAGGGTAACCGATCCCCTATAGCTGTCATATATGGGTAGGATATGAACGTAGCCAAGGCAAAGATGCGTCAGTGGATGGCCCGGGCCCTTTGGCCCGGGTTGTGCCTGGGTCAATACGCCGTCGCCCAGGTCGCGAGTGTCGAGGCGGTCACGAAGGTGCATCGCCTGGCGAGTTCCCAGCGGGCACCCTTCGATGCCTTCGTCTATGTGAACCGCATCCCCGAGGCCGCGGAGGCGGACGAGACCGCGGCTGATTTTGCGGGAAGGATTTTTGGGCGCCTCGCAAACCAGGAAGGACGGATCCTGTTGAAAGTCCCGCCGGGCATGGACCGCCGGGCGTACCTGGGCTTCAAGACCTTCCTCGGTTCCGAGGGGGATGAGCAGGTACAGAATTGTGTTTCCTGCCACGCGCCGCCCGCCTTCACGGACGGCCAGTTGCATGTCGTGAGCGAGGGGGGTACGCCGGTCGTCACCCCCTCCCTGCGCAACCCGGCCCAGCGCAAGGTGAACCTGGAAGCGGTGCTGCGCACCAAGATGAGGGCGGCTGAACGAAAGCGCGCGGGCAAGGCGGACGACCTCGATGCGGCCTGTGGGTTGATCACCATCACCGAGGCCGACCTGCCCAGGCTCGTCGCCTTCCTGGAGACCCTCAACGACGTGCCGAACGCGGCGTTCCGCAAGCTCATCATCGATGCCGAGGTCCTGGATACCTCGGCGGGATTTGCTGAGGCCCGGGTTTCCCGGGAAAGGAAGCGTCCCAACGTGGTGACCCTGCTGGCCGATGACCTGGGCTGGAAGGACCTCGGGTGCTACGGTGGACCGGTAAAGACCCCGGTCCTCGACAAGTTGGCCGCCG
>JAPYUI010000325.1 GCA_029936175.1 Kiritimatiellia bacterium
GGGTCCTCGTGGTGAATGCGGGACACCAACTCGCTCAGGGCGGGCTTGCCCGGAACGATGGCGGCTCCCTCCCGTTCGGTGCCCAGGGCCGAATCCCTTTGGTCCAGTCGCAGCTTGGCCTTGCGCGAATGCGCGTTCGGGCCATGGCAGGCATAGCAATGATCCGCCAAGATTGGCCGAAGGTCCCGGTTGAACTGCAAGGCCCCGGAACGACCAGGATCCACGGCCAGGGCTCGATGTAAATCACCATTCGCCAAGAGGGCGAAGACGAGTATTCGCGCGATGATGGAACCTTTCATTGGAGAGGAAACAATCTAATGAAAGTTAAACTAAAGCAAGTCCATCAATTCGAATGCAAGGAGGGAATCTTCATTTCCTGAAGCATCAGGCTGAGGTGTCCCTTGGGCGGCTGGACGCCGTGGCGCGGATGATTGTAACGCAGGAAACTGGTAATTGCCAAGGTAACCTTACCACCTTTGAATTCGTCGCGGAAATCATTGTAGATATGGGCACCGCGAGGCTGCCCGCCTTGTCGTACCGCAACTCCGGTTTTTGACTCGGCAAGCTGCTTGCCATTGACGTAGATCGCGTAACCTTCACCGGAATTCACGTGAGCGGATCCCCCCACCACGATGCGGTAACGATGGCCACTCTTCAACGGCGGAAGTTCCACCGCGCCACGCATCAGCAGGACTTCCTTTTCCCACAGCGTACCGGGCTTCTCACCGCAACGACAGAACGGCGCTGTACATGTTGCTGAAAGCGGCGCCAGCTTGCCATCCAGTTGCCCGAAGGGTTGGTGACCGCTCTTCCATTTCGCCTTGCGGGGATCGAAGCCGGGAGCAAACCAGTTGGCCATCCCGTCCGGATAGGTTACCTTGCGGTAGCGGTTGCCTTTCTCCTTGGCCATTTCCTCCTTGGGGTCGAAGCTGTGATAGTCCCACTTCACCTTGTCGAGGGAGGGACCGAAGGAATGCCAGTCATACTCCTCGATTCCGGCGGCCCGGTAACAATTGAGCAATCCGTAGGTCGCGCCACGCAGAAACTGGTTTGCCCGTTGTGGTCGTTCGCCAACGGCCTCCTGAAGGAGGATCTTGTTGTAGCGGGGATTGGTTGCATATGCGTTCGCGATGCCGTCGATCAAGATCGGGCGGAGCGCCTTTTGGGCTTTGGCTTTTTCCTCATCCGAAGGCTCGGCGCCTTTCTCAGTAGTTACGCGCTTGGGACGAGGCTTAAGTGGCAAGGGAGCCGCTTTTCCACCCAAGAGTCTGACCATTTCCCGCCCGAGGGCGTCCCCGATCAGCACGTAGGTCTCGGCGTTGCGGTTGTAGTGGTAATCCTGGTTGGTTGGCGACTCGTCCACCTCGCGCCAGAAATCCCGGGTGTCGACCGAGGCGACGTTGCCGGCATACTCGGGGTGTTTCTTGGCATCGCCCACCGCCATTTGGGCCTTGTGAATCCTGAGGAACTTTTCCGCCATGTTGTGTCCGCCGAACCCGATGGTGGCGACCACCGCCGGCAGTTTCGGCTTCTTGAACTCCTTGCGGACGTCGTTGATCAGGTTGGCGAGGTTCTTCTCGTAGTCCACGATCAACGCTTCGGTGAAGCTGTCCTTGTGCCCCTGGAACCAGACAAAACCCGCGATCTCGTAACCTTGTCCCTTGTAGCCGGGAACAACCTCATCGATCTTGTCCAAGGTCTTGCGCACGCCCTCAACCATGAGTTTGTATTCGGCGGATTCGAATTCGTTGCCTGGATCGGTTCGTCCGCTGGTTGGCGGGCGAAAGTCAAAACCCAGGGATCGATTTCCTTGAGCCGTCTTTATCAACAGGACCTGCTCGCCATGAAACGTGCCGAGGACATGACCGAAACCGAGCTCCGGACCAATCGATTTGCCATTGGAGGTGGCACTGAGGGGCGAACCCTTGCCGTCCTGCGCGAGCCGCGCCTCCTGGAAGTAAACGTCGTTGCGAACCGTCCATTCGCCTTTCGCATCCGTTAACCAAGGGAACTTCCCTTCCCGTTTGGCCACCGCATCGAGGTCGCCGTTGCCCAAGAGATCCGTTTTCTGCATCAAAAACCTTGGCGGTGAGCCCTTGAAGCCCGAGATCTTGAACTTGTAACGCTTGCCGGGTTCGAGCGTGACCCCCTGCTTGACTGGCTTGCCCCCTGCGTCCCGACGGTAGACTTCCTTTCCATCCAGCGTCATGGCGCAATTGGCGCTCTCGCCAAAACCACAATGTATTTGATAAACCCCTCGTTGGTAAATTTCGAACTGTCCTTCCGCAATCGGTTGGTCGGTTTTTTCCCCGTCGGGGAGATAAACGGCCAAGGGGGAAGTCTTGTAGTTGCCGACCTTGTAAATTTGAAGAGGCCCATCGGGTACGCCGGGGTCCGAGCTCAGGTAGACCCCGTCGTAGACGTTCTTGGCTCCGCTCAGGTTACCCATGCCGACCATGTTGGATTGGCCAGCCAGGATATAGACTTTTACGGGCTTGGTGGCATCGCCCGGCTTGCCGTCGGGATCGGGCAGGCTTGAGGGAACCTGGTCCGCAAAGGTTGACTGAACGAAGGCGAGGGCGGAAAGGAGGACTAGAAACTTCTTCATGGTCTGGGTAAGTTGATGGGAGTTAGGCCGAGGTCTTTGCAGAGAATGTAGCGAAGCCCGTTCATGCCTAGACAAGCACCTCGGTCATCGGTCCCGTGCTGTCGGCAAACGACTTTACCGGCACGTTCACTGCATGGAGCATCGAGACAAAGAGGTTTGTCAGCGGCACCTTTTTCTCTCCCTCGAAGGCGTGCAGGTTCCCGTGCTTGAAGCCAAGCGCCTTTCCACCTGCCACCTGGATCGGGTAGTTCTTGGTGCTGTGGGATGCGTGCGGATGGGCTGAGCCCCAGACGACTACCGTCTGGTCCAGCATGTTGCTGTCGCCTTCTGGGGTGTTGCGCAGTCGCTCCAGGAAGTAGGCATGCTGCTTGGCCCGCCAATTATCCCATTTTCCTGATTCGGTTGGGCGCTTGTGCGCGATGTCGTGAGTGGCTCCCTTGTAGCCGAGCACGTAGGTCG
>JAPYUI010000095.1:0-15029 GCA_029936175.1 Kiritimatiellia bacterium
CCCGGTCCAGGTCGACTATACCCCGCAGGCGGGTGAATCCAGCCTCTTCCTCCGCACCCTGGTTGAGTTTCAGTAAGCGCCTGGCGAGATCCCTGCCCGCAGCGTCCAGCCCCAAGGCCGCATGCGCCGGAATTTCGCAAGCCGCTGGGTCCTCGCGGGTGGGGTGGATGTGAAGCGCGGTCACCCGGCCGAGGCGGGTACCGTCCCGACCGGAAAAAAACATATTTTTTCGGCTGGCTCGGCGGCAGAATACGCTAATATATGGGGTATGAAGACACCCCTGAATCGACGCACCTTTCTCCGTGGCAGCGGGGTGGCCATCGCCTTGCCCATGTTCGAGTCCATGGCCCCGCTGGGGCGGGCGGCGCCCGCGCCCGGCAAGCCGGTCAAGCGGATGATATGCCTGTCGAATAACTACGGGATCTATGCAAAGGCCTTCTTCCCCGGCAAGGATCAACCGGGCAGCGATTACGATCTTCCCGGGACGCTCAAGCCCCTGGAAAAACACCGCAAGGATTTTACCGTGTTCTCCAACCTGGATCACGGGCTCTCCGGTGGCCATCAATGCGTGCCGACCCTGTTGAACGGCATGCGTCCGGATATGTCGGCGAATTTTCCCGAAGGCAACATCAGCCTCGACCAGAAGATCGCTGAATCGCTGGGTGCGACAACCCGCTTCTCCTCCCTGGTGCTGAAGGCAAAGGAAAACAACCAGATCAGCTATTCACGCGCGGGGGTCCAGATACCGAGCCTCGACCTGCGGGGCTTGTACCGCAAACTCTTCCTGGGCGACTCCGCCGACGCCATCGTGGAAGAGCGCAGGCGACTCAAGCGGGATAGCAGCATCCTGGATGTGGTTCTCGGAAAAGCCAAATCCGTGCACGCAAATTTGAGCCGGCAGGACCAATCCAAGTTTGAGGAATACCTGGACTCGGTGCGCACGCTGGAGAAAAAAATCGTGCAACGCGAACCGTGGCTGGACCGCGCAAAGCCGGAAGCGCCGTACAAGGAACCGGTGCAAACCGGATCGGCGGAAAATGACTTCAAACTGATGATGGACCTGATCGCCCTGGCCATCCAGACCGACTCGACCCGGGCCATCACCCTGGCCATGGGCTTCGGCAACGGTGACTTCGGCATCAACGGGGGCTACCATGGCTACTCGCATCACGGTGAGCTCGAAGAGAAAACCCAGGTGCTCAAGCAGGTCGATGCCCACATGATGACCCAGTTGGCCCACCTGATCGACCTGCTGAAAGCCCAGCCGGACAAGTTGAACGGTGAAGGAACGCTGTTTGACCACACCATGATTCTTTTCGGTTGCGGCATGGCCACCGGCACCCATTCGACCAAGAACCTGCCCCTGCTGCTCGCCGGGGGCGGATTCAAGCTCGGGGAACACCTGGTGCTGCCGGAAGAAAAGGGCCAGCGGATCCTTGCCTCGAACCTGCTGCTTTCCATGGCCCAGAATTTCGGGCTGGAAATCGATCGATTCGGCAACAGCAGCGGCACGCTTCGCGGTCTCGAATGGAAAACCTGATGCCGGCGTCGTTTCGTCTGCTTACCCTGCATTTCCTGGTTGGGCTTGGGCTGCTTTCCACCTGCCACCCGGTGCTGGCGCAAACCGGGGACCCCTTATCGCTCAAGGCCGATGCGGCTTTCAAGGAGATCACCCCTTTCTTTAAAAAGTATTGCTATGACTGCCATGGCCCGGAGAAGCACAAGGGGGATATCCGCTATGATCGGATGAAGAGCGACCTCTCGGACAAGGATACCCTGATCCTCTGGCAGGACGTGGTGGATCAACTGAACCTGGGTGACATGCCGCCGGAGAAGCGGGAATTGCAGCCTGCGCCCGCGGAACGCCAGACGGTCGTCGACAGGATGACCCAGGCGTTGATGAAAGCCTATGCGGCCCAGGGCAGCACCGGGCGGCAGGCTGTCATCCGGCGCCTGAACCGCTTCGAGCTCCGGAATACGCTCCGCGATCTCTTTCATCTCGAACATCCGGATTTTCATCCAGCGGTGGTGTCCGGCCTATATGACTGGAACGGAAACGGAATAACCGCCCAGAAAACCATCGCGCCCACCCGGAGTTTCCCGGAGGACGAGAACGTGCATGGCATCGATACCATCGGCAGCAAGCTGGTGATGTCGGACTTTTTACTGAAGCTGATGTTGGGCGCGGCCGAGGAGAGTATCAAGATGGCCACGCATCCGGAGAAGGATCCCGCGCTGGCAAAGAAGACCTACCGGTCCCCGATCAGCGACAATCTCCACGGCAACAGCCTGCCCCGCTTTCAGCGCGACCGCAATGAAGGCTACGACGAGATTTTCGTGCGGCACAACCGCTACGACCGCATTGGCCCGAGCGCGATGCGGAAGGGGGGCATCAAGGTGGCGGGACATTACCGGGTTACGGTCGAGATGTCGGGGCACAACCAGGTCCACCCCTGGGGGAAAATCCTGCAGACCGATCCATCCAAGCCGTTCCTGATGGGGCTCTACCTGGAGCGCATGGAGCACCTGCGGGGGCCGCGGATGCACCAGGCGGTCGAATGGGAGCTGCCCGGCGATGGAAAAAAACGGACCTTCTCGTTCGAGACCTGGATCGACACCACCTGGATGCCCTGGGTGGGGTGGGAGAACGGCCCGGAAATTAAGCACAATGTACACGGCAACCTGGTGAAGGAGTTTTATCCGGACCACTACTTCAAGGGCACCAAGGAGACGCAGAAGGAATGGCCGAAGAGGATGGCGGACCTGCTGCTCGAGCAGGGCTACAAGGGGCCGACCGTGCGGGTGCACAGCCTGACGATTGAGCCCTTGCCGCATGCCTGGCCACCGAAAAGCCACACGGCCCTGTATGGAAAGGGGCCCTTGGCCTCCGTCGACCTGAAACCCCTGCTGGCAAGATTCCTCACGCGCGCCTATCGCCGGCCGGTCGATCCCACGGAAGCCGATGACTACGCGGCGCTGGTCAAGACCATCCAGGCCCAGGGCACCCCGCTGATCGAGGCGGTCCAGGCCGCCTACATCGCGATTTTATGCTCGCCGGACTTCGTCTACATCCAGCCGGATGATGGGCGCCTGGATGCGTACGAGCTCGCGTCGCGCTTGAGCTATTTTCTGTGGTCGTCCATGCCGGATGACCGCTTGTTCGAGCTCGCGAAGGCAGGCACGCTCTCCAGGCCGGAGCAGCTCCGGTCTGAAGTGGAGCGCATGTTGAAGGACCCGAAGGCGGCTGCGTTCACCCGCCACTTCCCCGAGCGCTGGCTTCAACTGCAGAAGCTCGGCGTAATGGCGCCGGATAAAAAGGGCCCGCATGGAATCTATTACCGAATTGAACAGTGGTACGTGCCGCAGGTTGAGGCCTTCTTCAAGGACATCCTTGAACATAACGGCAAGATCCGGGAGCTCATAGACTCGGATTATACCTACCTGAACGCGATGCTGGCCCAGCACATTTACAAGCGCAATGACATCGTGGGGGATGTGCTGCGCAAAGTGTCGCTAAACGATCATCGTCGCGGCGGGATTTTTACCCTGCCCGCGGTCATGACGGTTACCGCCAACGGGGTCGACACCTCCCCGATTATTCGCGGGGTATACGTTCTCGAGCACATTCTCGGGACCCCGCCACCGCCCCCGCCGCCCGATGTCGACCCGATCTCTCCGGATTTGCGCAGTGCGAAAACCATCCGGGAGCAGTTGGTCCTGCATCGCGAAAACGGCGCCTGCAACAGCTGCCACCGGAAGATCGACCCAATGGGATTTGCCATGGAGAACTTTGACCCGATCGGGCGATGGCGGGACCTCTACCCCAAGGAAGACCGCCAGAGTAAAAGGCCGGCTGACCCGGTCGATCCCTCGTCCACGCTGGCGGAGGGTTCCGAGATCAAGGACATTGTGGCGTTCAAACAGATGCTGCTGAAACGCGAGGACTTTGTCACGCGCTGCATCGCGGCAAAAATGCTCAGCTACGCCACCGGCCGGATCATGGAACCCGGAGACCGGGGGGAGATGGACCGGATCGTCGCCAAGTTGAAAGGGAAGGGGAACGGCCTGCGTGACCTCGTTCACCTGGTCGTACAAAGCGATATCTTTTTGAACAAGTAGGGGGCAGGTGTCAATGGACCGGCATAAGCGTATGTCCGAGCCTAATCTTGTTCGTCCTGCCAACCCGGTGCCTGGAGCCGGGGGCTGGTTCCGGGGAATAAAATGGAGCGGGTGATCGGGATCGAACCGACGACATTCAGCTTGGGAAGCTGACACTCTGCCAACTGAGTTACACCCGCAACATGAAACAACATAGGCCCTGCCGGGCATGGATCAAGGCCGAAACGTCCCCAAGACGCGGGCTACTTGATCGTGTTCTTCGTCACCTTGACCAGCGTCTCCCACAGGGCATCGGGATCGTCCTGTTTAATCAGGAGGTCCCGGGTCGCCTTGTCATCAAAGGCATTGCAGAGGCCCGCCAGCAGTTTGATGTAGAAACCACTGGTGACCATGGGGATGGTCACGAAAAAGAAGATACGGGTCAGCTTGCCGCCGGGACCGCCGAACTTGATACCCCGCTTGCTGATGCCGAGGGTCAGGGTCAGGCCGCCGCCCTCGACGCCGCGCACGTGGGGGAAAGCGATGGCGTTATCCACGCCTGTGCTCATCAGGGCCTCGCGCTTCAAGGCTTCCTCGGTGAGCTTGGCAGCATCATCGATGTAGCCCTTCTCCTGCATGAGCTCGGCCATCTCGCCGAGCACCTCCTCGGCCGTTTTACCCTCGAGCCGGGGAATCATGAGCTCGGGATGGGAAAAACGGGAAATTCCCATCTTCGGGGTGGCGCTGCGCTTTTGCGGGACGCCCTTGGGCAGGTCGGCCGGGAAGTAGAGCAGGCGGGCGCAGGACTCACATTTGTAGATCATGTCCGCGGTTCGAATCTCGTTTACGCGGCCGATCGGGAGCGCCATGCTGCAGGCGGAGCAGGATGAGTCGGCAAGGGGCACGATGGCCATGGTGTCACGCCCGAGGAGGAGAGTGAACTGGTCTGCGTATTCGACGGGTATTTCACCCATCAGTGAATCGATCGTGTCGTTGAGTTGCTTGAGCCGGGAATTGGGCTGGGTCGCCCGTTTCTGGACGCGTGCAACATGCAGTTCCTGTAACTGGATCAATAAGTTGATGGTACGGTGGGTGTGGTTCGTGGCGCTCATGGTTTCCTTACTTAAATCTATTTATCCCAAAGGGTTAACAATGTCACACGGAACGTTACAGGCTGTCAAATTCATTCGAAAAATTGCCCGTGTCTGGCATGAAAAATTAGTGCCTTTTGCATTGACCGGTATGGGGGCAATACACATGATCTGCGCGTTTCAGAAAAAATGTATAGCTTATGAATTTGCGAAAAGCGATTACCCGGGATGCCATTCGGCTGGAGCTCCAAGGCTCTGAAAAGGCGGAAATCATAGAAGAACTCATCGATGTGCTGGTCGATACCGGAAAGATATCCGATCGAAAGGCGGCCGTGAAGGCGGTGTTTGAACGGGAAAAGAAGATGTCAACCGGGATGCACCACGGTATTGCCATCCCGCATGGGAAGACGGAAACCGTGAACGGGCTGGTTGCGGCGATCGGCTTGAAGAAGGCGGGCATGGACTTCCAGGCACTCGACGGGAACGACTCAAGGATCTTCATCATGACCTTGTCTCCGGCGAACCGGGCCGGCCCCCACATCCAGTTCCTGGCGGAGATCAGTCGGCTGCTGAACGATGAGTCGGTCCGGGAGAAGATCCTGAGCGCGACGAGTGCGGATGAGATCTACGACACGATCCTGGCGAGCTAGACCGGGGGTCGTGTTTTCCCGGCCCGGGAATGCTCCACTGCGGGGCGAGTCAGCAGGCGATAAAGCACACCCGGTCGGAGAGATCGTTCAGGGCGTGACGGATATCATGAAAGTCTTCCCCGAGTACCCGGTAGATGCCATCCAGTTCTGAGCGGGCCGCGAGACGATGATCTGCGGCCAGTTCAAAACCCTGTCGACCGGCCTGTTCATAGAAATCAATCTTCGGCCCACCGCGTTCCTCGCTGAAGTGCCGCAAGTGATCGGGAAACACGCCGGTCATGAAGAGGTAGTGGTTGCCCATGTAGACGAGGATCCTGAAGCGTGCGTAGGCATTCGCACTCGCCATCATCGACCATAAATCGGACACGTACTCGTAGCTGCTGCGGCGTCCGGGTTCCAGTCCGCGGGTAAATTCGTGCGCGTCCGCCCAGTGGCAGAGGACCGATGCGATGTAATCCGCCAGTTCCCGTTGCATGAATCCTGCCTCCTTCAGGGTATGGCGTACCAATACATAGAAATACAGGTGCAGGGAGACCTTGAGGCAGGCGGGCTTTTCGATGAGGTGGTGGAAGAGCATTTCATCGTCGAGGATACAGTCCCGCGACTCGGGATCCGCGAGAAGTTCACGAAGCCGTTCGGCTTGCGGGCCGGCATTCGTCAAAGCGTTTACGATAAAATCTTCATCATACGCGCTTAAACGCATCCGGCAGGTTGGAAAAATAACATTCATCTTCCAGGTTCCGTATGCGAGGCTGCTTAGGTTCACTATACAGCATAAATCCTGCCGGACCCGGAAAAAAGATCCGGTCCCTGCAGGAATCCTGAGCCCGGGTCTACCGGGGCCGTTCCTTTCGACTGCGCTCGAATCGCTCCTCGGCCCGCTGATGGATGTTCGCATGCCAGGCCTTCACCTTGATGTCGACGGGAATGCCTTCGGCGGATGCCGGGATGCCCGCGCTTTTCGGCTGGCTGAGGAAGTACGCCAGGTTGTTCCAGAAGACCCGGTTCTGGTAGTCGGCATCGCGGAGGATAAAGGTGGAGTCGGTCCGGGTGCCCCTGGCGCTCTCCGTCTCGATGCGGCACTTCAGTTCCGCGAGCGTACCCTTGAAGCTGAGGTTCAGGTCGAATACGCGGCCGCCGAGTGAAGCACCCGCGATCAATTTCTTGCGGTGGTCGCTCTTGAACAGGGGTTGCAGGGTCTCAAGCTGAAGCCCCATCGTGTGGCCCTGCAGCGTGACCCGGGTTTGCCGTCCATCGAGGGGGCCGATCGTCCCGATGATCCCCAGGGGTGCGTAGGAGCCGCCCTGCACGATCTGTCCGGTCAGGTCGACCGGGCTGGAGTGCACGACCGTGGCGAGGGGCTCCCCGATAATGAGGTTTTCCGCCTGGAGGTGGAGGTTGCTGATCCCGATATCGAGCATCTCCGGCTGGAAGTTATGCTCCTCATAGGTAAACAATCTCGACCGGACCTTTAACTTCCGGACCTGGAGCTGGTGGACGTCGTGTCGTTTCCGGATGGACCGCCCGGTGCGGGAAAACAGCATTTGCGGGGCCTCGACAATGAGTTCATCGATCAGGTTGTTGGCGGGCTTGTTGCCGGTGAGCTGGATATTGAATGCCTGGAGGCTGATGTTCGTTGCAATCAGTTCCGAGTAGGTGTCCTCCGCGGTCTGGTCGATCCAGATGACTTGCAATTCCGGAGCGCGCAATTCCTTGATGTGCAGGAATTGCGCGTAGCCCTGGCTGGCGGGCAGGTTGACGTTCAGGGTGCCGTCGGGCCCGGCCAGGACCATCAGGCTCGGCCGGTCGAGGTGCACGTACTCCAGCGTGATGTTGTCGCTGAGGGTCTGGAAGGGTTTGAACCGCACCTCGAGTCGCGGGCTCTCGAGCAGGATCCCATCGCCAAAGGCCGGGTTTTGCTTTAATTGAAAATCGTGGAAGGTCACGGTGCCCTGCAGGGCCTTTAATTCCATGTCGGAAAAGTGTACCGACCCGGGGGGGAAGAGCAGGGGGAGGAGGTTTTTCGCAAAGGTGTAGGGCTTGGATGGGAGCCAGATGATGGCGATGAGTACCGTGAGGACGCTGAACAGCAGCAGGAGTTTCAGACTGGTAATTTTGCGCCGCTTGGTAGACATTTGCCCTGCTTTCCTGTCCGTTAATACTGTCGGATAGCCGGTGCCGGGTCAAATGGAAAACGTGCGGATCATTGTGATGGATTGGTCGACGGATCGCGATCGCATGCGCGCGATTCGCTACCCGGTTTTTGTCCTGGAGCAGCAGGTCCCGGAGACCCTTGAGCAGGATGCACACGATGCCGTTTCCTCGCACGTGATCGCGGTCCTGGAGGACGTCGATGTCGGCACCGGGCGCCTGGCACCCAATGGGCACCTGGGCCGGGTGGCGGTATTAAAGGAGCATCGAAACCGGGGCGTGGGGCGCGCCATCATGCAGGCCCTGATCCGGATCGCAAGGGACCAATCCTTTCCCGAGGTGGAACTCTCCTCGCAGATGCACGCCCTGGGCTTCTACCAGGGTCTCGGGTTCGAGGTGTCGGGTGAACCCTTCATGGAGGCCGGTATCCCGCACCTCCGGATGCGGCTTAGCCTGTAGGCGGGCCGGGTCGCGGGACGCCGGTTCAGCCGCCGATCCCCGCAACCAGCATCACCAGCCCGATCACCCCGAAACAGGCCGCGATGGTGAGCACGAAGCCGACCCAGTCTTCCCGGGTCGGGATCTGGATCTCCAGTGAGCTGTTCGGGAAGAGCTTTCGGTGGTCGAAACGTCCCGGATCCGCATAGGACTTCTCCAGTTCGACCCGGTCCTCGGCCGGGTCCGGCAATACCGGTGTCTTCATCTTCACGTAGTAGCGGTCGAGTGCAGGCCTGCTGTTCTTCCGCGTGAACAGGCTGACCAGGATCATGATCAGGAAGGGAAGGATGACCTTCGGCAGGAGCGAAAGCGTGTCCAGCATCGCGTTGGACTTCTTCGTGAGGTCCATGCCGACGATGTCGTAGAGCAGGTAGTCGATCTTGAAGTTCCCGCTCGCCTTGCCCTCGTCGTCCAGTGTGCCGGTGAAGTAGATGAGCTTCCCGCCGGAGGTGGTGCTCACCTCGATTTCATCGCCCACCTTCCGTGCGGCTCCCTTGCGCACGTCGGAGGGTGCGGCCGCGCGCATTTCTGTGCTGACCACCCGCTCGTTGGCCAGGGTAAAGCGTGGGTTGCTGCGAAGGTCCGGTGCGACCATGGGGGCAATAAAGGGAATAAGGAAGAAGACCAGGGCGCAGTAGGCAATGGCACACCAGGCACCGATGCGGGTGGCCCCGCGCCAGAACAATCCCAACCAGAAGGGGGCGGCGAAGGCGACTTGCACGATCCAGGTGAGCTTGAGCTGCCCGTAGACGTCGTTCATCTTCCACGACATGAGGACGGCACAGACAATGATGACGACCCCGATAATGCGCCCCAGCCTGATGTACTGCTGATCCGTGGCTTCATCGTTGATATAGGCCGCGTAAATGTTGCGCACCACCAGGCCGGAGCACACCAGCATGTAGCAGTCCGCCGAGCTCATCAGCGCCGCGAGCAGGCAGGCGAGCATCAGCCCGACCAGGCCGGGCCCGAGGAGTTCCTTGGAAGCCATGCCCCACACCTTGTCCGGGTCGGCCACCAGTTCCGCGTTATCCGCGAAGAGCGCCAGGGCAATCAGGGCGGTGATCGCCCAGCCGACCGTACAGAAGCGCTTCAGCAGGTTGCCGGTGACAAAACCCACCCGCGCGTTGAATTCCGTCTTCGCAGAGCCGCCGCCCGTCACGATGAAGTGCGGCATGACCACCGCGCCGACAATGTTGATAAACACGATCGCGGCGATGCGGTAGAGCGGAAATTCGCTGGCGCTGCTGGTGCCGACGATCGCGAACTGGCTGGCGGGGACTTGCTCATGCATGATCCGGAACCCGTCCATCATGCCCATGGTTTCCGGGTCGCCGAATTCAGCGACCAGGGCATTCAGGCCGAAAGGCAGCAGCAGGATGGAAAGCACCACGATACACACGCCCTGGATCAGGTCGGTCCAGTAGGCGGCCGTGATGCCTCCGAGCACCCCGTACACCGCGACGATCACCGCGATCAGGCCGACGAGCACCTGCTCGATTTTCATGGTCATGCCGAGAAAGACAATCGTGTCCACCTCGAACATGACGGAGGTGAACTTGCCGATCGCGGTAAACAACATGGCCATGTAGACGATGTAAAAGAGCAGGCCGAAGATGCTGTAGGCGACCCCGAGTGGTTTCGATTCGTAGCGCTCGACAAACCAGTCGCCGAGGGTGAGGTGCCGCATTCTCCGGTACCAGACGCCGCTGATCCAGTACACCGGCGTGACGAAGAGCCAGTACATGACGCTCCACATCCCGCTCAGGCCGCTCCGGAAGGAGGTGCTGGCGGTGTTGATCGGGTCCGCGGACCCCGTGCCTGCGCCGAAGGCGGCGAAGGTCTGCAGCAGCTTGCCGAAGCCACGTCCGCCCATGAAGAAGTCTTCCTGCTTCTTGATCTTCCGCATGGCCCAGAGGCCGATACCCGCCATGCCGAGGAAGTAGATGATCAGTACCAGGTAGTCGAGTGCGGTCATATCAATGGGCGTTTGAGGGCATGCATCGGGTTGGCATAGAGTAACCCGTGGATGGAATCTTCATCAAGGCCGATATGCTCGGCAAGATTCTTTTCTGCCTCGGGCATGCTTGTCGCGGAGCCTACGAGGTGGCTGCGGTCGGCCGCCCAGGCCACGCCATCGGCCCCGACATCGACCTCCTGCCCGGCGAGGGTATATCGCCCGGGGCCGAGCCCGGCCGCCGCGATGGCGTCGGTGACCACGATGGCGCGGTCGATGCCGACGAGATCGAGGTAATTGCCCAGGGCCGGGTAGGGGATGTGGGCGCCATCGGCAATAAAGGTGATCCAGAGCAGGTCGGACATCGAGAGCACGCGCTGGATGATGTTTTCATGCCGGTGCAGCTGCATGGGACAGCCGTTCCCGAGGTGCGTAAACATCTGCAGGCCCTGTTCAACCGCGGTGTAAAGGGTGTCGATATCGGCGTTCGTGTGGCCGGCACTGACCAGGATATCCTGGTCCGCGAGCAGGCGGGTCACCGCGCCGCCCGGGTCCTGCTCCGGGGCGAGGGTGACGATGCGGGTCAATCCACCCGCGGCCTCCAGGAGCCGCTCCATGTCCCCCGGGTTGGCCTGCTTGACCGCGTGCGCCGGATGGGCCCCCACGTAGCCGGGCTCGGGTGAGATGAAGGGCCCCTCGATGTGCAGGCCCACGATCATGTCATGGATCAAGGGGTCCTTTTCCCGCAGGGCGACGAGCTTTTCCAGCCGCTGGGTCATCAGGGGAAGCTCATCGGTGATGATCGTCGCCAGGATGCCACCGAGCTCGTGGTCGCGGAGCAGTTCGCAGGCCTTGTACAGCGCCTCGTGCCCCAGGGTGTCGGCATTGAAATCGACCCCGGCATAGCCGTTCACCTGCAGGTCGAAATACATCAGCCGAGCAGCTCCCCGGCGCTGAAGGGGAGCTCGACCGCCTGCCCGCTTTGCGCGGAGGCCAGTGCCGCCCAGCCGATATCGGCAATGTTGGCGGAGTTGACGAAGCTCAGGGGCGATTGTGTGCCCGATTCGATGCAGTCAAAGAAGTGGGCGATGACCTCCCCCGTCTGGTGCTCGATCACGTCCCCGCTGTCGGGGGTGGTCGTTTCATCCGGCCAGGCCTCGGCTCCCTGCGCGGAACACCGCTCGGCATCGAGGGGGTAGATCCACTGGCCCCCGGCCAGGCTCTCGCTCCATAGGCGGATTTTCTGGGGGCGGTCGAGCAGGGAGTCGAAAAGATAGCCGCCCCGGGTCCCGGACAGGCTGTGATAGGCGTCGTACCCGTTCGCGGTATCGATATTGCCGAAGCAGAAGCCGGAGGCGTCGTTGTCGAAGCTCACCTGGATCGACCAGATCGCGGGCTGCTCGAAGGGGCGGACCCGGGCCGCCTGGCTGGTTGCGTACACGCGGACGGGCCGGGCCTGGGGCTCCATCACCTTGACCATCACGGACAGGGCGTGAATGATCCCCATGCCGATGGCATCCCCCATGAGCTCCCCGTCGAGTTTCCACTTCTTGTCCCCGGCAATGTTGATCGGGTGCCGGTAGTTGACCTGGATCTGGCTGATGGTGCCGAAGGTATCCTCCGCGACCATGCGGCGCAGGCGCTGCTCCATGCTGTCGAAGTGGAGGATATAGTCGACCAGGGTGACCAGTTCGGGGTGGGCGGTCGCGAGGGCGATCTGCTGCCTGGCCTCGGCGTATTTCGTCGCACAGGGCTTCTCGCAGAATACGTGCTTGCCCGCTTCAAGTGCGGCGATGGATTGCGCCCCGTGATAGCCGTTGGGTGAGCAGATAAAGATGGCGTCGATGTCCGGGTCCTCAACCAGGTCCTCGTAGCGCCCGGTGAAGCCCTCGCCAGGGAGACCCAGCTCCTGCAGCAGGGCCTGCCCGCGCTCGGCATTGCGCCCGCACAGCCTGCGAATCTCCGTGTCGTCCCGTGCGTGGACTTTTTCCAGGAGCGCGCGCCCCATCCATCCCGCCCCGACAAATCCCACCCCGATTTTTTTCACAGGCAGGTCCCCGCAGCCTGGTCGATAAAGAGGCGGGCATCCGGATGCTCCTGGAGAATCGAGGCGGGGACCTCGGGTGTAACCGCCTCGCGCAGGGTCCTGCGAAGAGCCTCCGCCTTCCGGGCATCCGGTACGGTGCAGATGACGTGGTGCGCTTTCATGATCTGCCTCACCGACATGCTGATCGCATGGGTGGGCACCTCATCCAGGGTCGCGAACCAGCCTTCCCCCTGCTGCTGCTGCCTGCACGCGGTGTCGAGCTGGACGACGAGGTAGGGTTTTTCCGTCTCGAAATCCGCGGGGGGGTCGTTGAAGGCCAGGTGTCCGTTTTCGCCGATGCCCACGAAGGCGACGTCGATCTCGAGGGCGGTGATCAAGGCGTCGAGCCGTTGGCATTCCGCGGCCGCATCGCCTTCCCCGTCGATATAGTGGAAGGCGGCGAGTTCAACCCGGTCCACGAAACGCTCCTTGAGGTACTTTCGGAAGGAAGCCGGGTGTTCCTGCGATAGGCCGATGTACTCATCGAGGTGGAATCCCGTGATCCGCGACCAGTCCAGCTCCTCGCCAACCAGGGCCGCGAGCATCTCGAACTGGGAGGCACCGGTTGCCACGATGATGGAGGCCGAGCCCCTGGACGCAAGGGCTTCCCGGATCAGCGCGGCTCCCTGCCGGGCTGCTTCCGCGCCCATCTCCGCCTGGCTGTCGAAAACACGGGGTTGCATACGGTGTATTTAAGCCCAATGCGCTTTTTCCGTCGAACGGAAAACGAGGTGAATACGCGGGTGATCCCGGAAGGGCGATACGGGTGCCGGATTGCGCTAAAACGAGAACAGCGGTTCCAGGGGAACCCATTTTTCGCCCTTGGGGGCATCGGCCGGGGCTTCCTGGAAGCGGTCCATGATCCCTTCCCACTCCCGGCATCTCGGGTCGAGCGCGAGGTAGGCACCCAAACCGGCCGCGAAGTCGAAGTCATCGCCCACCTCCGCGACCATGAACAGGCGGCGCCCGTTTTGCCAGATGCTGAGGTCGATGACCCCGATCCGGCGAAAGCTCTCGATCACCTCGGGCCAGGCCTGGTCGTGGTAGGCCCGGTATTGCCGTTGCAATTCCGGGTCCTCCTTCAGGAGGGTGGTATAGGCGAGTTTAGGCATCGGTGGTCCTTTGTATTCAGGTGGGCATACAGGCGGGACACCGCGGGGGCAAGCGGTTTAAGCGCCGTAGAGGAAATCGACCTCCACGCGGGCCCGCGCTTTCTTTCCGCTGTCCGATACCAGTTCAATCGTGTGCGCCCCGGTGGACCTGATCGTCTTTACCTTGTCAAAGCCCGCCGGGATATCCGCCATGCCCATGATGTAATTCACCACGAAGGGTTTCCCGGGCTTGAGGTTAATCGTGGTGGGGTAGCCTCGGTCCTTGAGCGGGTTTTTCCGCACGGACTCGGCCAGGCCGATGTGGTAATAGGCGGTTACGTCCTCGATGCCGAGGACGCCCGTGTGCCGCCCGCTCCAGGGGGCATAGTGCCGGCCCCCATTGGACATCCAGCAGATCGTGTGCCTCAGCACCCGTGGATCCTTCAGCGCAAAATAGACCCGGCGTTGACGGGGAAAGGTCACGGCCGTCCAGCCCAGCTTGAGCGATGCGCGAGCGACCATGAGGACCAGGTCATCGAAACCCTTTCGGGCGGGATACCGGCTGAGGTCGGTATACCCGCCTGCATTCAGTGGCACCTTGTCCAGGCTGCGGAAAGATCGATCCGGCTTGAGTGCATGGTACCCGCCGATCTCCGGGTTTTCAAAGGGGAAGGGGAGCACCTGGGCATGGGCAAAGGGGCTGGTGGAGAGCCGTCCGCACCCGGGAAGGTCAGGGAGCTTGAGCATGGCGTGGTGACCGGGGCTCATCGGGCCGGACATACCCGTGACGATATGCCGCTGGTAAATCGCGGGGTGCCCGTCACGAAGGGTGACGTGCTTGTCGACCTGGCCCGGTCGCGTCCGGGTCTTCAGCCGCAGGTGCAGCTCGTGCACCCCCGCCTTCGAGGTGGTGCCGCGATGGCTCCACGTGGCGTTGGCGGTCTCCCCGTGCGGCGGGTGTTGTTCGCCGCGGTAGGCGGTTTCGTTTCCGCCGAAGGGCAGGCAGAAAAAGTCTCCCCGGAGGGCATGAATCAGGGGTGGGAGCCCCCGGTCGATCGGTTCACCCGCCCAGGGCGCGACCGAGTAAGGGGCGACCGGTCCGCCCTTCAGCTTGAACGTCGCCGGGCCGAGCATGCCGGCTTTGCGGGTGACATGGACCCGTACGCAGTCGGAGGCGATACCCCAGGAGGGTTGTCCGTGGATGGTTTTGAGTTCAGGTTTCATACCGGGGGTGGGACGGCTGCCGCTGCCCGGGCTGATCCGGGGCGGGAGCCGTTTCCCATAGGCCAGAAAGCTTAGGTCTGGCCCCAGGTAGGCGCCAGGCGGAGGAGACCGCCGTTGGTTTCCATGGCCGACTCGGCCAGCGATTTAATGTTGCTGGATACGGTTTCAAGCTCTTGGACTGAG
>JAPYUI010000095.1:15129-16717 GCA_029936175.1 Kiritimatiellia bacterium
CGACTCGGCCAGCGATTTAATGTTGCTGGATACGGTTTCAAGCTCTTGGACTGAGGGTTTTGACATGCAGGCTCCGGTTGGTTTGGTCAGCTTGCAGGTTTTGCCCTTGCATCCGGTCTTTGTCAATATTATCTCCAGTGGGTTCCGTTTAACCCCGACCCGAGAAAACCCGATGCTGAAAACCGACCTCATTCATCCCGAGATCCTGGGTATCCTGGCCACCGCAGGACACCACGCAAAAATCCTGATCGCCGACGCAAACTATCCGGCCACCACCAAGCTCGGGCCGAACGCGGACGTGGTATACCTGAACCTCGCCCCGGGTATCCCGAGCGTCGCGCAGGTCCTGAAAACGATCCTCGCGGTTCACCCGGTGGAGGAGGCGGTCATCATGGGGCCGCTGCGCGATGACCCCGCCATCGCTGGGTATGCCCCGGATTGGGAGCCCCCGGTCTGGGAGGATTACCGTGCGGTTTTTGCCGCCTCGGACCAGGACCAGGAGATGAAGATCATCGACAAGTGGGCCTACTACGAGTACGTGGAAACGCCGGACCACATCCTCACGATCCAGACGGGCGAGCAGGAGATGTACGCGAATATCTGCCTGGCCACGGGGGTGCGTAAAAGTTGATGGGCACCCGGGTCGCCGGCCCTGGCCCCGTGCCCGTTTATTCCAGCTCGACGTAATTCGCTATCGCGTCGTCGTCCAGCTCGATCAGGCCGGGAACAGGTCCTTCCGGGTCCTCCTTGAATACCGCGTGCAGGTTCAGGTCCTGCATCGCCACCTCGTTGGACTCGACGCTCATGGTCAGGGCCTCGATCTGGGCACTCAGGTCGGTGCTGTCGGTGCTGGTCATGCCGAGCTCCACGATGTGGCTGATTTTCTGCTCGGTCTTGTCGAGCTCGACGTCGACGATGCGGAGGTTCTGCTCCGACTGGTCATAATTCTCGATCCGGGACTGGATGGTGGTTAATTTCTCCTCCAGCGACCGGATCAGGCGCGCATTGCTTGAGCCTTCACGGACGGATCCGATCTCCGCCTGGGTTTTCTCGCTTTCCGCCACCAGCTCGGGGCGCTCGGTGGAGCCGGTGAACTGGGCCAGGGCGTTCTTCTGGTGGAGCAGTTTCAGGAACAACCAGAGTAACTTGTCGAGGGACGCGACGTGGAAGCTCGATCCCCCGCCATGCTTGGGATCGCTGGATTGCACCCGCCGGCGAAGCTTGAGGAGCGCCGTGCAACGGTTGCGCAAGAGCTGGAAGCGGCGAATGTCCGGGTCCGAAAGCTGCCCGAGCAAGCGATCCAGCTGTGACGCCAGGGGGAGGGGCGGGGGCCCGCTTCGTCCGGCCGCCAGGAGCTCCTGGCCCCGGAGGACGTTTTGAAAACGCTGCTGGGTGCCAATGAGGCCGAGGAAGCCCAGCTCGGTCGCGACGACGATGGGGAGCACGACATCCGGGCTCCCGGACAGGACGCCAAAGGCCATCCCCGCACCGAGTGCGAGGAGGTTCCAACGCCAGGTAAAGGCCCGGCTCAACATTTTTCCAAAGGAGTCGTTGCTCATTTGCTGCCCTCCTCCAGCTTATCCAGGAT
>JAPYUI010000096.1:0-3712 GCA_029936175.1 Kiritimatiellia bacterium
CTTCCACAGGCCCGGCCCGGCATGTTCTACTGCTTCCGCCTGGATGGGGATAAGCCTTACGATCCGACCCAGTGGGTACTGGACCCCTGCAGCGAAGCGATCCACTGGCCGACGGCCTGGGGCGTTCCCCCGGTAGACAAGCCGGGGATTCGCCCCCGCTTTGGGGCCGCGTTCCCGAAAAGCGTCATCGTGCAGTCCCGCTTCGACTGGGGAGATGATCGTCCGCCTGAAATCGAATGGGAGGACATGATCATTTATGAAATGCATGTACGCGGATTCACGAGGGACGGCAGCTCCGGGGTGGCCGATCCGGGAACCTATCGTGGATTGATCGAGAAAATTCCCTACTTGAAAGAACTCGGCGTGACATCCATTGAACTCTTGCCCGTGTTCGAGTTCAACGAGAATGAATTCTTCATCACCCGCGACAGGCGAAAGAACCTGGTCAATTACTGGGGTTACAACACCCTGGGTTTCTTTGCCCCGAAACAACAGTACGCGGCCTCAAACCAGGTCGAAGAATTCAAGGAGCTGGTAAAAGCCATTCATGCCGCGGGGATGGAGGTCATCCTCGATGTCGTATACAATCACAGCGGCGAAGGCGGGCGCAGGGGTCCCGTCTATTCCTTTCGAGGCATCGACGAGCAGGTCTACTATTCGATCTCTGAGCAGGGCCACTATCGTAATTTTTCCGGGTGCGGGAACACGATGAATTGTCATCACCCTGTCGTCCGCCGCTTTATCATCGAGAGCCTGCGCCACTGGGTGGAGGAATATCACGTCGATGGATTCCGTTTTGACCTCGCACCCATCCTCACACGCGGCCCTTATGGAAGGGTCAGGAAACATCCGCCCTTGATCGAGGAAATCGATGAGGATCCCGTCCTGCGACCAATCAAGATGATCGCTGAGGCTTGGGATACCACCACGTACCTGGTGGGACACTGGCCCAGTCCACGCTGGAGTGAGTGGAATGGGAAATACCGCGACGACGTTCGTGATTTCTGGCGCGGCCAAGGCTGCCTCTCCGAGTTTGCCACCCGCCTGTCTGGCAGTGATCGCATGTATGCGGGAAAATCACCTCGCCTGAGCATCAACTTCATCACCTGTCACGATGGCTTTACCCTTCGCGATCTCGTCAGCTACAACGACAGGCACAACGAGGAGAACCGGGAAAACAACCGTGACGGCGAAGGACACAACCGCTCCTGGAATTGTGGCGTGGAGGGCGAGACAGACGAAGCGGGGGTTAATGCATTGCGCATCCGGCAGCAGAAGAACTTTATTGCCACCCTGATGCTTTCACAAGGCATTCCCATGCTGTTGGCCGGTGATGAATTCGGTCGCACCCAGGGCGGCAACAACAATGCCTACTGCCAGGATAGCGAGGTTTCCTGGCTGGACTGGGCCTTCCTGGATTGTTTCGCCGAGCTTCGTGTGTTTACCCAGGAGGCGATTGCCCTGCGCAAACGCTTTCCCAGCTTACGCCGACACGCCTTTTTTGCGACGCCCTCCCAGGGAGAACCCCAGGACGTGGAATGGTACGGGCCGAGTGGTGGCGATCCCGCTTGGGAAGGCGACAAAGCCATTGCCATGCACCTGCGTGGCAAGGCCAGGCACACCGGCGCCGATACAGACTGTCCGAACTTGCTGGTCATGTTCAATGCCGACTCCCAGGATCAGGTCTTCGACCTTCCGGATCATGATCAGTGGACCCTTCTCTTGACGAGCAGCAGCACGATCACGGCTAAAGATGGCCAGGTCACGGTTCCCTGTCACAGCATGGCGGTCATGGAGTCACACGGGTGAAGGCATTCTTCCTTGCGGGACCGACCGCGACCGGAAAAACCGCCGTGGCACATGCCCTGGCCCGCGAGATGGATCTGCCCATACTTTCGACCGACTCCATGCTGGTCTACCGGGGCATGGACATCGGCACGGCCAAACCCAGCCGGGAAGAACGCGCCGGGATTTCATACCTGGGAATCAACTTGGTGGATCCGGATGCGAATTTCAGCACGGGTGACTATCTCCGTTCGGTCAAGGGCCGTTTTGATACCTGCATCGCGACCGGGGGAACCGGACTGTACATCAAAGCACTGTGCAACGGGCTGGAGGAACTGCCCCCGGGGGCCCCCCAAAGACGCGCCGCACTGGAGGTGCTGGAAGTCCCTCAACTCCAGGACCTTTTGCGGGAGCTCGATCCGGGATGGCTGGCCGCCATGGCTGACCCACTGAATCCCCGGCGACTGGTCCGGGCTATCGAGCTGGCTGAAGCGGGCATTCCACGGCCGACGGCCCTGGCCGAGCTGGCCAGGTTGCCGGTCGTGGCCTTGTCCATGGACCGGGAACACCTGCGCGAGCGTATCGTACAGCGGGTGGACCTGATGTATGGGCAAGGCTTCATCGAGGAGGTTCGCGCCTTGCGAACCCGCTTTCCCGTATGGTCCGTAACCGCCGAGCAGGCTATAGGCTACGCGGAAGCAATCGATGTGCTGAATGGGACCTTGAGCTTGGCGGAAGCGAAAGATCAAACTGTCCGCCGCACCAAGAGATACGCTAAGCGGCAGATAACCTGGCTCAACAACCAGTTCGATATCCACTGGGTGGAAATTACGCCGGAAGATAATCCGACCGAGACGGCAACGCGGGTTCGAGACCTATGGCTACAGCAGGGCCCGCTGCCCATTTGCGAAGGTCCCTGAGCCCATTGCCTGGGAAGCGAATGCTTCAGGCCGCCTTGCTTTTATCATTCAGCGGATGCTGCTTGATCCAAAAGGAGGACGCAATATAGATCCCAACGCCGACACAGATACACGAATCGGCAATATTAAACGCCGGGTAGTGCCAATCACCCACGAAGAAATCGAGGAAATCAACGACATATCCATACTTCACCCGGTCGATCATGTTCCCGACAATGCCGCCGATCAGTAAACCGTAGGCCCAGCGATGTGACGTCGTGTTACTGAGGATGCGGCGGCGGAAAACGACAAGCAGGATGAACATCACGATGGAGACAAGTGCCAGGATCTCCGGGTGATCACTGAACATGCCCCAAGCGGCGCCGGTATTGTGCAACCGGGTGAGATCGAAGAATCCGGGGAATACCGGGTGTCTTTCGTACATGTCGAGACTTCCGCTGATGGCCTGCTTCGTGGCCTGGTCAGCCACCACGGCAACTATGCTGATCATCAGGGGGTAAAAGCCGAGACGCCAGGTTTGTTCATCCTGGGAAGTAATACGATCAGCTCCGCGTGTGGACCATGGTTTGACCGAAAGGTCGATAACGCGGCCCGAATTTCTCTATTTCAGCCTGCGCCTTCAGCGAAAACCGGGCATAGGGAATAGCCTTCAAGCGTTCCTTTTCGATCGCGACCTCGTACATCTCGCAATATCCGAAGCGACCTCGATCGATCCGGCGAATAGCCGCATCGATTTCATACACGGTATCCTGCTCTGCGCCGACGAGGCTCAGGTCGACGTCGCGCTGGAAGTTGTCCGTCCCGTGGTCGGCCATGTGCATACCGTAGTTGGACAATTCACCCGAGCTATCCCGTGCAGACCGCTTAAGGTTGTCACCACTCAGATCGTGGATGTCGCCAACTATGCGAGCACGTTCATCCAAGAGCAATTGGCGGAATACGTTGAGTTCCCTCTTCTTGAACAAGGGCTTGAGTTTTTTGGGCTTTTCCAGGACTTCTTCGGCGGG
>JAPYUI010000096.1:3812-16660 GCA_029936175.1 Kiritimatiellia bacterium
TCTTCTTGAACAAGGGCTTGAGTTTTTTGGGCTTTTCCAGGACTTCTTCGGCGGGTTTGGCTGATCCCTTCCGGGCCTTTTTGACCGAAGCTTTCTTTGCCGGGGCCTTTTTGGTTGCAGCTTTTTTAGCCGAAGCTTTCTTTGCCGGGGCCTTTTTGGTCGCAGCTTTTTTAGCCGAAGCTTTCTTTGCCGGGGCCTTTTTGGTCGCAGCTTTTTTAGCCGAAGCTTTCCTTGTCGGGGTCTTTTTCTTCGTGGCTTTCTTTGCCGGGGCCTTTTTCGCGGGCGATTTCTTTGCAGTTGATTTTTTCGCAGCAGGTTTTTTCTTCGCCCTCGACTTCGCAACCGTAGATTTTTTCTTCGCAGCCATATTTATGAATTCTCACATATCCGCATATTTCATAAAAAAACCGTACTTTTTATCACCTGTGGGCAAGGCCTGTCAATCGGGTTTCCCCAGTAATCAACCCGCGTCATGCGCTAATACATTTTACATATAATGCACATTTGTAACCATTTACATCCCATTCCACCGCCTCATCGAGGGCCTCAACAATATCAAATTCCACGATAAGTGTTTCGCTTTTGATGTATTCGAGGAAAGCCTGCATCGCGTCCACGATGGGTGCATCCGCCGCCATGCGAACCTTGATCCGGTCGGTCACCTCCAGTCCGGTTTGTTTTCGCTGGTTCTGGATACGATTGACCAGCTCGCGGGCGAGGCCCTCTTGAACCAGTTCGCCGTCCAGTTCTGTCTCAAGCGCAACAACCAACGGCCCCTCGGAAGCCACCGCAAGGCCGTCGCGCGGTTGACGTTCCACGACGAGGTCGTCCCTGGTCAACTCGACAGTGGCGTCCGCAATATCCATGCGTATCGTCTCCCCCATTAACACCGCATCTATTTGCTCTTCCGTGAGTGCACCAATCACACCGCCCGCGGCTTTTACCTGCTTGCCAAGGCGGGGCCCCAGGGTTTTATAATTTGGTTTGGCGTGCAGCGAAACCAGTTCGGCCTCATTTTCACCGAACCAGACTTCTTTGACATTCAACTCGTCCATGATGAGGTGTTTCAACTCATCGATATTCTGCTGAAGGCTCAGGTCGCCGGTGACGACGTGAATCCCACGTAAAGGCTGCCGCACTTTTAAATCGTATTCCGAGCGGATAGAACGACCCATCACGACCACGGATTCGATCAAGGCCATCTGCGCTTCCAGTTGGAGGTCGCGCAGGCTATCGTCCGGGAGTGGGTAGTCGACAAGATGAACCGAGTCAGGGTCCCCTTCCCGTTTAAGATTCTGATACATGGTCTCTGTGATGAATGGCACAAAGGGCGCGCCGATGCGGGTCATGCGATTCAGGACCTCATACAAGGTTGCGTAGGCATGACGTTTGTCGGCATCATCTTCGCTTTTCCAGAAACGGCGCCGAGACAGCCGAATGTACCAGTTGCAGAGTTTCTGGAGAAAGGTCACGAATGGGCGTACCGCATTCTGTAAGTCGTAAACATCCATTGCCTCAATGACTTCCGCGTTCAATCGGCTCAGCGAACTCAGCACCCACCGGTCCATCAAATTGGGGCTTTTGACGCTTTGCTCGTCCGGTGCCCAGTCGTCGATGTTCGCATACTGCACAAAGAAGCTGTAGGCATTCCACCAGGGCAGGAGCAGGTCACGGACGGTCTGTTGTACCGTTTTTCCGCCGCGGCCCAGCGACTTGCCGGACAGGGCTTCCTGATCGATCCGATCTTCGTCGTCTTTAATGAAGCGTAAGGGCTCGGCACGCACCAGCGGGGAATCCATCAGGTACAGGCGCAGGGCATCGGCACCGTATTGATCGATCACTTCTGCCGGCGGTGGGTAATTTTGCTTTGACTTGCTCATTTTTGAGCCATCGGCAGCGAGGATCATTCCATTAACCACCACGTTTTTAAAAGCGGGCTTATCAAAGAGGATGGTGGACAGGACCAGCAGGGTGTAGAACCAGCCCCGGGTCTGGTCCAGGCCTTCCGCAATAAAATCGGCGGGGAACACGTCATCGAAGGCCTCCTCGTTTTCGAAGGGGTAATGCCGCTGTGCATAGGGCATGGCACCCGATTCGAACCAACAGTCCAGCACTTCCGGTGTTCTCCGGTAGGTCTTTCCGTCTTTCTCAAATACGACCTGATCGACGACGTGCTTGTGCAAATCGTCGACGCGTACGCCTGAATACTGTTCCAGTTCGTCGATAGAGCCCATGCAAATCATGTTTTCACCATCTTCCGAAATCCAGATCGGCAGACAGGAGCCCCAGAAACGATTTCGACTGATGTTCCAGTCGCGTGCATCGCGCAGCCAGGCGCCAAAGCGATTCTCCCCGACAAAGCCGGGTTGCCAGAGCACGGTATCGTTGTTTGCCATCAACCTTTCATTCAGGTCATCGACTTTCACATACCAGGCGTCGATGGCGCGGTAGATCAGCGGGGTCTCGGTACGCTCGCAGAAGGGATAACTGTGCGTGATTGTTGAGCGATGGACGAGTTTGCCCTGGTCCTTCAAGGCCTTGATGATATCCGCATCAGCTTCCTTGCAGTTACGCCCGACCCAGTCTGGAACGCGTTCCGTAAAATTCGCTTCAGCATCAAGGGGGTCGACCAGTTCGATGCCGACGTCTTTACAGACACGGTAGTCATCCTCGCCATATGCTGGAGCCATGTGTACGGCGCCGGTACCGTCTTCGGTCGTAACGAAGCGGTCGTTCAGAAAGACAAAGGCATTCGGTTGTTCGGCGAAATAGGGAAAAAGCGGCTCGTACGACCAACCCTTGAGATCCGCCCCTTTATAACGCTGTACAATTTCGTAGTCCTGCTCATCCTTATAGTAGGCCGCCACGCGTGCCTCCGCGAGAAGGTAAATCACCTCCTCGCGCTTGTCCTTCAATGCTACGTAGTCGATATCCGGGCCAACACAGAGTGCGAGATTGCTCGGGAGCGTCCAGGGAGTCGTGGTCCAGGCCAGGGCAAAAGCCGGAACCGCAAAGGCCGCATCCGCGGAACCGGTGAGTCGCAGGCGCACCGTGATCGCCGGATCCCGTACGTCCTTGTAGTTGCTGTTGGCTTCAAAATTGGAAAGCGGAGTCGTCAACTTCCAACTGTAGGGCATGATCCGGTAATCCTTGTAAATCCGGCCTTTATCCCAAAGCTGCTTAAACACCCACCAGACCGATTCCATGAAATCGGTATCCATGGTTTTGTAGTCGTTGTCAAAATCAACCCAACGGCCCATGCGGTTGACGGTCGTTCGCCATTCATTCACGTACTGCTGCACCATGGATCGACATTTCTGGTTGAACACATCCACGCCAACATCAAGAATCGCCGCTGTGCCCGACAGGCCGAGTGCTTTCTGTGCTAGGGCCTCAATGGGCAGGCCGTGCGTATCCCAGCCAAAGCGGCGTTCAACATAGTAGCCACGCATCGTCTGATAGCGCGGGATAACGTCTTTAATGGTGCCGGCCAGCAGATGGCCATAATGCGGCAAACCGGTGGCAAAGGGCGGTCCATCATAGAAAACGTACTCCTCGGAACCCTTTCGCCCCTCCAGGGAACGCTCGAAAATTCGATGGGCAGCCCAGAATTCAAGGATTTGTTCTTCTCGCTCGGCGAAATTTGCCTTATTGGATACCGCTTCAAACATGGGTGTTCATACTTGTAAAAAAGCGCCGAATACCACCACACTTTGGCAGTAAATCAAGCGGGAAAGAGAATATCACTATGAAACAGAATCTCCAGTCATCACTTCTGCTACTTTTTGGCTTCATACTTCCCTCCTTCGGGGAAGTGACGCTTGAAGGTTTTTACTGGATGATGGAGCCCTCCGGGAGAGGATCCATCGGGCAGAATGCAATCGTCGGGACACGTTTCGACCTGGAGGAGGACCTCGGCTTCGGAGCAACCGAGAATATCACGGGTGCCACCGTGGTCCTGGGCGGACTTCTGTCCATCGGGGGGTCGTATTTAAACATCGATATAGAAGCGGAAAACAGCATCGAAAAGGAAATCAACATCCAGGGGCTGAACTTCACCGCGAGCAGCGATATTTCCAGCGTGTTGGAAACCCAAATCCTTCGGGGCTTTATCCGCACCGGTCCCAATCGCGGAAATTTCGGTATC
This sequence comes from Kiritimatiellia bacterium, assembly GCA_029936175.1. Taxonomy (GTDB): domain Bacteria; phylum Verrucomicrobiota; class Kiritimatiellia; order SS1-B-03-39; family UBA6053; genus JAPYUI01. The sequence continues at coordinate 7,960 of JAPYUI010000096.1, forward strand.
GCAGGTGAAGCCGGCGTGATCTATGCGGATGTCTCGGCCACGGCTAGCGGAGCAGGTATCGGGACGGCGAGCGTCGATGTCAGTGGGGGCACGCTCTATGTCGGTGCGCATGTAAAAATGTTTATCACCTCCAACCTGGGCCTGCAGGGTGGCTTCCGCTACTCCTCCTGGAACTTTGAGGCCTTTGAATATGACTATTTCGAGTATGAGCTGAGCGCCCGCCTGAAGGTCGCCACGTTTTTCGGCGGTGCCGGCTACCGCTCCCTCACGCTCGACGGAGCGGATCCCGATGAAAACTTCGCCCTCGACCTGGAGCTGTCCGGGCCGATCGTCTATGGGGGTTTTGAATTTTAACCGGGCCATGCTGCTCGGCAAGCGCCCGATAGAGCAGCCGATCCGGTCTTGAGCACGAACGGCTTCCGGACCCTATGAAAATTCATTTCCAGACCCTCGGATGCCGCTTGAACCAGGCGGAGAGCGAGCGCATGGCCCGCGGCTTCAAGCTCGCTGGCCACAAAATCACGCAAAAGCCGGAAGACGCGGATCTTCGGATTATCAACAGCTGCACCGTAACAAAGAAGGCGGGGGATGATTCACGGCGCGCGGCGCGGGCATACCATGGGGAACAGAAAATCGTGGTCACCGGTTGCCACAGCGAAATGCATCCCGAAGATTTTGTTGACGCGAACCTGCTCATTCCGAACGCGGAGAAGGAAGAGCTTGCGGCGCTGGTCATGGAAAAATTCGGCATGGAGGGCCTGGCACTCGGAATGGACCGCGACCCCTCGCCCATTTACCCGCTTTCGACCAATAACACCCGGGCCTTCGTCAAGATTCAGGACGGCTGCGACATGCGCTGCACGTTCTGCCTGACCACCCTGGCACGCGGCATATCGCGTAGCCGTGAAGCCGGGGAAATCCTGGACGAGATCCAGGCGCTCGCGGAAGCCGGCTGCCAGGAAGCGGTGCTCACGGGGGTTCACGCAGGATCGTACGGCCTGGATATCCACCAGGATCTTGGCTGGCTGATCGAGCGGATCCTTTCACGAACCGCGATCCCCCGCCTTCGTCTATCCTCGCTGGAGCCCTGGAATTTCCGCAACCACTGGGTCGAGCTCTGGGATCGTTTTGGCGAACGCCTGTGCCGGCATTTGCACATGAGCCTGCAGAGCGGCTCGGCCTCCGTCTTGAAGCGGATGGCCCGCTGTTATGATCCCCCGACCTACGCAGAGAAACTGGATGCCGCCCGGGAGATTCCAGGCATGGCCATTACCACCGATATCATCGTGGGATTCCCCGGGGAAACACCGGAGCAGCATGCCGAGTCCCTCGCGTTTGCAGAAACCATGCAATTTTCCGGGGCCCACCTGTTTTGTTACAGCCTCCGGCCGGGAACCGCTGCCGCCGCCCTGCCCGACCAGCTGCCCGCCGAGGTGAAGAAGCATCGTTTCCATGAGATGAAGTCTGTCATCGCGCAGTCGGAACGCGCTTTTTCGGAATCTCAACTCGGAAAAGTATTGCCCGTGCTCTGGCAACAGGCCGGCCACGAGGGAACCCTCCGCGGTCTGAGTGGCAACTACCTTCACGTCCATACGGACGGGACCCTGGCCAAAGCCAATACGCTTACGCATACCCGGCTGCTGCACTTCCAGGACGGACGCATCATGGCGGAACCGATTCCATCGGATCTATAGCGATATAGGTTCACGGTGGCCCCGCCTTCCAGCGGTCCTAAATTTCAGAATTGCGTGATTTTTTGTCGCATCCCTTGTGGATTCGCATAAAAACCACCCGGGATGGACCGCACATTTGATCTACAGAATATCACGGAAGTTACCGCCCAAAACGGCGACAAACTCAACGGGCTCGCGATCACGATGACCGGCATGGTGATTGTGTTTTTGGCTTTGGTCCTCATCACCCTCTATATCGTCATTTTACCCCGCCTTTTGAAGGCCCTCGCCCTGGTTCTACCACCGGAACACCCGGCAGTGAAAAAGCCGCCACGTGAGACCGACCGCGACCCCTTGATCGCATCCGCTGCGGCGGCCGCCTGGCATCAACATCGGCAAGGCGGGCCAAGCTAAGCCATGCAGCTGTTTGTCGAATTTTACCACACCACGGGCTTTGGGCAGTTTGCCTTGGGCAACCTGATGATGATTGTCATCGGCCTGTTCTTCATCGCCCTGGCCATTATCAAGGACTACGAACCCCTGCTTCTTTTGCCTATCGGCTTTGGCATGATCGTCGGAAACATTCCATACATCGACACGATGTCTCTGGGGGTTTACGACGAAGGGAGCGTGCTAAGTTATATCTATTGGGGGGTAAAACAAGGCGTCTTCCCGCCGCTGATCTTCCTTGGAATAGGCGCAATGACCGACTTCTCCACCATGCTTTCCAATCCGAAACTGGTCCTGCTCGGCGCGGCAGCACAAATGGGAATTTTCCTCACCTTGCTGGGTGCCTTGTACATCGGTTTCAGCGGCGAAGAAGCGGCGGCGATCGGGATCATCGGCGGCGCGGATGGCCCCACCGCTATTTTCCTCAGTGCGGCCCTTGCGCCACACCTGCTCGGTTCCATCGCCATCGCTGCATACTCCTACATGGCCCTGGTACCGGTAATTCAACCGCCCATCATGCGATTACTCACCACCCGGAAAGAGCGGGGCATTCGAATGCCGCAACCGCGCACAGTCAGTCGGCGCGAAAAGATCATCTTTCCCATCGTGGCTTTCCTTATTGCCGCGTTTATCGCGCCGGGTTCCCTCCCCTTGCTCGGGATGCTCTTCCTCGGAAACCTGCTGAAAGAGAGTACCGTCACCGAACGCCTGGCCAACTCTGCGCGGAATGCATTGATTGATATTGTGACCATCCTGCTCGGCTTCTCCGTTGGCGCGAGCACCCAGGCCGGCACCTTCCTGACGCCTGATTCCCTGTTGATTTTTGGACTGGGGGCCACAGCCTTTGCCGTCGCCACCGCGAGCGGCCTCCTGAGCGCAAAGTTCATGAACCTCTTTTTGAAGCAGAAGATCAATCCACTCGTCGGGGCGGCGGGCGTTTCCGCCGTGCCGGATTCCGCCCGGGTCGTTCACATGGTAGGATTGGAAGAAGACCCGGATAATCACCTGCTGATGCATGCCATGGCCCCCAATGTGGCCGGTGTCATCGGTTCCGCCATCGCCGCAGGAGTCCTGTGGTCCGTGTTCCTCTGAGGCTTAAAAACCATTCACTCGAGAACCTAAATGAGTAAGAAAAAAGTTCAGTTCATGTGCACCGCTTTTCGGGATGGCTTCCAGTCTGTTTACGGGGCCCGGGTCTTAACCGAGGATTTCATGCCGGCCGTAGAGGCCGCTCGGGACGCCGGCATCAGTTATTTCGAGGCGGGCGGCGGAGCCCGCTTCCAATCGCTCTATTTTTATTGCAACCAGGATGCCTTCGCGATGATGGACGCTTTCCGGGTCGTGGCGGGTCCGGATGCAAACTTGCAGACGCTGGCCCGTGGCGTAAACGTGGTTGGCTTGGAATCCCAACCGCAGGACGTCATTAAGGCACACGCGGACCTGTTTAAGAAACACGGGATCACCACGATTCGAAATTTTGACGCGCTGAACGATGTCAACAACCTGATTTACTCTGGCCAAGCCATCACGGACGCCGGGCTCAAGCACCAGGTCTGCGTCACGCTCATGCAGCTTCCGCCGGGATGCTCAGGGGCACACGATGCAGACTTCTATGAGAAGACCCTGAAAAGCATTATTGACTCAGACCTCCCCTTCGACTCCGTTTGCTTCAAGGACGCCTCGGGCACCTGTATTCCTTCGACCGTTTATGAAACAATTAAACGTGCACGCAAGATGCTGCCTGGAGGCACCTTTATTCATTATCACACCCACGAAACCGCAGGCATCGCGGTACTCGCCAACAAGGCGGCACTGGACGCAGGAGCGGATGCGATCGACTTATCCATGGCCCCCTGCTCCGGGGGAACCGCCCAGCCGGATATCCTGGCCATGTGGCACGCGCTCCGCGATACCGAGTACGACCTCGACATCGACGTGGATAAGATTCGCACGGCTGAGGAGGTGTTCAAGGAATGTATGAAGGACTACTTCCTTCCGCCAGAGGCTACAGCCGTGGAACCCCTGATTCCCTGGTGCCCCATGCCCGGAGGCGCCTTGACCGCCAATACCCAGATGCTCCGCGACAACGGCATCATGGAAAAGTATCCGGAGATTATCCAGGCCATGAGCGAAGTGGTTGAAAAAGGAGGCTTCGGCACATCCGTCACCCCGGTTTCTCAGTTCTATTTCCAGCAGGCCTTTAACAACGTGATGATGGGTCCCTGGAAAAAAATTGCCCCCTCGTACGGCCAAATGGTCCTTGGCTATTTTGGGAAAACCCCCGTCGAGCCCGATGCCGAAATCATCAAGCTGGCCTCGGAACAACTCGAACTGGAACCGGTGACCGAACCAGCGATGGAACGAAACAATCGGGATCCTGAAAAAGGGCTTGAACCCGCCCGCAAGACCTGTGTGACGGAAGGCATCGAGCCCACCGATGAGAATGTATTTATCGTCGCCACCTGCAAAGAAAAAGGCGTCACCTTCCTCAAGGGCGATGCCCAACTGGGGATTCGCAAGGTCGATTCCACCCGGGCGCCTGCCGAATCGACCAGCGAAACCGGCTCGTATGTGGTCAAGGTCAATGGCCGACCCTACGAGGTGAACATCGAAGGCAACGCCGTTCGCGTGAACGGGCAACCGGTCGAAATCACCGCCGGAGCATCGGACAGTCCTGCCCCTGCTGCCACGTCCCCCACGGGTACCGGCATTGAGGTCGTATCCCAGATGCCGGCTACCGTGTATAAAATCACGAGCGCAGTTGGGGACCACCTGGCCGTAAGCGATCCGGTACTGATCCTCGAAGCGATGAAAATGGAAGTGCGCGTCCTTCCTCCGCAGGCCGGCACGGTTCGCGAGATTCTCGTAGTCGAGGGGCAACAAGTGCACGCCGGGGACGTGGTCGCCCTGCTTGATGCCTGATGACACATCCGCCCCTCCCCGCCTTGCATATCAGCACCGACCATCGTATCTTGGATTCCTATGGGCGTTAACGATCGCGATTATGGCCGAGACCCCCATGCAGGTGACCGGTGGAAGCTGGATTCCGGGCGAGGGAGCGGCTCGTGGCAGGGGGGAGGCGGTGCTTACGGGACGCCCCCAGGTAGGCTCTGGCCCGCTGTATGCAAGTACCTCATCATTATCAACATTGCGGTCTTCGTCCTGCAGATCATCCTGCCCCAAGTTACCTCGTGGCTGGACCTGGATGTTTCAAAGGTCTTGAAAGGGCAGATCTGGCGACTGATGACCTGCGCCTTTTGCCATGACCCCACGGGGATCATACACCTGTTGTTCAACATGCTTTTCCTCGGTTGGTTCGGCCGACCCCTGGAACATAAATACGGGTCGAAAGAGTTCCTTGGTTTCTACCTGAGTGCAGCACTTGCGGCCAGCTTCCTGTACATGGGGCTCAATCTTTACCTCGGCCGGAACACGCCCATGATCGGTGCCTCCGGCGCGATCATGGCGGTCGTAATCATGTACGCCATGTTCAACCCGCGGCAAAAAATTCTTATCTGGTTTGTCCTTCCGATGGAGATCCGCTGGCTGGTACTCCTTTACATCGTTTTCGACTTGTATCCGGTGCTGCAGATGCTTGGCGGACGGGAAAGTTCCACCGGAACCGCCCATGCGGCTCACCTGGGCGGACTCGCATTTGGCTATTTCTATGTGAAACGGAACTGGCGGCTGGAACCCGTGATGGACCTGATCTATAAGCCCAAATCCAAGTCCGAACGGGTCCGTAGCGCAGGGAAAAAGGAAGGCAGGCAGGAGAAACGTATCGACGAGGTGCTGGAGAAAATCAACCGGGAAGGCATCGGGAGCTTGACCGAAAAGGAGCGGAAGATCCTCACCGGGGCAAGTAACGATTTACGCGAGCGTTAAGATTCCATACCCTTCCACCATGACCCCCAAGGAACAAGCCCATCTCTTTCTCGCCACCTACGATCGGCCGGGATGCAGCCCTGACGAGCGACACATTGTGCGCATTGCGACGACCTGGCTCCAACTCCTCGCCGCGGAAGTATACGCAGAGGGCCTGGTCGAGGAAATCATCGCTGACTTCAGAGAACCGGTTCCGCCAGGCTACGGATCCGGCTGGGTTGAGTTGCGGGAAGCCTTTACGGTCTGGGCCCGGAAGGAAGAATATCTGTAGGCGCACTCGAGGGACTCCCCGCCTGCGAAGATCCAGCCAGCAGGAAAGCCCCTGAATGGACCCCAATCCTTATCGCCTCGCAGAACCCGATCGCGCCCCGCTTTTTCGCCAGATGATTTCATGTTCAGGCGTGACCTCCAGGTGTTCTTTACTTGAGGTGACCAGGGTATTTCCGTTGGGCAGGCGAAATGCATCGCTCGGCTGGGAGACATCCATCTCCCACATCACGTCGTGCTGGGCATTTAATTCTATCACCCGGCCCATCCCGTAATCTGCGATGAGCGTATGGCCACTCGGCAGTCGCTGAACGCTGCAGATCCGACTCCGATGGGCTCCGCCCAACCATTCCCACGCGATATCACCCGCCCGGTTGACTTCTCGAACGCCTTTCTCCCAACAAAGCAGAACATTGCCATCATCCAGCATGACGGCATCGTGGGCACGACCCGGCGTGGCGTATTCCCAGACCACGACATCGTCTGATTTACGTATCTCGACCACCCGGTTATCACTGTAGCAGGAGATAAGCACATTGCCGTTCTTCAGGGGACGGGCGTTCTGCGTCGGTGTTTTAAATTCCCAAATTTCGGTTCCGCCGGGTGTAACCTCCACCACACGGCGTTCCGTATAGGAGGCGATCAAGGTGTTCCCGTTCTGCATACGCTCCGCGCTACAGGCTCCACGGATATTAAAGTCCCAGATTACCTGGCCGCTGGGATCGATTTCGATCACGCCACCACGATACCCTCGGGCGAGCAGCAGGGGCACGCACCGGTATAAGGGGGGAAACGCATTCGGAGAGGGATCCACCCACGTGCTTCGATCCGTCACGATTTCTTTCCAGGCGTCTACCTGTACGCGTCGGGTATCTACAGCGGCGTAGGGGTAATACGGCGCCGGTTCTTCCACCAGGGTAGCCAGGATCCGGCCCGCAGAAGCCCGCGCCAATGCATCCTCGCCACCCATCACGGCCCAGAGGGCCTCGTGGCCGAGCGCTTCTCCCTGTCTGGCCAACTGGTAGGCCGCCGCCAGATTCACCCGGGGTGAGGGATGAATCAAGCCATCGGCGAGCGTGGCCGGGTCCTTGCTCAGCAGCATATACATGGCACGCGAATGCTCGTTCTTCTGCTTGGCCAGACGCTCGTATGCCTCCGGACTGACGGTCTGCTTCGAGATCTGGTCGACCAACTCCTGAAACAACCAGGGAGGATCCGCATGTGATAGGTTCTCCAGCAGCAGGGACAACTTCACAGGAGGCTGATTTGTTTCCAATACCTGCAGCACGGAATAGAGGAGTACCGGTCGATCCACGTCTTGGTGGGCATTCAGGATACGCGCTACCCGGACCTTAATCTCCGGGTCGTCTGAATCTTGCAATGCTTGCAGGGCATCCATGTTGAAAAGGCCTGCCGCAGCAAGGCGTTCCTCGGCATCCTGACGTTTTCGATATTGATCAGCCCCGAGATCCACCATCCACCCGGCGATCAATTCCTGTCGTTCCGGATTGGGTGTAATCGAAGACAAAAAGGACTCCAGCCCGTTCCGATCGACCGGCATCTTGTGCTGCTTCAGCACGAGGTGATAGGGATCGGCGGGGCAGTGGGTGAACCCTGCCAGGAATCCGGCAAGAACAAGTCGAGCAAGGCGAGGTATCACGATGATTCCTATTCGCTCCATGAGACGGATACGGGAAAACCCTGGCAAACGAAGACCCCCAGGGTCTCGGGACAGACGGATCGGCTCAAAAATTGAATTCCTCATCCTCCCCCTCTTTGCGGTCATAGATGTTAAATTCAACATCCCGGAACGCATCCATCGGAATCTGGACCTCGCCAAAATTCTCGCTCTTCCCATAAAATATGTTGTTCTCCAATTTGAGCAACTGCATCGTCAAGCTGCCGGTCCGGGTGAATTTCAAGCGCATATCATCCCTGTTTCGACGGGCCCGTTCAGCTTCTTCCGTGGACAAGATGATTTCGTTGATACGATTCAGCGGGATATCCAGGGTGGCAAACTCACTTTTAAAGGAAACCATTCCACCTTCGACAGAAACCAGGCGGCCCGTGACCTTGTCCTTGTTCAGGAACTGTACCTGGTCAGATTTCGGGTCTTCCTCCGCATTTTCGCCGGCCTGGGGGATGACGCCGTCCCATTCAGTCACCCGAATATTATAGAACTTCATGAACCCGGTATTCTGGGGCTTAAACATAATTCCATTACCCAGTCCGGCAAAGGTACCCGCATCATTCCACTGCTTGACCAGCCTGCCGTTGATCAAGAGGGTAAACTTTTTCTGCTCCTTATCCGTCAGCAGGGTAAACTTCGCGTGCGAGGTCCGGTTGTTGGAGAAATCATTGTAAGTCATGTTCCACATGTTCATACTTCCCTGGTTTCGGGTGTAGCGGCGCATGTAGATGGAACT
>JAPYUI010000097.1:0-15235 GCA_029936175.1 Kiritimatiellia bacterium
GCCGCCCGAAAATCCCACGATTTTGCGTAGACAATCCTGAATTAAAACCCTGATATACCTGTCCCGGTTAAAACCCAACCCAGAGGACGATAATGCGAAAGATACTCAACCTGTTGTTCATTGCGGCGATCACCTGCGCCGTTTCCGCCCAAGACGCCAAGCCCCTGCGGGTGCTGCACTTGACCGGTGGCTGCTGCCACGACTACGACAAGCAGAAGATCATCCTCAGCGAGGGCATCACCGCCCGCGCCAACACCCACTTCGAGATTGTACACGAAGGCGGCAAGAGCGGGGACTACAAGTATCCGCTCCTGCAAGCCGCAGGCTGGGGGAAGAACTTCGACGTCGTGCTCTACAACATCTGCTTCGCCCACATCAAGGATGACGCCTACGTCGAGGGCATCACCCAGGTGCACCGCGAAGGCCTTCCCGCAGTGGCCCTCCACTGCACCTATCACAGCCACCACTGGAAGACGAAAACCGACGAATGGGAAAAGTTTCTCGGGGTCACCTCCCCCAACCACGGGAAGAAGCACGCGATCACGATGAAGAACCTCGCGCCGAAGCACCCGATCATGAAAAACTTCCCCGCGGAGTGGACCACCCCCGAAGGCGAACTCTACCGGGAAAACAAGACCTGGGACACCGCCACCCCGCTCGTCCTCGGAACCGCGGACAAGGAAAAACACCACTGCGTGTGGATCAACCAGTACGGCGCTGCACGCGTCTTTGGCACAACCGTGGGCCACCACAACTCGACCATGGAGTCCAAGGAGTATCTCGACCTTGTTTCCGCCGGCCTGCTCTGGGTCACCGGTAAACTCGGGGATGACGGCAAACCGGTCAAGGGCTACGGGCCGAAGAAATAAGCCCCCGGGGCGGTGCTTAGTCGCCACATCCCACGCAAGCCGCCATGGACGTCACGATATACCTGGCGGACCAGAATCCGCACCGCGACCGAAGCCTCGGTATCACCCAGATGACGCTCGGCCTGCTCGGGGAGCTGGGCCAGCGCCCCGGCCTCCACCTCCGCACGCTCGGCTCCAAATCCTCCGCCCCTTTCGAGGTCGAGGGCGTTGACCAGCACCGGCTCCCATGGTCTACCGACCACGGCCTCGGCCGGCTCCTTGCGGATCATCTCCACCCCGTCCTGCACCGCCCGCAAAGCGACCTCTGGTACTATCCCAAGGGCTACCTCTCCCGGCTCGCCCGGCCGCGCGCGAAAACCGTGATCACGATGCACGACATGATCCTCCAGCACTACGTGGATCATTATCCCACGGCCCGATCAAAAGCCAACTACACCTACTGGCTGGGCCTCGCAGCGGACAGCCTGCGCCGGGCGGACCGGATTCTAACCATCTCCAAGAATGCCGAGCAACAAATCAGGGACTTCTGCGAACGCCGCAAGTTCCAGCCCCCGCCCATCCAGGTCACCTACGAGGCCTGCAGCTTCGAGCATCTTCACCCGGACGAGACCCCCAAGGAGGATTACGTCCTCCATCTCTATTCCGACGCTCCGCATAAAAAATCCGCCATGCTCCTCGACTGGTGGCAGACCCCGGGTGATCTCCCACCGCTTCACCTCGTGGGAAAGGATCGCCCAGGCCCGGACGGTGTACACAGCCTGCCTTTCCTCGATCGCGAGGCCCTCATCCAGGTAATCCGCAAAGCCCGAGCCCTGGTACTCCCGTCTGAAATTGAGGGCTTCGGCCTGCCGGGACTGGAGGCGTATTTCCTGGGGACCCCCGTCGTGTACGCGGCGGGTACGGCCGTCGAGGAGATCCTGGGCGTGGGTACCGACAAGGGGCGATTCACGCTCGACGAGCGCGAGAGCTTTCAACCGGCACTCGACGAGGTCCTGGCGATGGATGAAGGGGAGATCCGGGCCGTGGGAACAACGCTGCGCGAGCGGTTTTCATGGGAACGTTTCGGGAATGCCGTGCTGGAAGGTTTTGAAGCAACCTTGAAAACCTGAGCGGGGGAAACGGCCCCTTATACGGCGGTGGAGGAAGCGTACGATCAGGCCTTTTCGAGAACCGAGCGATAGACCCCCACCGTCTCCGCGGCCGTTCGCTCCCAGCTGAACCTTGCGGCCCGGGCAAGCCCCGCCTCCCGCAGTTCCCCCCGATAGCCCTCGTCCAGGATCGGCTCCGACAACCCGCGAATGATATCCTGTATATCGAGCGGATTCACCATGACCGCGGCGTCCCCGACCACCTCGGGCAGGCTCGACCCCTTCGAGGTCAACACCGGGCAACCGCAGGCCATCGCCTCCAGGGGCGGCAGGCCGAACCCCTCGTACAGCGATGGATATGCAAACAGGGCCGCCGCCGAGTACAGGGCCGGCAACACGTCGCGTTCCACGTAGCCCGTGAGGTGGACCCGCTCGGATAAATGCATCTGGTCGATGTATCTTATCAAGCGCCCGGAGCCCCGCCCCGGATCGCCCACCAACACCAGGTCGTAATCGATCCGGTCGCAAATCCGCCGGTAGGCCTCCAGCAGGCGGTTCATGTTCTTGCGCGGCACCAGGGAGCAGCTCGACAGGACGAAGGGGCGTTGCAAGCCGTAGGTATCCCTTACCCGGATTCGCGCCTCCTCGTCAGCCGGTTTGAACAAGGTGTCGACCCCCAGGGGAATGGCGGTGATCCGGTCCTCCGCCAGCTTCGGGAAGTACCCCAGCATCTCCTGCCGCGTGAATTCCGAAATGGTGATGATGTGCCGGGCCACGTCCACCATGCGCGGGGTGTAATGCCTGAAGACCCAGTTATGCCAGGGGCCGTACGAGCGCGGGTCAAGCAGGGGAGAAATATCGTATTCCGTGAACACCACCGGCAGGGAAGGCTTCCGTGGAGCCACCGACGAGGTCACATGCAGCAAATCGTAGCCCCCTTCCCGGCACAGCTGGTCCAGCTTGTTCGGCCAGGCCAATTGCCAGGCCAACACATCTTTTTTATGCCGAATCCATCCCGCGTCTCCCTTGAATGCATGCGTAAATCCATCGAGCTGCATCGCCGGATCCGCCGCCGGCAGCCGCTTGAGCAGCTCCCGAGTATAGGTGGCGGTTCCACCCGCGGCGAAAGACTGGATCGAATGGTCGTAGGCAATCTTCATGCGGTTGAAGCGGCGAAGATGCCTATTTTTTCCTGCGCCTGCAATGGTTTTCCCTGTTTTACTATGATCGGAAAGCTTTCAAACCACCCGCCCCCCGGGGGGATATTCAGCCCGGGACAGGAAAACCCGTTGCTATTTTTTCGATCATGGGAAAGATCTTCAGTATGCCTTGCGACCATGGAAAAATCCTGGTGATCGTGCTCGTGACCTGCTGCGTTGTGCTGGGTGAGAGCTCGACCCGCGTCGTGCTCCCGTTCAAGGGACGGCCGGTTCCCAACACCGGGGCGACCGGGCCGGACCGCACGGAGATCCGATTTGAGAATCACCGCGATCACCCGGTCATGATTTTCTGGATCACCAACACCGGGGACCGGATTGCGTATGGCCAACTCGCGCCCGGGGCCTTCAAGACGCAGAGCACCTATCCCGGGCACATCTGGATGATCACGGACAAGGCCGGCTATCCGCTCGGGCATTTTATTGGCCGCAAGGCACCCGGCACAGCCCCCATCAGCAGGAACTGAAAACCCCATGAAAAAACGCCTGTGCCTGGTACTCCTCCCCTTCACCCTCTGCTCCGCCGAGGAAGGCGCGGGACAAGGTTCGTTTCACGGCTTCGATGCATGCATCGCGCTGAGCAACCGGACCACCCGGGCCATCCTCTGCCCGGCGGTCGGCGGGCGGGTGCTCGAGTATTCATACCAGGGCCTCCAGGCGCTTCCCCTGCCCAAGCCCGGGGCTAAAAACCCCTCACCGGCGGGCCGTTTCGACATCGGCCCGGAGCTGGTTATTCCGAAGCACCCCCTCCTGTGGAAGGGCGCGTGGACGGGTGAAATCACCGGTCCACGTCGAGCGCGATTGACCTCGCAGGAAGACGCCGCCTCCGGCGTACAGCTCATCCGGGAATTTGAACTGGCCAAAGAAGGTGCAAGCCTGAGCTGCAGGCAGATCATCCTCAACGTTTCCGACCGGGTGCTTGAATACGGCCACTGGAGCCGGACCTTTGCCCAGGGAGAAGGCATTGTGGTCATCCCGCTCAGTACGCCCAGTCGCTTTCCAAACAAGTATGTGATGTATGAACGAAACGGCCACGTCATCGATTTCAAGCCGGAAGACCCCTTGATTCGCGAGCGCCAGGGCTTCATCGAGATCCTCGGGGCCCCGCGGAATCCCAAGCTGGGTTTCGACAGCACCGCGGGCTGGTTCGCCTACCTGTCACCGAATAACCTGATGTTCCTGAAGCACTATCCCGTGTACCCGGAGCGGGTGTACAACGAGCTGGCGGGCCTCACCCTGTCGATCTGGTATCCGGACAACTGGAGCGTGGTGGAACTGGAGCCGATCGGCCCGCGCGAGCGCATCCTGCCCGGTGGCCGCACCGGGTTTACCGAGACCTGGAACCTGGCACCCTTTGATTTCCCCGGGAAATCAGGTGCCGACCTCCAGGCCCTGCGCGCGACCGCCGAAGACCTGATGAAGTAGCGGGCTCCGTTCCCGGTGCCACGCTGCAGGCCCGGCAAACATGCGGGGCTATTTTTAATCCCTGGCCGGAGAAAGCATTCGCCCTACGCGAAGGGCCACCCTATACTCAACCACATGAAGCTCACAAACCCGCAGGCGGATATCTTTGTACCCGACGGGAGCGACCCCGACCGCGCCCTGGGGCGAAGCACCCACATGGGAATCGGTGCACACCAGGACGACCTGGAGGTCTTTGCCTTCCACGGGATCAATGCCTGTTACGAATCGGACGAACGCTGGTTCAGCGGGGTGACCATAACCGACGGGGCCGGCAGCTCGCGCAGCGGGGCCTACGCGGCCTATACCGACGAGGACATGGCCCGGGTTCGACGAAAGGAACAACGCAAGGCGGCCGTGGTCGGCGATTACAGCTGCATGATCCAGACGCTCTACGCCAGCCGGGAGGTGAAGGATCCAACACGGACGGAAGTCGTCGATGACCTGCGGGCGATCCTGGATGCTGCCCGGCCGGAGGTCCTTTACCTGCACAACCCAGCGGACAAGCACGATACCCATATCGCGGTATTCCTGCGCTGCCTGGCCGCCTTGCGGGCGCTCCCGCAGGACCGGCGGCCGGCGAAAGTCTACGGGGTGGAAGTCTGGCGCAACCTCGACTGGATGCTGGACGAGGAAAAGGCCCACCTGCCGATCGACGAGCGCGATAATCTCGCCCAGGCCCTGATCTCGCTGTTCGACTCACAGATCAGCGGGGGCAAGCGCTATGACAAGGCCATTCCCGCGCGGGCCCTGGCCAACGCGACCTACCTGGATTCCCATGCAAAAGATGAAGACCACATGGTCAATTGGGCCATGGACCTGAGCCCCCTGGTACAGGACGACGGGATGACAGTGGAGGATTTCACCCTGGGCTACATCGATCGTTTTCGCGCCGATGTGCAGGATCGACTCAAGCGTTTGAGTTGACCCGGTTACTTCTTTACGTCGTAGCAGTGGATAATTTCCTGGTCGCGCAGGTATAGTTTTCCATTGCTGATGACCGGGTGGGTCCACACGCGGCCCTTGGGCTTACGCAGCTGGGTCTGCGGGGCGAGGACGAAACGACCCCGCTCCCGGTATCCCTTGGTCGAGGCATCGATCAACACGACGGTTCCGGTCTTCTCTTCCAGCAGGTAAAAACGCCCGTCGGCGTAGCCGATCGCACCCTTGTCGAGCGAACCTTTTTCACGCCATGTGTAGTCGCCAGCCGCCCAGTCGATACAGGACCAGCCGGCCCCATCGGAATAGCCGAACAGGTGGTCTCCCAGGAGGATCACGCCGCCGTGGTGGTTCTTCATGTTCTTGTTTTTCCAGGTCTGGGTGACCTTCCAGTCATCCGCGATATCCACCACCATGCTGCCGACGCCATAGCCCGAGGAGACAAAAACCTGGCCGTCCTTGAATATCGGCGTGGGGATTACCGCGACGCGGCCGTCCCAGGGGGTCTTCCACAGCACATCGCCGCTTTCGGCATCGATGCCCACGACGTGGGCACTGACAAGCTGGATGTATTGGCGCTTGCCGTTGTGCTCCGCGACGATACAGGAGGAATATTGCGCGGGATCCTTGAAGTCCTTGCTCTGCCAGAGGAGCTCGCCGTTCGTTTTGTTTAAGGCCGCGAGGGCACCTTTTGAACCGCCGGGGGTCACAATCACCCGCTCGCCATCGACGAGCGGGGACTCGGCATAGCCCCACTTCGGAATCTTCCCGCCCAGGTCGTCCACCATCGACCGGGTCCAGGCTGATTTTCCCGTGGAGAGGTCGATGCAATGCAGGTTGCCCCTGGCACTGAGCACATAAAGATGGCCTCCCTGTACGGTGGGCGTTCCGCGCGGGCCATTCCCCCAGTCGTTTTCCAGTTCCTCACCCAGGTCCCCGGTCCACAATTCCTTCCCCGTCCCCGCATCCAGGCAGAATAACTTCTCAACCTTCTCCACGGAGCCCATGGTGTAGAGTTTACCACCGACAATCGCGGGGCCGCTGTAGCCCACGCCGGCATGCCTGAAGGTCCAGACCTGCCGGGGACCATCCTTGGGCCAGGACTGCAGGAGTCCGGTTTCCTTACTCAGGTCGTTGCGATCGGCACCTCGCCATTGCAGCCAATCATCGCTGAAGCCTGCAACGCTCAAGCCGAGGCCGATCAGGATGGAAAACGTGTTCATTGGACGCATAAAATTCTCCTGGTTGACACACGAAGCCTACCCGGGACCGATAAGCCCGCCAGCAAAAACGGGAACCACCGCAAGGGCATGGAATCGACACCGAATACTCTTCAGCTATAAATAGGGGGATGACACGCGTTTTCTGACCGAAAAAACCTCGAAATGGAACCCGCGGGAAGCCGGAAGGAAACCGGGGCTCCTCAGTTGGACACGAGCAGTTCCGCCCGGGACTGGAGCCAGCGCGATTCCAGGTCCGGAATCGAGAGTCCCAGTTGACCCGCGAGTAGGGCTATACGCGGGCGATGAGCCAGGTCCCCCAGGTTATCCGGATTCCGGATGAAGCGCATATACTGGAAGAATCCGGGTCGGAGATCCGCCTGCATCAACATGCGAACCAGGGCCCAGGACTGCGCATAAGACAGGTCGAAGCGGCCCTCCAGGTGCATAATACCATCATGGCTTCGATAATTCACCAGGTCATCCAGCGGGATAAAACAGCCGTAATCCGAGCCCGCCTTCAGGGCGTTGACATAGGTGGAAACAAGGTCCCCAGGGGTTTCGCTCTCGAAGTAACAGGCCAGGCCCTCGATCAACCAGGGATTCTCCGCATGAAAATCGGAATGGATGCCGTACTTGAAAAGGAAATGATGGGCCCCCTCGTGGCGGAGGGTCTGGTGGGTTTCGTCGATGAAGGTCTGCATATTCGGGCGGTATACCGCGCCGGCGTAAACCGGCACCGTGGAAACAAACTCCATCTCCGGGAGCTTTGACTTTCCGCCCCCTCCCAGTTGATCATAGATGATAAGTCGTTCCTTTTCAGGAATATATAATCCCGCGATGCTTTGGGAAGGATCGTGGGCAAAACGGCTCCGGTTCGCAAGGAAACGCTTCTTCTCCACCACGTATACAACCTGGGTATCCAGGGCCCCAGCGGCCGGGCGCAGCAGGGTCCTGAATGCACGTCTCAGGTCGACATCCAGCTTATCGAGTTTACGCATCAAGGCCCGGGCACGGTCCGTATCCGCATCGGTCAGCATGGTGTAGGGGCCACTGCGGAGAAACCCGAGATCCGGGAACTCCATCTTAAACTGTACATCCCGATAGGTGATGGGCCGGATCAGGTTCCGGTTTTTTTCCACGTGGTTGATCAGGCTCCGGGGTACCACCAGCTCTGCGAGCACCACTTCACCGGGGACCGGTTTAAAGCGAATACCGCGCGGGGTTTCTCCGAGCACGCGCCCCTGCAGTAGCGAGCCATCATTCAGGGCCATGATATGTTCCGGCCACTGGCGCTGCATGACCTTTTCCAAAGAGCGCTTGTAGCCACGCTCCTGGGAGCTCATTTCCGCATCGCTCTTTTCCAGGTACCCGGGGGCTACCGTCCAGCCGGTCAAGCTGCCGAGGATCTTTCCCGGGCGGGTGCCCAGGAAGTGATGGAAGCGGGGATCGTTGTCGCGGCTCCAGCACCAGAGGACGAGCAAGCTCGCCAGTATACCGAGCAATAGCACCTGGCGCACGACGCGAAAGACCAGGCAGAGGATGCGCTGTTGGGTGAGAACCATAAGCGGATTTAATCGTAAAAACGGGGGCCTAACTTGGCAATTCTAAACTTCATAAATTACATAACGTGCGTTTCATCCATACGACCCGTCATTGTACCCCCTAAGATACGCCGGAACTTAGCGATGCGCTACCCGCACTTGACAAAGCGATTAAGTACAGTATGTCTATTGATTTAGTGTAGATTAAATATGATTTCGAATCGATGCATCTATGCCTTGAAGGCCGTGGTCGAACTGGCCAAGCGCGAAGGGTCCGGCCCGGTAACGATCGCTGAGATCGCCCGGCAGCAGGGCATACCCGCCCGCTTCCTGGAAGCCATCCTTCGGCAGCTGAAGCAGAACGGGGTGACGCATTCCGTCCGCGGGAAGGACGGCGGGTACAACCTGGCCCGCCCCGCACGGGACATCAGCCTGGGGGAGGTCATCCGTATTTTTGAAGGCCCCATGATCGCCACCTCCGGCAAGGAGGTCAAAACAGGCTGCAGCGAAGTGCTTGAACCGGTCTGGGAACAGGCCCGTGACGCACTCGCCCATGTTTTCGACTCGTTCAGTTTTGAGAAACTCTGCGATGATGAGCAGAAACGCCAGGCCAGCCAGGTCTTGAATTACAGCATTTGAAGGAACCGGAAATGACGGACGAAGAATTGAAAGCCATCAACGCGGAACTGGCCGGGAAAGAAGCCCGGGAAATCGTTGAATGGGCGATGGACCGGGCCAAGGGGCAGGCGATTGTATCGACGAACTTCCGCCCCTACGAAGGCGTGATCCTCCATCTGGTCAGCCAGGTGAAGCCGGATATTCCCGTCCTCTGGGTCGATCACGGCTACAACACGCGGGACACCTATATCGTCGCGGAAAAACTGAGCCAGCAACTCGGCCTGAACATCCACCTCTACATCCCCCGGCGGAGTGCTGCCCACCGCGACGCCCTGCTCGGCGGGATCCCGTCCATCGAGGACGAGGCGAAGCACCAGCTCTTTACCGATGAAGTCAAGCTGGAACCCTTCCACCGGGGCATGGCCGAACTCCAGCCGAGCATCTGGTTCACCGCCCTGCGCAAGGTGCAGAATCCGACCCGGGAAACCATGGACATCGCCACCTCCTCCGGCGAAGGCCTGTTGAAAATCAGCCCCGTATTCCACTTTTCCGACGAAGACATGGAGGCCTACCTCGCGGAACACGATCTCCCCGACGAAAAGAATTATTACGACCCGACCAAGGTCCTGGAGAACCGTGAATGTGGATTGCACCTCACCCACTCCGGGTTGTAGCGAAGGTTGGCCTGTTGGCGTAACCCTATCCCCTGCTGAATATCTAGCGCACGAGTAAAAACCCTATGTCCCGATACACCCTGTCCAATCTCGACATGCTGGAGACCGAAGCCATCCACGTGATGCGCGAAGTCGCGGCTGAGTTCGAACGCCCGGCACTCCTGTTCAGCGGTGGGAAGGATTCCATCTGCCTGCTCCGGCTCGCGGAAAAAGCCTTCCGGCCGGCGACGATTCCTTTCCCCCTGCTCAACATTGATACCGGGCACAACTTTCCCGAGCTGATTGAGTTCCGTGATCGCCGGGCGGGGGAACTGGGGGCAAAACTCATCGTTCGCACCGTGGACGATGCGATTGAGAAAGGACTCGCCGTCCCCACCCCCGGCGAGCCCAGCCGCAACCGCCTGCAGATCCCCACCCTGCTCGCGGGCATCGAGGAATTCCAGTTCGACGCCTGTATCGGCGGGGCCCGCCGGGACGAGGAAAAAGCGCGCGCGAAGGAACGCTTCTTTTCCCATCGCGATGATTTCGGGCAGTGGGACCCCAAGAACCAACGGCCGGAACTCTGGAACCTGTACAACGCCCGGGTCCAGCCCGGGGAAAACATGCGGATCTTCCCGCTCAGCAACTGGACCGAGACCGACGTCTGGGAATACATCGGCCGCGAAGGCGTCGAGATCCCGAGGATCTACTACAGCCATCGGCGCGAAGTCGTCCGCCGCAACGGCCAGTGGCTCCCCGCCTGCGACCTGCTCCCCTTGAAGGACGGGGAAGAAACAAAAGCGCTTGATGTCCGCGTGCGGACCATCGGCGACATCAGCTGCACGGGGTGCATCGAGTCGACCGCGAGTACTATCGAAGAAATCATCACCGAGATTTCCGCCGCGCGGGTTACCGAGCGGGGCGGGCGGGCGGACGATAAGGTGTCCGAGGCCGCCATGGAGGACCGCAAGAAGGAGGGCTACTTCTAGGCGCCCTCGAGGACCCTTGTCCCCGGCGGCCGACCCTTTAAGCCTGTACGGTATCATTTAATTTTCTCATGCAAAACGAAACAGAAATTTTACGCTTTACCACCGCGGGCAGCGTCGATGACGGCAAGAGCACCCTGATCGGCCGCCTCCTCCACGACTCCAAGTCCATTTTCGAGGACCAATGGGAGGAAATGGAACGTTCCGCCGACCTCGCGGGCGGCACCGAGGTCAACCTGGCCAACCTGACCGATGGGCTGCGCGCGGAACGCGAGCAGGGCATCACCATCGATGTAGCCTACCGGTATTTCGCCACGCCCAGGCGGAAGTTCATCATCGCCGATACCCCCGGCCACGTGCAGTACACCCGCAACATGGTCACCGGGGCCTCCACCGCCAACCTCGCGCTGATCCTCATCGACGCCCGGAACGGCGTGGTCGAGCAGACCCGCCGCCACGCGTACCTCTCCGCCCTGCTGGGCATCCCGCACCTGGTCGTCTGCATCAACAAGATGGACCTCGTCGATTTTTCCGAGGCGCGCTACAAGGAAATACACGACCAGTTCATGGCCGTCGCACCGCGCCTCGATGTAAAGGATATCACCTTTATTCCCATCAGCGCCCTGCAGGGCGACAACGTGGTCGATGCGTCGGGAAACACGCCCTGGTATCACGGCCCCACCCTGCTTGGCCACCTGGAGGAGGTCTATATTGCCAGCGATCGCTCGATGAAGGAGTTTCGCTTCCCCGTCCAGTGGGTCATCCGGCCGCTCACCGATGAGCACCACGACTACCGCGGCTACGCCGGGCAGGTCGCGGGCGGCATCGTCAAACCGGGCGACAAGATCATCGTCCTGCCCTCCGGGATGCGCACAACCGTCCAGTCGATCAACACCCTGGCGGGCGACCTGGACGAGGCTTTCTGCCCGCAATCCGTTTCCATCCTGCTCGCAGACGACGTCGACATCAGCCGTGGGGACCTCATCTGCGACATCGACAACCTGCCCCACATCGCCAAGGATCACGAGGCGAACATCTGCTGGATGCACCAAAGCCCAATGCAGCTCGGGCGCAAGTACCTGATCAAGCAGGCGAGCAACACCAGCCAGATGATGGTCAAGCAGGTGATTCACCATGTGAACATCGACGACCTGGCCTTCGATACCGAGGTCACCGGCCTGAAGCTGAACGACGTCGGCCGAATAGCCTTCAAGACCTCCACCCCGCTCGCCTACGACGAGTACCGCAAGAACCGCCAGACCGGCGGCTTCATCATCATCGATCCCGCGACGAACGCGACGGTGGCTGCGGGCATGATGCGGCCACCGCCACGGGAATTACCCGTTCCGGACTTCGTGGATTACGCGATTTAAACCGGGCCGCGCAAGCGACCTCACTCTGCGATGGAATCGATCTCGCCCCGGCCCAGGCGGGTCCTGAGCCGGTCACCCTTGCTCACGTCGGCCGCCTGCTTCACCACCGAGCCGTCGGCTGCGTGGGTGATGCTGAACCCGCGCTCCAGGACCTGGTAGGGGTTCAGGGCGCGCAATTGTTTTTCGAATTGCTCGACGCGCTGGCGACGCTCCTTGACGCAGCGCTCCGCTTCGCGGAGCAGGCCGCTCTGTGCATCGTCGAGGCGGTGCTGGACTTCCCGCAGGCGGCCGGTGGCCTCGTGACCCAGGCGCAAGTGCAGGCGCTTGAGGTGCTCGCGTTCGGCGCCGGAAGAGCCGCGCAGGGCCTGGCGCAACTGCCCGCGCAAGCCATCGACCTGCTGGCGATAGCGAAGCAGGAGATTGTGCGGCTCGCGGAACACGTAGCTCCGGCTTGCGCTGACAAAGCGGTTCTTCAACTCCAGGCGGCGAGTATCCAGGGCGCGAACCAGGCGGCGACGCTGTCCGTCGATGCGATCCTCGAATTCCGCCTTGGGCCGGATGACCAGCTCAGCCGCGGCGGACGGGGTCGCCGCGCGCAAATCGGCCACGAAGTCACAAATGGTGAAATCGACCTCATGCCCCACCCCGGAAATCACCGGCAGTTCGCAGGCCGCCAAGGCGCGGGCCAGGACCTCCTCGTTGAAGGCCTGGAGATCTTCAAGGCTGCCCCCACCCCGTCCGACGATGATGACATCCACGGAGCGGGTCTGGCTGAAATGGTCCACTGCATTCGCGATACGCGTGGCCGCCCCTTCACCCTGCACCGGTACCGGGGCGATGAGTACATGCAGGTTCGGGTAACGCCGCTTGAGCACCTGCAGCATATCGTGGATCGCCGCCCCGGTCGGGGAGGTTACGATCCCGATTCGCCGGGGCAGGAGCGGGAGCGGCTTCTTGGCCGAGGCCTCAAACAGGCCCTCTGCCTTCAGCTTGGCCTTCAGCTTTTCAAAGGCTTCCTGCAGGCTGCCCGTGCCGGCGTCCTCGATCCGCTGCACAATAACCTGGTAGTTGCTGGACGGTGCATAGATCGTTACCGGGCCGTAGACCCGGAGCTTCATCCCGTCTTTTACCGGGAAGGCCAGGTTTACACGATCGTCCCGGAACATGACGGCGCGGATCTGCCCCGTGGCATCCTTCAGGGTGAAATACAAATGCCCGGAACTATGGTCCTTGGTATTGGAGCATTCGCCCTCGATCCAGACCGCACCCACCTTCTCGGAAAGGACAGCCTTGATCCACCGGGTGAGCTCGGAGACCTGGTAGACACGGCGCGGGGAATCTTTACTCGGCATCGGTACGCAGGCCCTTTACTCGATATCGCTACGCGGCATCGTGGACGATCCGCAACCGCTCGATACTGCGGGCCGTGCCGCTCATATGGTCGATATCCATGATCGCACCTTCCAGCGCGGCCGTGGTTTCGGCCGGTTTAAAACGCGCGGGCATCCCGGTGGTGAAATTCTTAAGCACGGCCTCGATCTCACACCCGATGATCGAGTATTGCGGGCCGGTCATCCCGGCATCCGTCAAATAGGCGGTACCGCCGGGCAGCACTTTCTCGTCGGAGGTCTGCACGTGGGTATGCGTACCCAGCATTGCGCTCACGCGCCCGTCCAGGTGATGCCCCATGGCCATTTTTTCCGAGGTAGCTTCGGCGTGGAAGTCGACCAGGATGGCGGCGGCCTTGCCGTTTTTCTGGGCGAGCATCTCATCCGCTTTTTGAAACGGGCAATTGTAGGGCTTCATGAAGACACGCCCGACAAGGCTCATCACCGTGAGCTTACCAAAGGGACTATCCAGGGTATACTCGCCCTTTCCCGGGGCGGCCTTGCTGAAATTTGCCGGGCGTACGATGCGGGGCTCGTCGGCGATGTAGCTGACGAGTTCGCGTTGATCCCAGGCATGGTCCCCCAGGGTAATGACATCAGCGCCGGTATCAAATAACTGCTCGGCGATCTTGGGGGAAAGCCCTTTGCCCCCGGCGGAATTCTCCGCGTTAACCACCACGATATCCACGCGACCGCTGGACTTGAGTCCGGGGACAATCTCGCTGAAGGCGAGGCGCCCTTTCGACCCCATGATATCTCCTGCAAACAATACGTTCATTTACCTGTTGTTCTACACATTAAACGCGGCATGGACAGGGTAAAAATCAACCGGAAGGCATGCGCGCCAAATACCGGGTTGGCCGCCAGGCACCCTCGGTCAGCGCACGTATTCGACGCAGCGGGATTCACGGATCACCACCACCTTGATCTGGCCCGGAAACTCCATGCGCTCTCCGATTTGTGCGCCGATGCTCCGGGCGAGCTGCATCGCCTCCGAATCGTCAATCTCGGTGGGCTCGACGATCACCCGGAGCTCGCGGCCGGCCATGATGGCATAGGTACTTTTCACCCCCGGAAAGGCATTGGCGATCTTTTCCAGGTCGCTCAGGCGGTCGAGGTATTGCTGGGTGTTTTCCATGCGGGCCCCGGGTCGCGCCGCGGTAATGGCATCCGCCGCGGTGGCCAGGTGCGCATAAATCGTCGTCGCCTCGATTTCGCCGTGGTGTGCCGCGACCGCATTCACCACCTCCGGCGTTTCTCCGTATTTCTCGATCAGCTCCGCACCGATAAGGGCATGGCTGCCTTCCACCTCGTGCGTAAGCGCCTTGCCAATGTCGTGGAACAGGCCCACGCGCTTGGCCACCATCGGGTCGAGGTTCAGCTCTCCCGCCATGGTGGCCATGATATGCGCCATCTCTACCGAGTGATCGAGGATGTTCTGGGAATAACTGTGCCGGTATTTCAGCCGGCCGAGCACCGGGATCAATTCCGGTGCTACATCCAGCAAATCAAGGGTATATACGGCATCCTCCCCCGCCTTGCGAATGGCCACATCGGTTTCTTTCCGCACTTTTTCAAGCGTGGCCTCGATACTGGCGGGATGAATACGACCGTCCTCGACCAGGCGTTCAAGCGCCTCCCGGGCAATCTCTCGCCGCAGGGGGTCATAGCCGGAAATGGTCACCGTCTGGGGCGTATCATCGATAATGAGATTGACCCCCGACTCCTGCTCGAAGGAACGAATGTTCCGGCCATCCTTGCCGATTATCCGCCCCTTCATCTCCTCGCTGGGCAGCTTGACGATACTGGTCGTCACCTCGTTGACGATAGGGGCCGCGTAGCGCTCGATGGCGAGCGTGATGACTTTACGTGCGGCTTC